>CACYCX010000093.1 GCA_902772975.1 uncultured Spirochaetaceae bacterium
AATTAAATATCCCAGCCTTTTCCTTCTAAATTCATGATGCGTTGAACTGCAAATTTTCCTGTTGTAATTGCAACCGGAAGTCCGCCCGGAAGCTGAAGCCACTGGCCTGCAAGAAATACATTGTCCAGATTCTTGATTACGCCCGGAATGTTGAAGGTGCCCTTGCTGTGTTTTGTCGTGATGAATGACATGTACACGCCGCGGTAGGCATTGCAGTATCGTGTGTAAGTATATGGTGACCAGACATCAAGAAGCTCAAGCTTACCCTTTGCCGAAGGAAAGCGCTCGTAAATCATGCGCTCGATTTCTTTTGCAGCATTCTTTTTTTCTTCATTGTATTTTTTCTTGTCTGTCTTATAAAGATTTTCCCAGTAAAGGTATTCGTTTTCGTTTTCAAGAATCTTTACCTGAATAAGCGCCTTTCCTTCCGGCGCATGCTTTGGCTCAAATGCAGAATAGTTTTTAACATTCATGCGCGTAATTTTTCTGCCCGCCAGATTGAAGCCCGAGCAATCATAAAAAAATCGCCGCCCGAATTCTTCTCCTTTGCCGTCGTACGAAAAAGCGCACTGGAATGACGAGCCAAGCGGATTTGCTTTGTTATCTGCATATGCTTTTTTAAGAGGCTCAGGCATAAGGCTTTCGTCCAAAAGCTTGTGGAATGTGTGATAAGTATCAGGAGAAGCAATGACATAATCGGCGGCGATTTTTTCACCGCTTTCAAGGATAATGCCTTTTGCAGCTTTGCCTTCCGTTTCGATTTTTGCAACGGGCTTTCCAAGATAAAGCTTTCCGCCCAGCGATTTATATTTTTCCACCATGCGCTCGACTGCTTCCGAAGAGCCGCCTTCAGGAACGCCGCCGCCGCCGCTCACTATCGTGCCGTATGCTGAAACAAAAATAAATGCGCAGTAATCTTCAGGAAGATAATCTAAGAGCGCTTTTCTTAATAAAGGATTTTTAAATCTTGCGGCAAGATCTCCCATACTCAATTTTGAATAATCTTTGAGGACTGGAATCATCTTGATTGAAGCAAGTCCGTATTTTGCAAATTCAAGTGCCTTCATTTTATCAAGCGGACGCGAATACGGAACCTGAAGTCCGATGCTTGCGTTCCTTACGTTCTTTATAAGGCGTTTGATTTCCTTTTTATCTTCAGGAGCAATCGCAAGAAGTTCCTTTTGTGCTTTGTCCAGATCAGTCCAGAATGTAACTGTTTTTCCGTCAAGCTCAGAAGTATAATAAGCGTCGTGCTGGCGGATAAGCATTCCTTCCTTTATAAAATCAGTTTCGGTCCAGACCTTCCAGACTCCGTAATTTTCCGATGCGTTTGTAAGCCAGCTAATGCAGTTGTCAATGTAAAAGCCTTTGCGGTTCCAGCCTGTGCACTGGCCGCCTGCTACAACATGCTTTTCGTAAATCTCAGATTCAAAGCCGGCTTTCTGAGCGTAAATTCCTGCCGACAAGCCTGCAACACCACCGCCTACGATTACTATTTTTTTTGACATTAATTTCCTCTCTGATTTTAAGTAATGTGCTTGAGGGAACAAGGTTACCTCTATATAAAAAACACCGGCCTGTAATAAAGCCGGCGTTCAGGATAATCAAAAATTGTTATCTGCGTTTTCCAAAAAGTCTCAGCATTTTAAGGAAGATGTTGATGAAGTCAAGGTAAAGCTCAAGCGCTCCGATGATTGCAATCTTCTGGAAGTTTTCGCTTTCATCACTTCTAAGTCCTATGCTCATAAACTTCTGCGTATCATAAGCTGTAAGGCCGATAAAGATTCCGATTCCTACAACTGAGATTGCCCACTCCATTGTTGATGAATGGAAAATGAAATTCAAAAGTGAAGCTACGATAAGACCTACAAGGCCCATGTACAAATATTTTCCATATGAAGCAAGGCTTGATTTTGTGAACATGCCGTAAAGAGTCATTGCAAGGAACATCGCCGCTGATGCAATGAAAACATTTACGATTGAGCCGATCTGATAGGCAAAGAAAATTGAAGAGAGGTTAACGCCGTTCAATACTGCATAGACGTAAAACAGAGCCGAAGCTGCTCCGAGAGAAAGTGAACCGATTTTTGCCGAAAGAACCAGAACAAGAATAAGTTCAGCAACCAAAGTAACCCAAATAATATTGTTGAGGAAAAGAAGCCTGACTAAACGTGGAGTGTTTGCCGTGTACCATGCAACTGCAGCTGTAACTACAAGAGCAAGAAACATTCTCAGGTAAACACCTGTCATAAATTTTTTCTGAGCTTCAGGACGCGCCTGACCTAATGTAATAATATCATTCATATTTAAAGTTTACTATTAATAGTATGATATTTCAAGGGAATTTTTGATTCGTGCGGCGTGTGCGGGGCGTGGAGAGGTGCATGGAACTGGGAAATTGAATGCCTTTCTTATGCATGTTTGTGTCATATTTTGCGAAGTCATATTTATTAAAAATGATAATCATTTTCATATTGACTTTTTTTGCATGATTAACTAAATTGATATCCGTTATCAAATTGATTGTTAGCAATGTCAAACTCAAAACTCAGCTTGTGTCTTAAATCGAGGTTCGTATGGGAAATGTTGTCAAATCCACTTACAAAACTAAACAGCAGGAGCTTTTGCTTTCGTATCTTAAAAAGCAGGGTTCGGTTCACTTTACTGCGGAAGATGTCCGCCGGCATTTTGCTTCAAAGGAAATAAGCATCGGTATCGCGACAATTTACCGTCAGCTTGAAAAGCTTGTGGCGGAAGGCAAGGTACAGAAATATTTTATTGATGAACATTCTGCGGCCTGCTTTCAGTATGTAGCAGAATCCTGTCCGCATGATGAAGAACACTTTCACTTGAAGTGCGAAAAGTGCGGCGTGCTCGTTCATCTTGAATGCGATGAGCTTTCGGAAATTAAAAAACATCTTGAGGAAGAACACGGATTTTCTATTAATCCGTTCCGTACCGTTCTTTATGGCTTGTGTGAAAAATGCCGTAAACTGGCATAAAAAAACTATATGTAGGAGTTGTAAAAATGAAATCAAAAAAAATTCTTTTTTTTGCATTGGTTTGTAGTGTCGCAATGTCTTTTGCATTTGCAAAGCCTAAGGCTTCCGGCGATAAGAAGCTTAAGGTAGTTGCAACGATTTTCCCTGAGTACGATTGGGCACGCAGAATTTTAGGTGAACGCGCAGAGCAGGCTGAGCTTACGCTTCTGATTAATGGCGGAGTTGACTTGCACAGCTACCAGCCGACGCCAAAGGATATCGCAAAGATTGCTTCTGCTGATGTTTTTATTTATGTCGGCGGCGAAAGCGATGAATGGGTTGAAGGCGTAATCAAGTCTGCAAAGAATAAAAATCTTAAGACTCTCAATCTTCTTGAGGCTTTGGGCGACAAGGTAAAGGAAGAGGAAGTTGTAGAGGGCATGCAGTGTGAAGAGGATGAAGACGAGGACGAGCATGAACACGAGCATCATCATGAGCATGCAAAGGATCATGACCATGAGCATCATCACGAGCATGAACATCATCACGATGAAAACGAAGAAATCGAATATGACGAGCATGTATGGCTTTCTTTGAAGAATACAAAAATCCTCTGCGGTGCGTTGTGTGATTTATTGTGCGAATCAGATTCAGCAAATGCTTCGATTTACAAAAAGAACCTTGATGCTTATGTTAAGGAATTATCTGCGCTCGATTCTGAATATTCAGCGGCAGTTAAGAAAGCCGCACGGAAGACAATCCTTTTCGGTGACCGCTTTCCGTTCAGATATCTTACAGATGATTACAACCTTTCATATTTTGCAGCATTTGTTGGCTGTTCTGCAGAAACTGAGGCAAGCTTTAAGACTGTAATTTTCCTTGCAAAAAAAGTTGACGAGCTTTCGCTTCCGTGCGTTCTTACTATTGAAAAAAGCGACCAGAAAATTGCAAAGACAATCATCAAGAATACAGAGAAAAAATCAGCAAAAATTCTTTCTCTCAATTCACTTCAGTCTGTTACTGCTGATGACATAAAGGCCGGATTGAATTATATTGATGCCATGAGGACAAACCTTGAAGTATTAAAGTCAGCCCTCAATTAATTATAAACTGGCAAATGAGGTAACAGTGAGACGGCAGATTTTTTTTCCTGCTATAGTACTTGCGGTTTTATTACCGGCACTCCCCGGGCTCGGAGCGCATTTTTCAAAAGCTTATGCAGAAGTAAAATACGCTCCCAAGCCAAATGATATAGACCGCGACCTTACAAAATTCGGATTCAACATCGTGTACGCAGAGCTTTTTAATATGATGATGTACCCGGAAAAATACGAAAGAAAAAAAATCTGCCTTACCGGAAAGATGGCCGTATTTGACAATCCGATTGAGGGCGGTAAAAGTTACTGCTGCATTGTTACTGATACACCCGGCTGCTGTTCGCAGGGACTTGAATTTGTCCTTAAAGGCGCAGGTGAAAAATCTGCCGCAAATACTGATTCTGCTTCTTCCATTAATTCTTCTGATTATCCGCCCGCCGATTCAAAAATCACTGTATGCGGAATTTTCAAGCTGTATGAAAAAGACGGCATTTCGTATATCCGTCTGATTGACAGTGAGTTTATTCGTTGATACAATTAACTGTTGTCTTTTCATGTTGTGAAACAGACAATTCTCTGGAGAGTTCTCGCATTCCAGCGGGACGCCGAAGGGTTAGGAAACAGGCGTGCATATATTTTGCAACAAGTTTCTGATATCTCAGGCATAAGGGACGGAGCTAATTTGTAAATGTTCTGTTTACTCTTTGGAGAGTTTGCTAATACTGCCACCCGGCAAAATCAGCAAACTCTATTTTATTTTTAAAGGACAAACAAAATGTTTGAGCAAATCCTTAACACAATTGATGACATTGTCTGGGGAATTCCGACAATTGCTCTCATCCTGGTTACTGGTGTCGTAATGACAATCGCAACACGCGGAATCCAGTTTACAAAATTCGGCCGTGCTTTCAAGAGCATCTTTAAGGAGAACGAGGGAAAAGGAGAACTTTCCGGATTCTCAGCTCTTTGTACAGCTCTTTCAGCTACAATCGGTACAGGTAACATCGTTGGTGTGGCAACAGCTATTCTTGCCGGTGGTCCGGGTGCTCTTTTCTGGATGTGGGTTGCAGCTCTTTTGGGAACAGCAACAAAGTATGCAGAGTGTATGCTCGCAATCAAATATCGTGATGTAAAGTCAGACGGTCACGTTCTTGGCGGACCGTTCTATACAATCGAAAAAGGAATGGGACCAAAATGGAAATGGCTTGCAGTTCTTTTTGCAATCTTCGGAACTCTTGTAGGTCTTTTTGGTATCGGAACATTTACACAGGTAAACGGAATTTGTGGTGCCATCCAGAATGCATTTGATCCTGAAAAGGCAAACATTGCGTTTACAATCGGTGAAAATTCATACGCATGGGCTACTGTAATCGGCGGTGCAATCATTACAATTGCAACTGCTCTTGTTTTGATTGGCGGACTTAAGCGCATTTCAGCTGTTGCAGAAAAAATCGTTCCTGTAATGGCAGTCGTTTATGTATTCCTTGGTGTTTCAGTAATCATCATGAATGCAGCCCGTGTTCCTGCTGCCTTTGCATTGATTTTCAAGGGTGCTTTTGGTGTTGATACTGGTGTACGCGCAATTGCAGGTGCTGCAGCCGGTACAATCATCCGCATGGCAATGCAGAAAGGTATTGCACGCGGTATCTTCTCTAACGAAGCAGGTCTTGGTTCTGCTCCAATCGCAGCCGCAGCCGTTCAGACTGATGAGCCTGTAGAGCAGGGAATGGTAAACATGACTGGAACAATCATTGATACTCTCATCATCTGTACAATGACTGGTCTTTCAATCGTGCTTGCTGGCGGAGACGTATGGAACAGTGGCGCTACTGGTGCTGCCCTTACTTCAAAGGCATTCAACGCAGTGCTTGGTGGTGACGGACGCTCAGTTCAGTTCCTCGTTATGCTTTGTCTTGTATTCTTTGCATTTACAACAATTCTTGGCTGGGACTACTACTCAGAAAAGTGTCTTGAATATTTGTCAGGCGGAAACATGGGCTTTGTAAAGGTTTACCGCTGGCTTTATATCGCAGCCGTAGCAATCGGACCTTACATGACAATTTCTGCAGTATGGACAATTGCCGACATCACAAACGGTTTGATGGCAATTCCGAACTGCGTTTCACTTCTTGTTCTGAGCGGTCTTGTTGCAAAAGAAACAAAGGAATATTTTACAAAATATCCGACATTGAAATAAAGCGTTGAGCTTAAAAAAAAGCGTCCGTAAAACTGAAGCGTAAAGCATTCAAATCGGGCGCTTTTTTTTTGTTCCGTGAATTAAAAACTTCTATTAAAATTGCGTTTAAAAAATTCGTTTTTTGCTTAAGCGCGCAAGATAATCAAAGCCCGATTCTTCCTTATCTGAATCCGTTTTTTCAGCAGAAAGCTCAGGAACCGAAAACAGCTTGTCCAACACCATCGACGCCGCGCCAAAAGAAACTGCGCTGTCCGAAATGGTTGCCGTCGTAACGAGCGCCGTCTTGTTCCATTCATACGGCCAGAGGTAAACTATTTCCTCGCGAATATATTTTACGATTTCATCTGCATATTTTTTTTCGATGCCGCCGACATAAACAGCGTCCAGCGCAAGCGTGTTCACCAGAAGCGCAATGTTCTGAGAAAGCTCCTTGAACATAGGCGCGGCTTCTTCGCTTTCAAGAGAAGTCAGAAAATCCGTTCCCGTAGAGAACTGCGTCGGACTTCCGCTTTTCCATAGGATACTCCTGAATTCGCCCGCCGCCGAATTTGATCCGTGAAAAATCTTTCCGTTTATTACAAGCCCGAGGCCAATAGAAAGATTTCGCGGTGAATTTTCAACAGGCTGAACTTTACGGTACTCAGCCATAATGTAAAGCGTGTTCTTTATTACAGGCGCATCGGAAATCATGTGCTCGGTATAGCAGCAGCATCTGGCATCGTTGTCAAAAAAGACAGGTATGTCAGTAAAGGCGGCGGCCTCCCGGACTATGTTTACCGGCTCCATTATCATAAGCGGAATGGACTGTACGATTTGCCCCGTTTTTAAATTTACCATACCCGGAATGCCAAGCCCGATTCCCGCAAGCTGAAGGTTGAATTTTTCTGCCTCACCTTTAAGAAGCTCAGCGCCTTCCTTGAAAAATCCGATAAAGCCTTTTTCTGAATATGATGCCGGCGTGATTTCAATGTTTTTTTCAAACAGCGTGTTTCCCTGCAAATCAAGCAGCGTGCAGTACATGCGTTCCGAGTTGATTTCAATTCCGCCTGTAGCCGCGGTGTTTCCGTCAATTTCCAGGAACACTGGCTTTCTTCCTCCCTGCGGACCTGATTCGCCGGATTCAGTTTCCTTTACAAGGTGAAGCTCTGTAAGCGCCGAAATGATTTTTGTTACGGTAGATTTGTCCATTTTCAGGACGGACGCAATTTCAACGCGGCTTATCCGTTTGCTCGTCCAGATAAGGCGAAGGATTCGCATTATGTTCAGGTCGGAAAGTGAATTCAATACACGCATACTTTTATATTAGAGCAGTTTTTTTGTTTTTTCAACAAATTAAAATCTATTCGCACTGGAATCGATTTGAAAAGCATCTTTCGCTTGCTCATTGCGATGAAATAATCATGACTTCAGATTATGAGCAGAATCTTCTGGTTCAGGCGTCGAGCGGACAGGGAATGAGTCATATTCTCCGCGAACTTGCATCTGAGGAAGATTCGTCTGCGCTTTACATGACGGAAATCCCCGAGCAGTTTGTAGGCGGCTCTTATGTTGATTTCGCCAAATAGTTGAAAAAATCAACAAACTAACTTAAAATTTCCTTGACTTCACTTAAAACTCATGCTAGTATTATTTCGTTGATATATTCAACTAACATCACTATTTCAGGAGAGCAATGCCATGAAATTTGGTTTCTTTGACGATGAAAAGAGAGAGTACGCGATTACTTCTCCGAAAACTCCGTATCCGTGGATCAACTACCTCGGAAGCGAAAAATTCTTCTCGCTTATTTCAAATACAGCGGGCGGTTATGCATTCTTTACAGACGCACGACTTCGCCGCATTACACGCTACCGCTACAACAACATTCCGCTTGATAACAACGGACGCTATTTCTATATTAAGGACGGCGATACAATCTGGAATCCGGGCTGGCAGCCGACTCAGACTCCGCTTGATAAATATGAATGCCGCCACGGTTTCGGCTACACAAAGCTTATGGCAGAAAAGAACGGCGTAAAGGCTGATGTTCTTTATATGGTTCCTGTTCACGAGCAGTGTGAAGTTGAAATGATTACGCTCACAAATAATTCTTCTTCAGAGAAAAAGCTTTCGCTTGTTTCATTTGTTGAGTGGTGTCTTTATAACGCACAGGACGACTGCACTAACTTCCAGAGAAACTTTTCTACAGGCGAAGTTGAAATTGAGGGCAGCGCAATTTATCACAAGACTGAATACCGTGAGAGGCGCAATCATTTCTCATTCTACAGCGCAAACGTTCCTGTTCAGGGCTTCGATACAGACCGCGAGACATTCCTTGGCCTTTACAACAACCTCAACGCACCTCAGAGCGTAGTTGAGGGAAAGAGCGGAAACTCAGTTGCAGACGGATGGTCACCGATTGCTTCTCACCGCGTAGAAATGACATTGAAGGCTGGCGAATCAAAGACAGTAATTTTCGTCCTCGGTTATATTGAAAACGAAGACGATGCAAAATGGGCAAAGACTCCTGCTCAGGGCGCTGGTTCAAAGGACCTCCTCCGCACAAACATGGCAAGTGATGTCATCAATAAAGAAAAGGCATACGCAATGCAGAAGCGCTATGCTACAAAAGAGCAGGTTGAAAAGGCATTTGATGCATTGAAGGCAAGCTGGGACGACACTCTTTCTAACTTTGTTGCAAAAACAGGCGACGAAAAACTCGACCGCATGGCATTGTGGAATCAGTATCAGTGCGTAGTTACATACAACTTTGCGCGCTCTGCTTCTTACTTTGAAAGCGGAATCGGACGCGGAATCGGTTTCCGTGATACTTCTCAGGATATGCTCGGCGCTGTTCATCAGCTCCCGCAGGAAAGAATCCGTGAACGCCTCTTTGATGTTGCATCAACTCAGTTCGAGGACGGAAGCGCATACCATCAGTTCCAGCCGCTCACAAAGCGCGGAAATGCTGATATCGGCTCTAACTTTAATGACGACCCGCTCTGGATTATCCTCGGCGTCGGCGGCTACATCAAGGAAACTGGAGACGAGGCGTTCCTCGATGAAATGGTTCCTTTCGATAACGATGCTTCAAAAGCACAGCCATTGTTCGAGCATATGAGGCGCTCATTCCATTACATCATCGATCATTTGGGACCGCACGGACTTCCGCTTATCGGACGCGCCGACTGGAACGACTGCCTTAACCTTAACTGCTTCTCTACAGATCCTAATGATTCTTTCCAGACTTCTACAAACAAGGACGGTAAGAACGCCGAGTCTGTAATGATTGCAGAAATGTTTGTTTACGTAGCTCCTGATTACGCACAGATGTGCCGCATTAAGGGAGACGAAGCTGAAGCTAAGTTTGCCGAAGATGCAGCTGCAAAGATGGAAGCTCAGATTTGTAAGGTAGCATGGGACGGCGAATGGTATGTCCGCGCATTTGATGATGCAGGAAACAAGATTGGTTCAAAGGAATGTGAAGACGGAAAGATTTTCATCGAGTCACAGGGCTTTGGAACAATGGCAAGAATCGGTGCAGACAAAGGCTATCCGCTTAAGTCACTCGACAGCGTTAAAAAGCATCTTGATTCAAAATACGGTATCGTAATCCTTGATCCGCCGTACAGCAAGTATCATGTTGAACTCGGTGAAGTTTCTTCATATCCGCCGGGATACAAGGAGAACGGAGGAATCTTCTGCCACAACAATCCGTGGATTATCATCGGTGAAGTTGTAAACGGACGCCCTCAGGACGCATTCGAGCATTACAAGAAAATCGCTCCTGCTTACCTTGAAGACATTTCAGAAATCCACCGCACTGAGCCATATGTATATGCACAGATGATTGCAGGAAAGACAGCACGCCGCTTTGGTGAAGCAAAGAACTCTTGGCTTACAGGAACTGCCGCATGGAACTTCGTTACATTGTCACAGTACCTTTGCGGACTCCGCCCGACTTATAACGGACTTATGGTTGAGCCGCGTCTTCCTGAACATATTAAGACTGCAGAACTTACCCGTAAATTCCGCGGCGTAACATATCACATCTCTGTTGAAAACAAGAAGAACGACGGTAATGTAGTTCTTTCTGTTACAAAGGGGAATGCATCAGTAAACGGAACTGTCGTAAAAGCGGCAGACGGAGAGAAGGAAGTATTCGTTAAGGCTGTAATCGGCTAAGCGAATATTACGAGCGACTCGGCTTTGTAAAAGCTAAAAGGCTGTCCTTAAAGTTGGAAGTTTCCAGCAAAGGGCAGCCTTTTTTTATAGAAAATTTTAATGATTTAAATAGCGTAATTTATTGAGTCTGGCTTAATGCGCCTGAAATCGTGAACGCGTGATCGCCGATTTTTTCTATCTGGCGTACGACATCGATGTAAAGGAGCTCTGATTTAACATCCGCGCCGTTTTCAAGACGCTTCCTTGCAATCTTCTTGAGGTTCTTTCTGAACATGTCAATCTGATCTTCAAGCTCGCGTGCAAGCTGAAGCTTGTCTTCGTTCAGGTGCTTGTTGATGTTTATGTGAATGAACTGGAGGAACTGGCGTACAAGTTCAACATATGGAATAAGCTTGTCCGTATCGTCCTTTTCGAACTTCATGTTCTTCTCGATGCTCTTTTTAATCAGCATTCCGATGTTAAAGCATTCGTCTGTCATGCTTTCAAGCTCGTCAACAATCTGGAGCATTATTGAAAGATTTGAAAGCTGCTTTTCAGTAACGGCAAGATGCTCGATGTGAATGATAAACCGTGAAAGCTGCTCGTGCATCTGGTCTGCGTAATTTTCCGCTTTTTCGAGGGCGTCAAGATGAGTGTCGATGAATGCCTGATTTCTGTTCGTAAAGCCGCGCTGAATTCTGTCAAACATTTCAGTAACTAAATCCGCCATGTCGGCGATTTCTTTTTCAGCGTGAATAATGTGAGCGGCGACATTCTCTTTTCCGACTGTAGTGATTGACTGGAATTCAAGATGATAAATATTTGATTTTTCTTTTTCGTTCTGCTTAAGAATGATTTTTGAAAGCTGAACGAGCTGGTTTGTAAACGGAAGCATCGCAACTGTTGAAAGCGTCTTGAATACAGTATGCAGGATTGAAATCTTAATCGCGATGTTTGCGTGGCGCGGCGTAAGGAACGTAATCAAGTCGAGGAACGGCGTAAAGAAAATCAAGGCGAGTATTGTTCCGAATACATTGAACATTACGTGAATCAAAGCTGCGCGTTTTGCGTCCGTGGAGTTCCCGGCCGCCGCAAGGATGGCGTCGATAGTAGAACCGATGTTGCTTCCCAGCGTCATTGCCGCAGAAAAACTCCATGTCACCATTCCTTGCATTGCCATCGTAATTACGATGGCAGAAAACGCGCTCGACGAATGCAGGAACGCCGTCACGAGGATACCGATAATAAAGCCGATTATCACGGAAAGCGCGCCCATATTCTGAATTGAAATGAACCATGTGAATTTTTCGAGCTGTTCCGGCTCAAGCGAAATCGCGTCGGAAAGCATGCTCAGGCCTAAGAACAAAAGCCCGAAGCCCATCAATGCTTCGCCGATATTTCTGTAAGTGCTTTTCTTTGCAAGCGTAAGGAAAAATCCGATTCC
>CACYCX010000094.1 GCA_902772975.1 uncultured Spirochaetaceae bacterium
CTAAAATCATCATCTCCACCCGGAGCGCCGCCGGAAGTTCCCAGTCCTTCAAGCTCAAAATCATCTTCATCAAGAGCATCAAGATTCGGAATATTAACAGGCGGCTTTACTTCTTCAACAGGAGAATTCAATTTCTGAATATCAGCAAGAAGCGCATCAATTTCAGGAGTCGAAGTTTTAGGATGCGGTACGGAAGGACCTGAATCATGACCAAAGCCTGAATAACCGCTGCCAGAAATTCCAGAAGAATTTTCATCAAGCTCACTCGGTGTTCCCAAAAGCTCTTCAAGGCTCATGTCGGCAGTATCTTTTTTCTGCGGCTGAGAACCGGACTGAGAACCAGAAGACGAATCGCTTCCGCTCATAAAATCAGAAAGCGAAGAATCTATATCAGCATTAATTCCCGAAAGCAAATCGGACATGTCAGGAGCACTCGAAGCAGGCGAAAGCTCTTCAACATTAGAAGCTGCCTGAGCTGCGGCAATATCACCAAGAAGCGCCTGCAAATCAGAAGACGGGCCAGAATCAGCGGAAGGAGATGGAGATGAAAATACCGGAGAAGCACCGGAAGATGAAGATGAGCCTGAAGAAATTGAAGATTCCTCACCCGCTTCAGGAAGTCCGAGTACAAAATCATCACTGTCGTCTATATCAGGAATTGAGTCAGGAATTACAGTTAGAACAGGCTTTTCCCCACGCTCTGCTCGAAGCTTCGGCTCATTTCCTAATTTGAGTACGTCTTGACTAAGCTTAAGTAACTGGCTGTATCCAGGCATCTTTTTTTAATTTTTCCCCCACCCTACGGTTTATCCATTATATCATAGAATAACGGCAATTTACAATGTTTACTTTAAATATCTTCAATTTTTTCTATTTAATACCGATAAAGAGAGTATGAAAAAGTCAATATCAGTACTATTTTTATCATTTTTGTTTGCCTCGACACTAGTTTTTGCGGAAAAAGTGCCGCCGGAGTCAAAATATTCCTATGAATACAGGGAAACCGCTTCTCAAATGCAGATGCCGCTTCCGCCATACGAAAAGGACGGATTCATTATCTTCTCTGCAAAAGACGGTCCACGCCATGTGGGAATCGCTTTTGATTTTGAAGACTATCAGGTAATCCATTCATTTCAGAAAAAAACGACTTACGATATTGATGAAAACCCGAGCAACTCATGGTACTTTTTTATTCTTGAACCGCCGGAAGGAAAGCGCGAAATTTCATACAGAATGATTATTGACGGATTATGGACTACTGACCCGTTAAATCAGGTTCAGGTTTACGATATTGATACGGGAATACATCTTTCAAAATATAAAATTCAAAAGCCGGAAGAAATCGTTACAAAGCCGGTTGAACACAAGGGCGTCCATTTTATTTATGAAGGACAGTCCGGCCAAAAGGTAAGGCTTTCGGGAACATTTACAGGCTGGGATTCCTGGATTTATGAAATGAAAGAGACAAGCCGCGGATTTTACGAGCTTTACGTACCGCTTCCTGACGGAATTTATTATTACTCTTATTTTATAGGAACAAAATCAGTACCGGACAAATCAAATCCGGACAGAGTTTACAGCACCGACGGCGATGTCGTATCGCGCCTTATCGTCAGGCAATAAAGGCAATACCAAAACTAGAACTTGAACCCGCCGCCGAGTCCGCCGCCAAAGCGCTGGGCAAGAGCGGACAAGTCACCCATATTTCCACCGGCTAACTGTCCCATAAGCTTTGCCTGCATTCCCTTATTCCGGCTGATTTTCTTCATGGCAAGCTTTGTTTTTTCAAACTGCTTGATAAGCTTATTTACTTCGGCAACGCTTGTTCCGCTTCCTTTTGCAATGCGCTTTCGGCGGCTCGGTCCAATTATAAGATGATTAGCACGTTCCTTTTTTGTCATTGAAAGAATAATCGCTTCCTGACGCGACATCATGCTTGTATCAATATCGCGTCCGTTCATCTGCTGGGCGATACCCGGCATCATTTCAAGAAGCGACTGCATTGAACCCATTTTCTTTACCTGCTGGAACTGAGAAAGCATATCCTCAAGCGTAAACTCGTTGCGCGCCATCTTGGCTTCAAGCTTCTGGGCTTCTGCAATATCAACTTTTTCCTGCGCCTTTTCAACAAGAGAAACGATATCGCCCATTCCAAGAATGCGGCTTGCAATTCGGTCAGGATGGAATACATCGAAATCTTCTGTCTTTTCGCCGGTACCGATAAAGAGAATCGGCTTTCCTGTAATTGACTTGAGGGAAAGGGCTGCACCACCACGCGCATCAGAATCGAATTTTGTAAGGATTACGCCTGTAAGTCCGAGCTGCTCATCAAAAGACTTTGCAATATCAACGGCGTTCTGACCGGTCATTGCGTCTGCTACAAGCAGGACTTCATCAGGATTTACGGCTTTCTTTACATTTACAAGTTCTGCCATCATCTCTTCGTCAATCTGAAGACGACCGGCAGTATCTATGATGATTGTATCGTAGCCGTTCTTTTTTGCGTATTCAATCGAGGCGCGGGAAACCTTAACGGCATCCTTAGCGCCATCTTCCTTATATACCGGAACGTCAATTTTCTGGCCTAAAATGCAAAGCTGCTCGACAGCTGCCGGGCGGACTAAGTCACAGGCGACAAGAAGCGGACGGCGGCCGTCTTTTTTAAGGCGGAATGCAAGCTTGTGTGCGGCAGTAGTTTTACCTGCACCCTGAAGACCGAGCATAAGGATAACGGACTGAGTATCAGGTCCCTTTAACTTTAAATCCTGCTTTTCGTCTCCGAGCATTGAAACAAGCTTGTCGTTTATAATTTTAACAAACTGCTGCCCCGGGTTTACGGCCTTAAGGACCTTTTCGCCCTTCGCCTCTTCAATAGTAGAATTTACAAACCGGCGGACTACACGAAGATTGACATCGGCTTCAAGCAAAGCCATCTTAATCTGTTCAACTGTTTCTTCAATGTTTTTTTCTGTAATCGTTGATTTTCCGCTTAACGTGCGGATAATTGATCCAAAAGTGTCCGTCAGTTTTTCAAGCATTGTTTTCCCCTATTTTTTCTGTCCCATCAAAAGCTCAAGAAGGAAATCGCTGGGCTCAATTTCGCGGTTAAGGATGCGGTAAAGTCCGTCACAAATCAAAAGCTTTATGTTCAGCTTTTCGCAGATTTCGTGAACATATTTACATGCAATCGCGCCTTCCGGAAGATATCCGATTTCGTTTACGCGCGAAATTAAATCGTCAATATTCTTAAATTTTGAAAGAAGGTCTGTCTTGATGATTTCCTGTCCAAAGCGTCTGTTGCGGCCGTATTTACTTTTGCATGTAACGTCAAGATCACCGACACCCGCAATAGAAGTAAATGTCTCTGAATGAGTTGCGCCCATTGCAAAACCAAGCGTCTGCATTTCGTTAAGTCCGGCTGCCATCAAAAGTGATTCGCAGTTATCACCGAATGTATCAGAATTTTCTGCAATTGCGTCAAGGCTTCCGTATACAACGGCAATTACATTTTTTGCCGCCGCACAAATCTGCACGCCGATTACATCAAGGCTTGAATAAGCCATAAGGCCCGGAACCTTCATAAGCTCACGGAACAGAATCGAGTTTTTAGGATTCTCACATGCCGCGATAAGACCTGTAAGCTTACCCATCGCAACTTCTTCTGCATGACTTGGACCTGAAATATATACTGTGTTTCCCTTATAAATACCGGGAAGAACATTCTCAATTGTTTCAAGAACAAGCTTAGGTCCCGTAGCCGAAGGAACAAAGCCCTTTGTAAGCACACCGATACAAGTTTCTCCGTCAGCAATATTTCTGATGGAAGTAATTTTTTTAATTGTCGGCGCAAGATAAAGAGAAGGACTTGCAAGAATAAGAAAATCCTTGTCAGTCGCAACCTCTTCAATATTGGCCGATGCCGTCAAATTATCTGAAAGCTTAAATCCCGGAAGGAATTTCTTGTTTTCATGCTCGTTATTAATGGAAGAAACAACCTCTTCCTCAAGAGCCCAAAGAATAACTTTGTGTCCGCCTCGTGCCAGAGCCTGAGCAAAACCAGTTCCCCATGCACCAGCACCGATAATTCCGACAGTTTTTGGATTCATCAGTATACCTTCTTGCGCTTAGTACCAGGAGCGGAGTCCGTCTTCCCAGTCAAAAAGCTCGTTTTCCTTAAAGAAAAGATTAATTTCACGGGCAGCACTTTCATCGCTGTCTGATGCATGAATAATATTGTGAGAAGTATGCATGCAGTAGTCGCCGCGGATTGTTCCCGGTTGTGCATCCTGAGGCTTTGTAGCTCCAGCCATCTTGCGAACCAGAGTAACGCAGTCATCACCCTGCCAAACCATAGCGATAACAGGGTCTGAAATTACATAATCTACGAGCGCATCAAAAAACGGTTTCCCCTCATGCTCGGCGTAATGCTTGCAGGCAAGTTCCCTGTCAATACGAATCATCTTAAGACCAACAAGCTTAAGTCCTTTTTTCTCAAGGCGGCTTATAACCTCACCAACTAACCGGCGATTCAAAACTCCCGGCTTTAACATCGTAAAACATCTAGTTTCCATAATTCTGACATTATATAATATTTATGCATTGCGGTGCAATAGCGCGCATTTTACTTCCTCGACGAGGCGGTCCGGCGTGCTGGCGCCGGCTGTAATTCCCACGGAATTACAGGAAAAATCGGCCGGAATTTCTGCGGCTGATTCAATAAAGATTGAGTTGGAACAAATCTGCCTGGCCTTTTCGTAAAGACGGAGGGAATTGGCCGATTTTTTACCGCCGATTACCGCGATTCCGTCAACGAGGCCGCGCATCTTTTCAAGCGCATCCTGCCGCTGTTTAGTTGCAGGACAGATTGTATTGCATATTTGGATAGAAGGAATTTTTTCTAAAAGGATATTTGATATTCTCTGGTATTCTGACTGTGAAAAGGTCGTCTGGCTTAACAGGATTGCGTTCTGCGAGGCAGGACTTTTAAGGTATTCTTCAAAATCAAAGCGCTCAGCCTCTCCGTAATTTTGGAAAAGGTAAAAGCGGCCGGACGCAAATCCTTCGATGCCCTTTACTTCGCCATGATTTTTGTCACCGGCCATAAATACCGTTGCCCCGGACTCGCTTGCTGCCCTGCATTTTTTCTGATTCTGCATTACGCGCGGGCAAGTACAGTCAACAATTTTGCATTTCATTCTGTTAAGGCGTTCATAAATCTGAGGGGCAACTCCATGCGCACGGATTATTACGATGCTTCCCTTTTCAATCGCTTCTATGGCTGACTCCGAAAGAATTTTAAGCCCCTTTGATTCAAGGTCATTCAGTACGACATCATTATGGATTAAAGGGCCGAGCGAATAGACAGGTTTTCCTGCGTTTTCCTTTAGCACAAGCTCGGCATTTTCGATAGCCCGCCTGACTCCCATGCAAAAGCCAAGCACTTCGGCGCACAGAACTTTCATCGATTAAAAAACTCCTTACAAACTCCGTAAACCATAACAGATAAATAAAAAAATATATATAAAAAAACCGGCCGCAAGAGCCGGTTTAATTCAATTAAGAATCTGCCTTAGGCATTCTTCTTAGGTGCAGTACTGTGGATTCCGTATTCCGGCTTCCAGTTGCGGCGGATAAATGAAATCAATCCGCTTGAAATGAAAATCGAAGAATAACATCCGCTTATAAGACCAACAATCATTGCAAGCGCAAAGTCCTTGATGCTTCCTTCCGTGAAAACATAGAGGGAAATAACAGCGAACAATGTCGTTACAGTTGTGATTATTGAGCGTGAAAGCGTATCCGACAGCGACTTATTGATAAGCTGCTTGAACTCATGAACCTCCATGAGCGGAAGGTTGTAGCGGATTCTGTCGAGAATAACAACAGTTGCGTTGATTGAGTATCCTACGAGAGTAAGGACAGCCGCAAGAGTTGTAGTTGAGAATTCAAGCTGAGTCCAGCTGAAGAATGTGAACATGATGCAGATATCGTGCAAAAGGGCAACGATTGAACCGAGGGCAAAATCCCAGTGGAAGCGTACTGTTGCATAAAGCCAGATAAGGAGCATAGTTCCCAAAAGGAGTGCTACTGACTGCAATGCAAGAGTCTGCGACATCTGAGCTGCGATAAAGTCTGTCTTCATAACCTGAACGCTGTCAGCGCCGAAAGTCTTTTTGAGGGCAACTTCAACCTCATTGTTCTCAGAAACATCTTCCTTGCTGCCTGTACGGATCTGGAAAAGGTTCTCGCCTTCTCCGCCTACAGCCTTAACGGATACACCGGAAATTCCTGAAAGTGCATCGCGTACGCTGTCAACTGAAGAAGCACCTGCAATCTTTACTTCTTCAATCTGTCCTGACTTAAAATCGATTCCAAGGTTAATTCCGCGGAACACAAGGCTTGCGATTCCGCTGAGAATGATAACTGCGCTCAAAATTGCGCATGGGAGAAAGCCCTTACTGAAATTATAAATCTTTTTCATTATTTAATCCCCCAACCAATGCTTACGCCTTTTGCCTTGCGCACGTCAGTTCCAAAATCGAACATAAGGCGTGAAACAAAGAGTGCAGTAAATACTGAAGAAACTACACCGATTGCAAGGCTGACTGCGAAGCCCTGAATTGAACCTGTTCCAAGCTGAGAGAGGAACAAGGCTGCAATGAATGTCGTAATGTTAGAGTCCATGATTGCCCAGAACGCACCGTCAAATCCGGCATCGATTGCTGCGGCACGGCTCTTTCCGAGGCGAAGCTCTTCCTTAATGCGTTCAAAAATAATTACGTTTGCGTCAACCGCCATACCGATTGTAAGAATCATACCGGCAATACTTGGAAGAGTAAGCGTAAGGTTGAAAGCAGAAAGAACACTGAAAAGAATGTAAAGGTTAAGAACCTGAGCTACGATTGCGTTAATACCGGCACCTGTGTACCAGATAAGCATGAATACCATGATTGCAGCAAGTCCGATTACAAGCGCAAACATACCCTGTCTGATTGCCCTTTCACCGAGCGCGGCTCCAATTACCTGCTGGCTTTCTACATAAAGCGGAACTTCAAGAGAAGCTGTCTGCAAAACCTTCTGGAGGTTCTGTGCCTCTTCAAGACCGAATCCGTCAATGCGAACGCGTCCGCCGGAAATCTTTGTCTTGATAGTCGCCGCGCTCTTAACTTTATTGTCACTGATAACGGCAAGGCGCTCCTTAACGTGTGCACCTGTAAAATCAGCAAAGAGCTCAGCGCCCTTCATATCAAGAGTAAAGTCAACGCCAGTCTGTCCCATCTGATCGCGTGAAACATCAGCAGACTTAACATAGCGGCCGTCAACTGCGATTTCTTTCTTGATTGCCATATACTGAACGAACTCATCAAGTCCGTAAGCGTCTTTTGTGTAATATCCGAGGATTTCAGTATCTTCAGGAATGATTGAAGGATCGCGGAGCTTTCCGTTTTCATCAAATGTGCCGTCAGGATTATTGTAGTAGTACTGATAGAAAGCATTTGTTGCTTCTTCATCAACAAGGCGGAAATTAAGGATTCCCTTACCCATGATGATTGTATTGATTGCATCTGCCTGCTCAGCACCAGGGATTTCGATGTAGATGTGATCTTCACCCTGCTGACGGATAACCGGCTCTGTAAGACCGAAGCGGTCGATTCTGCTTGTAAGTGTTTCAAGAGCCTGTTCCATAGCGCGCTGCTTGAATACAGATTCCGGAACTGAAAGGTCTTCGCCCTGAGCCTGAAGTGCTGCATCCAAATCTGCGCGAACGATTACGTTGATACCGCCTGAAAGGTCAAGTCCGAGCTTTACTGAATTCTTGTAGTTTTTCTTGTCTGCAAGAATTGCGTTTCTATAGCGGTCCTGGAACAATGTAAGAAGATGCGAATGAATTGCATCCGCAACAGCCTTTTTGTCATCATCAGTCTTAACATTGCGTCCAAAACTGAATGAAGAAAGCATTTCGCTCAATGTCATTTCGGCAGGAACCGGCTTTTTGAAAAGCTTATAGTTCTTCTTTGCTTCATCAACAAGCCATGCATATTCCTCGTCAACAACAGCCGTAGGATTTGCAGCCGCACTGGCTTCCAGAGCCTTTACCTTTTTAGCGGCCTGCTCAACAGAATAATCCTTAATCTTTTCAAGCGACATAAGGGCAAGCTTCTGTGATTCAGCCGGCGTACGATAATACCATGAAATTGTAGGCCAGAGGAACACAAGACACAAGCCGAGCGCAAGAAGAAGGATTACAAAACGATAGCGTTTACTTCCTTTTTCCATCTTAAATTTACCTCAATATTTATTTATTTTTTTCTTCCGTATTTTTAGCTGCCTTTGCAGTTTTTTCAGTCTTAGCCGGTTTTTCAGCCTTTTCAGCCTTAGCCTCATCCGTTACGACTGTTGCAATTGCAGTGCGGTTGAATTCAAGTTTTGCGTTGTCGTCAACCTTAACGATAATGGTGTCCTGCTTTACAGAAGAAACTACACCGTGAATACCGCCGATTGTTACGACCTTGTCCCCTTTCTTGAGGGCAGAAATCATTTTTTCAAGCTCTTTCTGCTTTTTGTTCTGCGGACGAATGATGAAGAAATAGAAAATTGCAATCATCATTACGATTGTAGCAACAAGCGATGTCATCTGACCTGACATTGACTGGGAAGCAGGAGCTGTCTGAAGCAAAGAGATAAAAGACATTGTTTCCATCCTTATTTTTGTATTTTATATGAAAATTTTCTGACAAAAATCAGTTTTGATAGGATAACACGCGTTTTGCCATAAGGTCAACAGGTTTAAACGGAGGAGTTTTAACGGAGGAGAGTATCAAGCTCGCTGCTTAAGCGTAAATAATACGGATCATTTGCGTTAAGGGCAACGACCTGGCGAAGATAGTACTGCGCCTTTCTATAGTCTTTTTTCTCAAAGTAAATTGAATACATCCTGAAAAGCGCGTCGCTGTTACGCGGGTTTGCAATCAGGCTTGAACGCAAATCGGCAAGCTGCGCATTTTCGCCTGAGGAAATAAAGCTCCTCTGGTAATACAAAAAGCTTTTCATCGAGGAAGAAGCCGACGGAAGAAGTGCATTTATAAGGCGCGAAGCCTGCGCAGTACGGGCAGTAGCTACAAGCACCTGAATGTACGCCTGAACGCTCCGTTCCTCCGACTGATTCTTTTCGTACAAGGCTGAGGCAATTTTCCATGCCTCGTCGTAATTCCCGGTCGAAAGGCAGATTTTTATGTGATTGCAGGAGGCTTCGATTGAAGGACTTCCCTGTGCCATAAGGCGCGAGCTTACATCATATGCCTCTTTCCAGCGCTGTTCCTTGACAAGCGTCTTTATAAGGAAAGAAAGCGCAAGCGTGTTACCCGGTTCCTTTTCAAGGATTTTGCGGGCAAGCTCAGAACCGCTTTTTCCGTTTACGGCAGCGCCTGTTTCCGAAGAAAGCTCCGCCGCATAAAGGACAACCTCCGTATCATCAGGAAAAAGCGCCATCGCCTTGTCAATCGTAGAAACGGCCGCCGTCAGGTTCTTGTTCCATTCCTTCTGGAGGCGTGCCCTTAAAAGAAGATATTCCCGGGAATTGGAATTTGTGCGCGCATAGACGTCAAGAAGGGATGCAGCCTTTAAATATTCGCCCGTGCTTACAAAAACGCGTGCCCTGAAAAGAACGAATTCCAGATCTGAAGGATTCTGCTGCAATACAAGCGAGGCGTACCGTTCCGCAGATACATAATCTGACAGTGCAAGGGAATTGCGCGCACAAAGCTTGAGAAGCGGAATGTAGTCAGGATGCTGGATTAAAAGCACGTCGCAGGCGGCCGTTACTTCGTCATACCGGGCCAGATAGAACAAAATCTCCGCCCGCCGGTATGCCGCCTCTACCGAAGAATCATGCCTGATAGCGGCATTTATTGCATCAAGCGCGCTTGAATATGACTTTTTGCGGATATCAAGCATCGCAAGAAAATAATTTGCTATTGAAGAATTGGGGCGCATCGAAACGGCTTCGTTCAAGTCAGCTTCGCACCGGTCGTAATAATCGCTCCGGCTCTGAGACATGCAGAGTACGATAGAAGGCATTACTGTAGCTAAAAAGTCAACGTTACCGGTGCTCGTGTCGTATATGCCGCTTCTTGCCGAATCAAGCGCGCCCATGTACGGATTTTTTGCGTCAACGGCGGGCGGATCCCAGTCTGGCGTTGCGGATGTCCACACATATTTTAAGAATGCCCAGGCAATATTAAGGAGGACTTTTTCGTTTTCCTTTAAGTCAACTCCAGAATGGCGCAGTCTGGAAACGGCGCGCGTAAGTGATTCAATCGAACCGAGCTCAACATCCTCGACTACAGAATCATCAACTCCTGAAAAATAAGTGCTTTTGCTTTTAGTTTTATCTATTTTAATTGTAGTAACAGGCCCCTGCTCTTCTTCAGGCTCGCCCTCGTATGTTGCAGCAATTTCGTTTTTTCCGTTTTTCTTAGCGGATTTAGGAGCCTTTTTTCCCTTTTCCTTTTTTGCCGCTAACAGAGACGGAGCAGGCTGGATATCAGAAAACGCTTCGCTTTTTCCAGACGGGAATGCAGCTGAGATGGAGATTATAAGAAAAAACAGAAAAAAGCCGCGTTTTAAAGGCATTTAATCGCATTCTCCATCAGGCGACGGATTTGTAAAAAGCTCATCCGGGTCGTCATCATCTTCTTCATCCGGTACATACGGAAATTTTTCTTTTGTTGAATTTTTAATGTAGTAAAGCGCAATCAATACGATTCCGAGGAACGTAAAGATTATCGGCATTGAATACGAGACAAAAACCCTGAGCGGCACCTTTATTATCTTCCATGAAAAAAGCAGGAAAATTATGCCGATTACAGTAAGGACTATGGAAGGAAAAACATAAATTGTCCTGAAGCGGCGGAATTTTATTCGTCCTACAGGAAGGAGCGTAATTCCGCATGAACACAAAATTACCGGCCAGAAGCGGGCTGCATCAAGTGAAATTCCGCGGACTGAAAGAATCATCGTAAAAAGACAGGCGACGCAAAGATTGAACGAAATGTAAAATACGGCAGGGCGTGAAAGAATCACCGAAAAATAAACGAATGCCGCCGTAATCAGAAGGAACACAAGATGAAGCACAAAATCGACCATTTCAATGTGCTCGACAGTTCCTATAGAAAAAAGAACTATTCCGCCAAGAAAAAAGATTAAACCCAACCCGAACAATATATTAAGAATTTTTCCATTATTCCTAGTCATATCTTTTAGAATACACTATTCAAGCCAATCTTGCCAATAACAAACTGCTGTGATAAAGTAAATTTATGGACAGAAAAAAGTCATTTTCATTCACTTATACCGTAAAAGCAGCACTTACAGCATTAATTCTGCTGATTTCAATATCATGCTCGGCTCAGAAAACTTCCGCGTCAAAAAAGCAGGACATAGAAACACGGACAAAGCTTGAAAAGCTCCTCTTACAGACAACAATCAGCCCTGAAAGTCGTTACGCAATGATTAACAAAATCGCAACGGAGCTCCTTTCTGACAGGCAGTACAATGACCTTATCCTGTACCTTACAGATTATGTTGAACGGAACCCGACCGATAAATACAATGCCTACTGGCTTTTGATGACGGCCTACGCTTACATTCAGATGAACGCAGAACCGGTTGCAGAATATTATTTTGAGCGGATTATCAATAACTACCCGGACTTGATTGTAAAGGGGCAGTCACTTCACTTCATGTGCCTGCAGCATCTGATTCAGATCAGTACGAACTCAGAAAACAGAATCAATTACTTTAACCAGCTTATAAACAACTTTCCTTCAAACATAAGCATCACGGAAATGTACATGAGGCTTGCACGCGAATACGAAAAGACAGGCGAATGGGACCGCGCACTGAGGACATACAACATGTTTTTAGAGCAGCCCGACGCTTCTTCGATTCAGATTGCAGGAATTCCTGATGCCTATAATTACGCAAGGACCCTGATTGACTTTAACAATTCCCCGAAAAACTGGACGTTCAGGACTCTAGGCGAGCTTGAGGATGCGGTAAAGACTGCGATTTCGCGCTACCAGCCTGGAAAGCTTGATACATACCGCTCAAAGGTTAATTTTTTTGCAGTTTCGTGGAAGCAGGATGAAAATTCTGCGGAAGGACAGGTCGGTTTTTCGATGCGTAACTTTATGCACGGAAACAGAATCACATTCAGCAAGGATTTGACGCCGGGTCCGACTGCAAACGAGGCATATTTAAGGACGTCAGGCTGGACAAACGTTCCGGTCTGGTATTTTTACTTTAGGGAAGTTAATTTCCCGGCAGATCCTGATATTCACGGAACATGGGAATGGGCAGGCATTTATATCGGCGACATGCTCTGATGCTTACTGCCCTGTTTTTCGGCGCATTACTTTTATTTTCACCGCAAAAAGCTCCGGCACAGGAAAAAATTGAACCGGAAGAAATTTCTCAGGAAGCTTTTCAAAAATCTTCTCAAGAAACATCTCAGGAAAGCGCCGTTCCATGGCACAGCCTTGATATACCTGGTGCCGAGATGGACGAGGTCGAGCCGTACCGGAAGCGTTACCTTTCGCCCCACGAAATCAAATGGCTTTCCGGGATACTGGACGAGGCCGAAGGATACCGCCATTACATAAGAAAACGCATTCAGGAAGAAAAGCTTCCTTCCTGCCTGGAATACCTTCCGATAATCGAATCAAGCTACAAACCGACTGCAAAGCCCCCGAGCGGAAAGAGCGTGGGAATGTGGCAGTTTATGGAAAACAGCGTTCATCCTTACATGACGCTTAACGAATGGATTGACGAAAGGCGCGATCCGTGGAAATCAACTGACGCAGCGCTTTCCAAGCTTAAGGATAATTACAGAATGTTTGACGACTGGCTTCTGGCGATTGCAGCCTACAATTGCGGAGCTGGAGCTGTAAAGCGCGCCCTTGCAAAGGCACACGAAAAAACATACTGGGGGCTTTGCCGCGAAAAGCTGATTCCTGATCACGCGATTAAATATGTTCCGAACTTTCTTGCGGTATCCGACGTTATCGAAAACAAGGAATATTACAAAGTTGAGCTTCCGGACATTCAGGAAATAAAGGACGGCTTTAATCCGTACTGCGATTTTGATTACATAACGGTTTCCGGTTCTGTTTCGCTTTCGGAGCTGGCATCGGAGCTTTGCATAGACGAAGAAATTCTTGAAAGGCTTAACCTCGCCCTCAGGAAAAAAGTGACGCCGCCGCATCAGAAATACAAAATCAGGCTTCCGTGCGGGATGAAACAATCGGCTTTTTATGCACTTAATACTATAATAAGAAAGAAAAATGCCGATAACTAAAGAGATGAAAAAGATTTTTAGAAAAACGATAACAGGGCTTTCTCTTTCTCTTGCAATATTTTCGCATGCTTTTGCAGATAACGAAACGCTTGTCTCAAAAAGCAGGATTGACTGGATAAAAAAAATATTTACCTCTTCTATAACGCTTGATGTAGAAAAGGACGGCATTCCGCTTCCTTCGGGAAAAAATACTGCGCGGAACAAAATAAACACACGGCTTGTAAACCTTATCAAGGATCCGCTTTTGACGCTCAATGTTGATTCAAGCCGCCAGCTGGGTGACTGCATTCTTGAAAATGACATTACGCTTCGTGATGTAGCCCAGGTTGTTGAAACAAGTACCCGCACGCCTGGATTTTTTGACAATGAGACTTCGCTTTTTAAAGTAAACAATACGATAGATGTAAACGAGCTCGGCTCGCTTTTTGTAAGGCACAATAGTCCGTACGAAAGAAAAAAATCAATCGAAATAATTTCATCAAGGGCATACACGGGAATCATTATAGATGCGCGCGGGCTTCTTCCGGTACACGGAGAATTCATAAAATCAAAGGTTCACGCTTCCCTCTTCCCTAAGGTCTGGAATGAAGAAATGGAAGCGGTTTATGAGCGCAGCATGGTTCAAAGTAGCACGGCGCGTGAAAACGGAATATGCCGCTATGATTATTCAGATGACGAGACGCGTTATCGTGACATTGCAGGCGACGATCCGTTAAGGATTCTTGCACAGAAAACTTTCGGACAGAACAGGACGGACCTTGTAATTTCAAATGACGATGCGTTAAGGATTTTTACGATTCCTGAAAACACGGAGCTTTTAAAACAGGGAAAGGTTGTAATTCTTCTTGATAAGGACGAGCTTGTCTATGATGTGAGCGCGCCTGTAAAGGAATCAGATTACTATGCTACAGTCCGCACGATTAAAACTTATCCGCCGCGATTCCCTGGTGCTGAAAAAATTGAATCAGGTCCGGACGGCTTGAAGCTTTACTACAACCTGAATTTTATCGCAGACTCGCCCGAGCTTCTTCCGACTGAACTTCCGAGAATTGTGGAGCTGGCCGAGCTTTTGAAAAGCGTATTAAAGGAAGACGTCTATACGATTTTTGTCGCAGGACATACTGCTGATATCGGACAGCCAGAAAATCAGATGAACCTTTCAATTGAAAGAACGCAGACAATAATTTCGGCTTTAATCGAAGAAGGTCTTCCGTCTAATTTATTCAGCTACCGCGGTTACGGCGGAACAGATCCGGTTGCTACAAACGCAACGCCTGAAGGAAGGGCCGAAAACCGCCGCGTCGTAATTACAATCAGACCAAAGGCGACTTACATTCAGCGGATGAACTAAAAAAAGCTTTCAAGGTTCCCTAAAATCTTAAAAAGGAAGCGGCGCCGTAAACTCCATAATCTCACCTGTTACCGGGTGCGGAATGGAAAGAAGGCGCGCGTGAAGATATACGCGGTCAGCGTTAACACCGCCGTAAAGGACATCGCCTTTTATAGGAAGTCCGCTCTGTGAAAGGTGAACGCGGATCTGATGTGTTCTGCCTGTGACGGGATGAGCCTGAATTAAAACGGCAGTTTCTGTCGAAGACGCGCGCCGTTCAAGGATTGTAAATTCAGTCCGCGCAAACCGGCCGCCGTCAAGCGGATTTACGATGCCGTATCTGGCCGCCTCGCTTTTTTTGCTTACACGGCCTAAATAATTCTGGACACTGAAATTTTCTTTCTGGATAAGAAGTTCCGCCTGAGTATTGCAGGAACTGGAGCAAGAGGCGTGCCCTGTACCGGAAGGCGCCCGCATTGATGCGCGGCTTTTAAGGAAAAGCGACGCATTCCCTGCCGAAGGCGCGGCCGGGATATCACGACGCGTTCCGGTATCAGAAGACGTATCGTTATCACGACGCGTTCCGGTATCCGCCGCCGCAGCGCTTTCCGGTATCACGCATAAAGCCACATATATTTTTTTCGCGCTCCTTCCTGCCCTATCGCTCCGGCCTTCACTTTTAGCGTTCCGCCCTTCCCTTTTTGCATTTTCCAAACCGGCACCGTTTTTTCCATCGTCGTGCGCTACAATTTTTGATGAATCAAACGCCTCAAAAAGCGCCTTGTTCACCGGACGCTGCTTTGAAAAAACAATCACGCCTGATGTATCACGGTCAAGGCGGTGTACGATTCCGACATACGGCGGATTACGGAGAGCCGGATTTTTTTTCTGCAAGTAGCGCACGACCGCATCATGCAGGCAGTCGCGCGAGTCAACAAAAGTTTCCTCAGTCGGAAAATGCGGCGGCTTATTTACGGCGATTATATATTCATCCTCATAAATTACGCGTTCAGCAGTAAGCTCAAAGCTTATGTCAGCAGTTTCCTTTTCGTAAAAGAATTTCTCACCGTCAAATTCAATCTGTATTTCACTTCCCTCACTTACGACAAACGAAGGAACGCGCATCTGCTTTTTTGAAACAAAAACTTTTCCTGCAATTATAAGCCGCCTGATTTTTGAATTACTTAAAGAGGCTGAATTCTGAGGAAACAAAGCTTCAAGCTTTTGAGGAAGCGCCTTTCTGAGAATTTCATCAAGGCGCATTTTGCAATCTGATTTTAATAAAAGCCGTGTCATATTCTGCGCCGCATTTTTTTAAGAAATAATCTTGTAGTCAGGATATTCTTCGCCTGCAAAAATCTTTACGCGGCATTCTTCCATGCAGACTGTATCGGCGAACTTTGAAATATTCAAGGCAGCAGGACTTAAAATGTCATCCGGGTTAAATGAAGTTTCGATTACACATTCTTCGCCCTCACCTTCCAGCCGCGAGAATGCGCCGTTAAGACGGACTACATCATGCACAACCGGGAAAAGCGAAGTGATGCTTTTTTCCTCGTATTTCATTTCAAGGAACAGAAGCTGCATTTTTTCAATTTCAGAATGCTTGGGCGAATCAAAATCAAAATCTCGGTTAAAGTGATAGTTATTGCATCTGAGCCATTCTGCAAAGTCTGCAAAAAATTTTGAGGCAGGAGTTTTAAGCGGTTCCAGAACTGATAAAAACCACGGTACCGCGCGCCCTGCTGAATAGAACACAGTACACGCTATGGCAATATTTTCCGCATAACGGATATCCTGAGAGGAAAAAGTTCCGGTGCATTTTTCAAGCTTTACGTTTTCAGGACGCTGATAAAACTGCGGAAAATTAATGTGATTCGGATAAAGCGATAAGGCAAAATCAATTCGATCCCGGAATGCCTTGAGCGAATCTACGGCGGAAACTGCATAATCCATATTAAAACCGAACACAAGCGCGGCATTATTTAAAAGCGCTGCTTTTTTGGAATAAAGCTTTTTATCAAAAATATATGAATTATTTTTTTCAGAACATTTTGCTTCGATTTCAAAAGAACAGAAAAGGCTCTGCGCCGCCGAAATTACTTCACCGTCAAGCGCTTCGGGCAACACCGGAATCGAAATAAAAACATCCGGTATTGTCTTTTCCGCTTTTTTCATAAACGAAACAAGCGCTTCCTTTTTCTTCATTAAATTCCTGTCATGCAGAAAAAGCTCGGTAATACCCCTTTCTGCAAATGAAGAAAGCTCTTGAGAAAGATTATCAGAATCAAAATAAAATTCAGTCTGCTTCAATAAAGTAAGCCTAGTTAAGCTGTAAAAGCTTGATTCCGTTCTTCTTGCATTCAGCAATCATCTTTTCAGGCCAGATTGAAACCTGAGTTTCGCCGATATGCGCTTTTTTAAGAAGGAACATGCAGAGACGTGACTGTCCGATTCCGCCGCCAAGAGTCTGTGTAAGCTCGCCCTTCAAAAGCTTTGAGTGGAACATAAGCTCTGCCCTTTCAGGACAACCGCGTTCTTCAAGCTGTGCCTTAAGTGAAGCAGGCGAAACTCTTATTCCCATCGAAGAAAGCTCGAACGGCTGCTGAAGCACTGAGTTCCATACAATGATGTCACCGTTGAGGCCCTTGTGACCGTCTCCGGTTTCTGTAATCCAGTCATCATAGTCAGGAGCGCGGCCGTCATGAATAGTTCCGTCAGGAAGCTTGGCACCGATGCCTGTAATAAATACAGCGCCATACTTTCTGGCAACCTCAGCTTCCCTTTCCTTTGGAGTAAGGTTCGGATATTCCCTTGCAAGGTCATCGCTGTAAAGAAGCTTTATTTCTTCCGGCAGTTCCGGCTTGATGTTGCTGTAGCGGTCGTAAATAAAGAATTCTGCGCGCTTAATGCAGCGGTAAACTTTCTTTACGATTTCGTGAAGATAAAAAACAGTCCTGTCCTTTTCATCAATCGCCATTTCCCAGTCCCACTGGTCAACATAAAGTGAGTGAACTGCATCAAGATCCTCATCAGGACGAATGGCGTTCATATCTGTATAAATTCCAAAGCCTTTTTCAAGACCTAAATCAGTAACCTTAAGGCGCTTCCATTTTGCAAGCGACTGTACAATCTCAAGCTTCTGCTCGTTCAATGCCTTTGCCGGAAATGAAACAGGGCGCTCTACTCCGTTCAAATCATCGTTAACACCAGTGCCTTTCCTTACAAAAAGCGGAGCTGTTACGCGTGTAAGATTGAGCTCCGTAGAAAGTGCAAGCTGGAAAAAATCTTTCAAAAAGATAATTGCATGTTCAGTTTCTTTTTCGCCTAAAAGTGATTTGTAATGTTTTGGATAGGAAGTTTTTGCCATAATAAGATAACCTCAATTTTTTCTATTATAACATTCAAGACAAAGTTTCTCAATATATGTTATACTGATTTTATGAACTTGAAGAAAATTCTGATCTTGTCCTGCCTTATAAGCGCACTTGCAGTCACAATTTCCTTTTCAGATGAATTTTCAATCGGCTACCCCAGACCACAGGAAGAACAAGGCGAAAGCCGCGAGATAGTAGAACACACAGGCTATGCCTTATGTTACCGCGAGGAATACGAGCAGGCTGAATGGGTGTCATATGATTTGACGCGCGCAAAGCTCGTAAAAACCGCCGCACGACAGAATAATTTCAGGGCAGACCCGTCAGTTTCAACAGGCTCTGCAACTCCGGCAGATTATAAGAAATCAGGCTACGACAGGGGACATATGGCTCCGGCCAGCGACATGGCTTACAGCGAACAGGCAATGAGCGAATCATTTTTCATGAGCAACATGTCACCACAGGAAGCAAAATTAAACCGCGGTGCCTGGAAAGACCTTGAATCAGAAATCCGCGTAATGGCAGAGCAGCTTGGAAAAATCTATATCGTTACAGGTCCTGTTCTTGAAAAAAAAGAATACAAGACAATCGGCGAAAACAAAGTTGCAGTTCCGGAATTTTATTACAAAGTTCTGCTTGCCCCGGTCATCAAAAATTCCGATGATTATGATGACTGGATTATGATAGGCTTTATTCTTCCGAATCAGGAATGTGACGGAACAATCTGGGATTATACCGTAAGCGTTGATGAAGTTGAAAAGCGAACGGGCCTTGATTTTTTCTGGGAGCTTGATGACGAAATTGAAGACAGCCTTGAAGCAGGCTGTGATATTTCAAACTGGAAGTTTTAAACTATATTTTTTTAACCTGAAGATTTTTCTGGAGATTTTTTAATATGAATAAATTTGAACGATACATGAAATACGACAATGTCGCCGAAGCTTTTTCCCTTATAAAAAGCACACGGATAATTCCTGTAGTCACTATCGACGACGCCTCCGATGCAGTGCCGCTCGCCCGCGCTTTAACGGCAGGTAACATAAATGCCGCAGAAATCACATTCAGGACGGACGCCGCCGGAAAAGCAATCCTTAACATTCATAACGAGCTTCCTGATTTCTTTGTAGGAGCCGGAACCGTTTCAAGCAAGGAACAGGCAAGGGCGGCGATTTCAAGCGGCGCTAAATTTATCGTAAGCGCGGGCTTTTCCCGGAAAGTCGTCTCGTATTGCCAGAAAAAGCGCACTGCCGTTATTCCCGGAGTCGCAACCCCGACAGAAATACAGGAAGCCTCTTCCATGGGACTTGAAGTCCTAAAGCTTTTTCCGTGCGAGATATTAGGCGGCTTAAAATATCTTGATACGCTCAAAGGTCCTTTTCCCAAAATCAAATTTGTAGTTACGGGCGGGATAACGGCAGCTAACGCCAAAGATTTTTTATTAAAGGAAAATGTTTTTGCCGCGGCAGGAACATGGATTACGAGCCGTGATAAAATCAAAAATCATGACTGGGAACAAATAAAAAAAGCAGCCGCCGAAGCAGCTGCCTTGTAATTAAAACCTAAAAAATTACGGAACGAAATTATTTTCCGCCGTAATTAATCAAAGTCGTAACTTTTGTCGGTGCAAGATATTTTTCGTAATTCAATTCAGGAAGTCCGATAATTCCGAAGAACTCAGAAACTATTCCGCCTCCCTGCTCGATTACATTTTTTGCAGCCGTAAGGGTTCCGCCGGTTGCAATCAAATCATCTACAACAAGATATTTTTTTCCGGCTTCAATATCGCTCTTGTGTGCTTCAATTTCGGCTGTTCCGTATTCAAGCGCATACTTACAGCTGTACTTTGCTCCAGGAAGCTTTCCTTTTTTTCTGATAAGAATCATAGGAATGCCAAGGCGCTCTGCAAACGGAGCTGCAAAAAGAAAGCCGCGTGATTCTACGGCTGCAACAGCTTCTACGCCGGAATCCTTGTAAATGCGGACCATTTCGTCAATACAGAACTTAAACGCTTCCGGCTTAACGAAAACACCAGTAATATCGTAAAAAAGAATGCCGGGCTTTGGAAAATCAGGCACGCGGCGGATTGCTTTATCAAGTACTTCTAAATTGCTCATAATTTCATTCTAACAAAAAGCCACTTTCATTGCAACACAGGTTTTGTCCAACAGTGTTTTACAGCTTCATACGGATCGAACCCATGCGCATACGCTTTTCACGGGTATCAGACAGAAGCGCTTCAAGCGACTTTGAGTCTTCCTCCTGAATGTATTTTTTAAACTCAGCTATCCGTTTTTCAAAATTTTCGATATGTGCACAAAGCTTTTCCTTGTTCGAAAGAAAAAGCTCGGTCCATAACGGCGCATTAATCATTGCGATTCTCGTCAAATCCTCAAAGCTTCCGCCGCCGAATGCAGTAATGTTTTCATCCTCAGCGCTTTCAACTAACGCGGACGCAATCACATGGCACAACTGGGAAGTAAACGCAATCTTGTAATCGTGAATGTCGCATGTAGTTTCTGTAATACGCGTAAAGCCCATCGCATAAATCAAATCGCGCATCGTATCAAGATTTTCTTTTTTGTTTGATTCCTGCGGAATTAAAATATAATTGTGATTTATAAAAAAGTTGGCGGAAGAATTTGCATAGCCTTCTTTTTCGCCGCCTGCCATCGGATGCCCTATGATAAAGTCAACATCGTTTTCAAAAATCGAAGCGGCGTCCTTTAATATTCCCTTTACGCCGCTGATGTCGGTAACAATCGCACCGCCTTTAAAATATTTTTTATGCTGTTCGATAAAGTCAAGCGTTGCATGAGGATAAAGACAGATGAAAACTACATCGCACAAGGGAAGCATATCGTCAACGCTGTCAATCGTAAACGAGGCGTCTACAATTCCTTCTGACTTTGCCATTTCAAGACAGGCGGTGCTTCTGTTGCAGGCGTAAATTTTTCCGGTAGAGCCGTTCTGGTTAAGGACATTGGTCCTGATTGACTTTGCAAGCGAGCCGCCCATTATGCCAAGCCCCACAATTCCGTAATTAAGGTTTTTTAATTTTTCCATTTATCTTCCCCTGTTCAATCCGCGCTTAAAGGCAGGAATCCTTGCAGACGCAGTTGTATTCCAGCCGCTCCGTTCGCCGCGCTCCAATAAATGATACGCAACGCCGGCAATCATGGCTCCGTTATCGCCGCATAATTTTAACGGCGGAAAAATACAGTGAACGTCGCTGCGCTCTGCAAGCATGGAGCGAAGCCGTGAGTTTGCCGCGACTCCGCCGCCTGCCACTACAGTCTTAAGGCCTGTATCATCAACAGCGCGGAAAAGGCGGCTCACTATCGTGCGGCATGCCGTTTCCTGGAATGCGGCGCACAGGTTTTCGTTATTCTTTTCAAAGCCGTCCTTCCAGAACATGTCGCGCTGATGAATGACGGCCGTCTTTAATCCCGAAAAAGAAACGTCATAACGGTGCTCGCCGCCCTGCATTTTAGGAAGCGGGAAATCAGCAGCGGCCGCATTTCCTTCCTTTGCAAGCTTATCGATAATTACGCCGCCCGGATAACCAAGCCCGTAAAATTTTGCGACTTTATCAAATGCCTCACCGACTGAATCATCTACTGTAGTTCCGAGAATCTCAATATCATCAAAACCGCTTACCTTGCAGATAATCGAGTGACCGCCCGAAACCAAAAGCCCGATGTAAGGATACGGAATGTCATTTTCAAGATGAGCGGCGTACAGATGCCCGAGCATATGGTTTACCGCAATAAAGGGCTTGTTGAGCGACCAGGCAAGAGTCTTACCAAAAGTAAGGCCGACTAAAAGTGAGCCCATTAATCCCGGGCGGTTTGTAGCGGCAATTGCGTCTACGTCAGAAAGCGAAAACTCAGCTTCCTTAAGGCACTGCTTTACGACAGGCAGAATCCATTCAGCATGCTTGCGGCTTGCAATTTCAGGAACTACACCCTTATATATTCTGTGAAACGGAATCTGAGTTGCAACCACATTACTTAAAATTTTCTTTCCGTCTTCAACAATGGCTGCGGCAGTTTCATCACATGATGATTCAATTCCCAGGACCTTCATATTTTACCTCTTAGAAAAAGTCGTCAATTTTACGGTGTTATAAGTGAACCGCTTTTTGAAACAGTTGTAAATCTATATCCCTTGCTCACAAGCTCAGGATAAACTTCATTTAAAACAGCAGGAAGAATTTCAGCAGACCACACATGACCTATCATAATCGCACAGCCCTTCCTGTTTGCAATCTTCAAGCCCTTCTGGATTTCTGCAATAATGTCCTCACGCTTTTTTGTATTATCTAAAAAAACATCCCTCTGATAATAAGAATATCCCATCTCCATTGCAACAGACGGAACCTTTGTCTGAGTCGTCGTCCGTGAATCAAGGAAGAAAATATTTTCATCATGACAGACCTGCATTACGACTAAAATTCTGTTTTCGTCTTCAGTTATAAGAGAGCCCTCATGATTATTCATTCCGGCAATCGGAGCAATTTCGCGGATATTTTCATGCAGCAGCGCTTCGATTTCCTGCGAATGCATTTCCGGTAAAATTGCGCCAGGCCCCGGATTTACATTCAGATTTACTGACTGCATCGGCTGATGGAGGATGACTTCGTTTCCTGATTTGCGTACTCTTTCGGCCGCCTGTGCTGAATGCGAAAGCTTTGGTAAGACAGCAACCGTTACCGGGAACGGAAGCGTAACGCATTTTTCAAGCTGGCTCATGTTCTGGCCGCCGTCATCAAATATTATTACTAAGGTTGCGCCCGCTGCTGCTTCCGGGAATCCGAAGCTTGATTGAGTTACAGGCGGATTCGGCGACGGGCTCGGTGATGGACTCTGTGAAGGTGAAGCTACCTCCGGCTTTGATTCAGCAATGGGAGCCGGCTGATCTTTGTTTTTATTTTTCTTATCAGCGGTTTTCTGCGCAGGCTTTTTTTCTCCGGCATCAACAGGCTTAAGTTTAGGTGCCGGCTTTTCTATCGGAGCCTTTTCAGTTTTGTCTGTCCGGGCTTTTTCTGCCTGTGGTTTTTCTATCTGAGGTTTCCCGGATTTTTCTGCTTGATTTTTTTCTGATTCAGTATGTCCGGCATCTGATTCTGCAACGGTTTGAGATGCACCGGCAGGTTCATTTTTTGAAGAAGGCGTCAGGGCGGCTGTCACCACAAGAAGAAGCATGCAGACAAGCGCCACTGCAACGCACATTAAAATCATTTTATTTGTATCCAGGCGGATTTTTGCTTTTTTAGATGCACGCTTTTTTCTGGCAGGTGCTTTTCTTTTTTTTGAATTATTTTCAGAACCTTTCATATACAAAAAAACGGCTGCCCGAAGCAACCGTCTTCATTGTAAAGCTTTCTTTCCTTATGCGCAATACAGTTCTGTACTCTCCACATAACCGCGCAGTTTTTTCATTGCACGGATCTCCATAAGGCGAACAGTTTCAGCAGATACGCCAAGCATACTGCTTATTTCACGTAATGTTTTTGGCTTTTCATCACATTCAAAATTGTAACGGTAATAAATTACATAGCGCTCCTTTTCTGGAAGCAGATTAAGAATGGAATGAACAGATCCCTTTTCAACCTCCTTAAAAAAGATTCTCTCCGGAGACAAACTCTCGTCCTCCAATGTCTCTCCAACTGTCAGTTTTCCGTCACCCGTAACCGGGGCTTCAAAACTTGAAATCTTATAGTGAAGCTTTTCAATCTGAACCACGACGTCCTCATCAATTCCGGTATATTCCGAAATTTCAGAGCTGTACGCCTCGCGGTTCTTCTCCGCTGAAATCTGCTCCCGGGCAACTTCAATTGTCCTGAGCATTTCGTTTTTCTTAAATGGGATCTTTATCATCGGATTTCTGATTCTGATAAAACGCATGATGTACTGGAAAATCCAGAGATACGCGTATGTAGAAAATTTTGTCTCAAACTTAGGATTGTAGCTGGAAACGGCATCCATAAGACCAAGATTTCCTTCCTGAATCAAATCCATTATCGATACATCAGGAGTGCAGGCCTTCTTTGCAATGGAAACTACAAGAAACAAGTTTGACTTTACAAGCATGTTTCTTGCTTCACTGTCACCAGACTGAGCCCTAACCGCAAGCTTTCTCTGCTCTTCTCCTGAAAGAATAGTACAATTTTTTAACTCCCTCATGTACTCAGAATAAGCTGTATCATCCATTTTATTTCGCCACCCGTTTTTTAATAATATTTAGCCAAAGGATATATGGCAAGTTCCGTGCCAACCTTTCAACTTTTTATAAATATTTTTCCATTTCTTTATATTATATAGAATTAGACATTTTAGAAATTTTACAAACCAAGCAGGCTAATTGGTATTACCATTGAAAAATATAAATAGTATGATTTTGTATACACAACTGCAGGAAAACCACTGTATATTTTTGTGCACACCATCTCTATTGTATCTTTTTTTATACAGTGTATTTTATTTTGAATTATGCTATAGTTTTGAAGTCAAATTTCAAATAATTTTATCTATAACAGGAGTTTAAAATGTTCATAACATGTCTTGACCTTGAAGGCGTACTTGTACCCGAAATCTGGATTGCATTTGCAGATAAAACAGGAATCCCGGAACTCCGCCGCACGACACGCGACGAGCCTGATTACGACAAGCTTATGAAATTCCGCATCGGGATTTTAAAGGAGCACGGGCTCGGACTTAAAGAGATTCAGGATACGATAGCCGGAATTGAGCCGCTTGACGGAGCAAAGGAATTTCTTGACGAGCTTCGCGCAATCTGTCAGACAATAATTATAAGCGACACCTTCAGCCAGTTTGCAACTCCGCTTATGAAAAAGCTCGGCTGGCCTACAATTTTCTGCAATTCGCTTGAGACAAACGAAAAGGGCGAGATTACAGGCTACAAGATGAGATGCGAAAAAAGCAAGCTGACTACAGTCAAGGCATTGCAGTCAATCGGATTTGAAACGATTGCAAGCGGCGATTCATTCAACGATCTTGGAATGATTCAGGCTTCAAAGGCAGGATTTTTGTTCCGTTCTACAGAGCAGATTATAAAGGATTATCCTCAGTATCCGGCATTCACCGAATACAAGGATCTCCTTAACGCAATAAAAGAAACCATCAACCGCTAGTGTCTTTAGTAGCAGAAATGATTACTCCATCTGCTAGCGGGTTCACCGCGTCCTTTGGACGCTACATGTTTCCGATGCAGCGATTTGTGCCTGACAAATCGCGTCGTGTGGAGCAGCATTCAGGCTTGTTTGGGAAGTGAAAACACTCCACGCACTGCCGCATAATGCTAGAAAAGACCGGAGATTACGCCGTCGTCGTCAATATCAATCTTTTCGGCGGCCGGTACTTTTGGAAGGCCGGGCATCTGCATGATGTCTCCGGCAAACGCCACCACAAATCCGGCGCCGCTGTAGAGCTTTACATCGCGAATCGGGAATACATAATCCTTAGGAGCTCCGACAAGAGACTTATCGTGGCTTATTGAATTCTGCGTCTTAGCCATGCAGACCGGTAAATCCGCATAGCCCTGCTCTTCGAGCGCCTTCAATTTCTTTAACGCGGCGCCGTCGAATTCAACGGAAGCGGCCCTGTAAATTTCCTTTGCAAGAATTTCGATTTTTTCCTTAAGCGGAATATTTGATGGATATAAAACCTTAAAGTCTGACTGGCCGCTTTCAGCTAATTCAATAACGGCCTGGGAAAGCTCCTGGGTTCCTTTACTGCCCTTCTCCCACCCCTCACAGAGGATTGCCTTCGAGCCGGCCGCCTGGCAAAGTTTTTTAAGCTCTTCGATTTCTTCGTCTGTATCAGAAACAAATTTATTTACGGCAACAATTGTCTTTACGCCAAACTTTGCCATATTCTCGATATGCACCCGCAGGTTCTCAAAGCCTGTGCGCACGGCGTCTACATTTGCAGAAGAAAGCTCGGTTTTTGCAACTCCGCCATGCATCTTAAGCGCGCGTATTGTTGCAACGATAACTGCGGCTGCCGGTTTTAAGCCAGCGGAACGGCATTTAATGTCAAAGAATTTTTCTGCTCCCAGATCAGCCGCGAAACCCGCTTCGGTAACAACATAGTCGCCTGAAGCAAGCGCGCACATTGTGGCGTTGATGCTGTTACAGCCGTGCGCGATATTGGCAAATGGTCCGCCATGTACAAAAGCCGGCGTCTTTTCGAGTGTCTGGACGAGATTGGGGCGGATTGCGTCTTTGAGCAAGGCTGCCACCGCTCCCGTGCAGTTAAGCTCGCCGAATTTTACCGGCCTTTTTGAATAAGTCTGTCCGATTGTAATATTTGAAATTCTTTCCTTTAATTCAGAAATTGATTTTGAAAGGCAGATGATTGCCATAATCTCGCTTGCAACCGAAATTACAAAATGGTCTTCGCGGGGGCAGCCGTCAACCCTTGTTCCAAGCCCAGAAATTACATTGCGAAGCTGCCTGTCGTTCAAGTCAACGCAGCGGCTCCAGGTAATTGTACGCGGATCAATTCCGATTTGATTCCCCTGCTGGATGTGATTGTCAATTAACGAAGCGATTAAATTATTTGCAATTGAAATAGCGTGAATGTCTCCGGTAAAGTGAAGGTTAATGTCTTCCATCGGAACAATCTGCGCATAACCTCCGCCGCACGCACCGCCTTTAACTCCAAAGCACGGTCCAAGGCTCGGTTCCCTGAGCGCAACTACAACTTTTTTTCCGAGTGAAGCAATTCCGTCAGCAAGTCCGATTGATACAGTTGATTTTCCTTCGCCGGCCGGAGTCGGTGTAATTGCAGTTACCAAAATTAATTTTCCGCAGGACGAGGAATCAGATGCCTTTTTCTGAAGCCGCCGTAAAGCAGGCATGGAAATTTTTGCCTTGTATTTTCCGTAAAGCTCAATGTCATCTTCAAAAAGACCGATTTTGGCGGCAATCTGTGATACGGGAATCATCTCGTTTTTCTGGGCAATTTCAATGTCTGAAAGCATATAATCCTTCCTGATAAAAAATCTTGTTTAAGGATTATGAGCGAATTTTTTGAAAAATTCAACAGACCCCATTTTCCCTGCACGGCTTTCAGTCTGCGGTTTTCTATATTTGTTATTTTTCTTGTATGACGTGGTCAATCAAATAATCATAGAAACAGCACAAGATTCAAGCAGCGGTAGCTGATTGAATCTTGTGTTAATTCAATAATGAAACTTCAGCTGGAGTTAATTTACGATAGGCGCCCTTTTCAAGTGAGGCATCAAGCTCAAGGCGTCCCATCGAAACGCGCTTTAAATATACGACCTCGTTTCCAAGCGCGCGGAACATGCGCTTTACCTGATGGTATTTTCCTTCCGTAATAATAAGGTACACTTCGCTTTCATTTCCGGTAAATTCGATTTTTGCAGGAAGGCAGTCTGCCTCGCTTTCCTGACCTTCAGGCGGAATGTGTATTCCCTTTTCAAGCTCGCTTACATAAACCGCGCGTTCCTGATCAGAAACGCTTTTTTCAAGGCACACGAAATATTTTTTTTCGATGTGACTTTTTGGCGAAATCAGTTTGTGCGTAAGATCGCCATCAGTCGTAAAAAGCAGGAGTCCTTCCGTATCAATATCAAGGCGCCCTACAAGATGAAGGTGCTCTGCATAATATCCTTTTCTGTAAGGCTCCTCCAGAAGCGAAAATACAGTTTCGTGAAGTCCGTCCTTATTCGCGCAGACATAATCTGCGGCCTTGTTCATCATAAGGTAAAGATTTTTTGAAAGCACAATCTGCTCACCCTGAACGCAAAGCACGTCGCTTTCCTTATCAAAGTGAAAATCAGGAACTGTAATGACCTCGCCGTTAACGGTTACGGTTCTCGAATGCAAAAGCCGCTTGACTTCCTTGCGGGTTCCAAATCCTTCGTGAGACAGAATTTTATCGAGTCTTTCCTTTGCCAAAGCCCCACCTACTTTCTTGCGTCAAGAGGAATGTATGCTCTTTCCTTGTTTACGTTCTTGTAAGCCGGACGATAAATGCGGCCGCCTGCAATGATTTCCTCTACGCGGTGCGCTGACCATCCGGCAATTCTCGAGATTGCAAAAAGCGGAGTGTAAAGTTCGCGCGGAATATCAAGCATCGTGTAAACAAAGCCTGAGAAAAAGTCAACGTTTGCGCAAATCTGCTTTTCGCGTCCGTGAACATCATAAAGGACTTCAGGCGCAATCTTTTCGATAAGCTTATAAAGCTTGAATTCCTTCATGCAGCCTTTTTCCTTGGCAAGCTTTGCGGCAAGCTCGTTCAAAAGAATTGCACGCGGGTCGCAGATTGTGTAAATCGCATGTCCCATTCCGTAAATAAGGCCCGTATGGTCAAACGCTTCCTTTCTTGCAATCTTCATAAGGTAATCCCTTAATTCAACTTCATCAGACCAGTCAGAAACATTAGCCTTAATCTCGTCCATCATTTCCATTACGCGGATATTCGCTCCACCATGGCGCCTACCTTTAAGTGAACCGACAGCAGCCGCGATTGCAGAATATGTATCCGTATCAGCAGAAGAAACGACGTGAACTGTAAGAGACGAGTTGTTACCGCCACCATGCTCTGCATGAAGGATAAGGGCAAGGTCAAGAATCTGAGCCTCAAGCTTTGTGTATTTAGTATCCGGCCGGATAAGACGCAAAAAGTTTTCTGCAGTCGAAAGCTCCGGAACCGGATTGTGAATGTACATTGACTTTCCGTCATAAAAGCGGCGCTTGGCCTGATATGCATATGCCGCAAGAGTTGAGAATCTTGAGACAAGCTCGATGCACTGGCGCAGTACATTTGAAACGGAGCGGTTTTCAGGATCTTCATCATACGAATAGCTTGCAAGAACACCGCGGGCAATTTTATTCATGATGTCACTTGACGGCGCCTTCATGATCATGTCTTCAGTAAAGTTCGGCGGAAGCACGCGGCAGTGACCTAAATATGTCCTGAAATCAACAAGCTGCTTCTTGTTCGGAAGTTCACCAAAGAGAAGAAGGTAAACGACCTGCTCAAAGCCATACTCTTCCCGCTTTTCTATATCGTGAACTAAATCCGCAACATCATATCCGCGGTAAACAAGGCGGCCGGGAACAGGAATCTTTTTTCCTTCCTTATCGATATCGTATCCGACTACATCACCGATTCGTGTAAGTCCTACAAGAACGCCAGTTCCGTTTGCATAACGAAGTCCGCGCTTAACGTCATATTTACCATAAAGGTCAGGATTGATAGGGTCGTTTTTTTCTACGAGCGAGGAAAGCTTTTTCAGCTCGATTTCTTCAAATGTCTTTTTCATGTGAGTACCCCCTGACACCGGCAAAAAGCCTGCTTGAAAAATGTATATTTATGCATATCACTTTAGCTGATTTTATAATTATACAAATTTTATGCATATGTATCAAGTAGATAAAATAAAAGGAAACACAATATTTATAATGGAAACAATATTTATA
>CACYCX010000095.1 GCA_902772975.1 uncultured Spirochaetaceae bacterium
GAGATTACCGAAGAAGCAGCAAGATTTAAGGAAATCTATTGTGAATGGGCGCCTAATGAAAAGGTTGCCTTAGAGTCAGCATTCGGTGCATGCCTTGCAGGTAAGCGCGCCTTCTGCGGTATGAAGCATGTAGGCCTTAATGTAGCAGCCGATCCGCTTTATACAATGAGCTATACCGGCGTAAATGCAGGTCTTGTTATCGGTGTTGCAGATGATCCTGGAATGCATTCTTCGCAGAACGAGCAGGACAGCCGCCATCATGCAATTGCTTCCAAAGTTCCGATGCTTGAGCCAAGTGACGCAGATGAAGCGCGCCGTTTTGCTTCACTTGCTTTTGAGATAAGCGAAAAATTTGATACTCCTGTTTTGTACAAGATGTGCACACGTGTCGCTCACAGCCAGAGCATTACAGAGCCTGTTGAACGCGTCGTTTCTGAAGCAAGGGCATATGAAAAAAATATTTCAAAATATGTAATGGCACCTGCAAATGCAATCCGCCGTCACCCGTTCGTTGAGAAGAGAATGAAGGAGCTTGAAAAATGGGCAGAAACAAGCGGCGTAAATAAAGTAGAATGTTCAGGTTCAAAGGAAGGCGTTATAACTTCATCAACTTCATATCAGTATGTGAAGGAAGTCCTTGGTGACAGTGTAGATATCTTAAAGCTTGGAATGGTAAATCCGCTTCCTGCTGACATGATTCGTAAATTTGCCGAAGGACATGAAAAGCTGATTATTGTCGAAGAGCTTGATCCAATTATTGAACAGTTTGTACGCGGCCTCGGTCTTAAATGTGAGATTCACGGTAAGGATATGTTCCCGATTTGCGGTGAGTTCAGTCAGAATATTGTAGCCGCCGCTTTGGGAAAGAATGTACATAAGGGAACAAAGCTTGATGCTCAAATCCCTGTGCGCCCGCCGATTATGTGCGCCGGTTGTCCGCACCGCGGTATGTTCTATGCGCTTAATAAACTGAAGGTTACTGTTTTTGGTGATATCGGCTGCTATACTTTAGGAAGCGTCGCACCGCTTTCTGCTATGGATGTTACGCTTTGTATGGGAGCATCGTTCAGCGCACTGCATGGCTGGAATAAGGCCGGCGGCGGCGATAATGAACAAAAGACTGTTGCTGTAATCGGCGACTCGACTTTCATGCATTCAGGTATGACAGGACTTGCTTCAATTGCTTACAACCAGTCAAACTCTACTGTAATCGTGCTTGACAATTCAATTACAGGAATGACAGGGCATCAGCAGAATCCTACAACCGGAAAAAATCTTTATGGACAGCCTGCCGGCCGCGTGGACCTCGAAGCGCTTGCCCGTGCAATGGGAATTAACCGCGTCCGCGTTGTTGATCCGTACAATATTGCAGAATGCGAACAGGCAGTACGCGAAGAGCTTTCGGTTGAAGAGCCGAGCCTTATCATAAGCCGCCGTCCTTGTGCGCTTTTAAAAGAAGTAAAGCATAATCCGCCGCTCAAGGTAGATGAGGCAAAATGCAAAAGCTGCAGGATGTGCATGAAAATCGGATGCCCTGCAATCGCGATGAAGAACGGCAAGGCTAAGATTGATGCGACATTGTGCGTAGGCTGTGGCGTTTGTTCACAGATGTGTAAGTTTGACGCGTTGAGGGCAGAATAATGGTAAAGAATATAATGATAGTTGGAGTCGGCGGGCAGGGTGCCTTGCTTGCGTCCAAAACTTTGGGACAGGTTCTGCTTGATGCAGGCTTTGATGTTAAGGTCAGCGAAGTTCACGGAATGAGTCAGCGGGGCGGTTCTGTAGTAACTTATGTCCGTTACGGCGATAAGGTATATTCACCGATTGTTGATAAGGGCGAGGCTGATTACATTGTTTCATTCGAGCTTCTTGAAGCTGCACGCTATACCGAGTACCTTCGTGAAGGCGGACAGATCGTGGTGAATACCCAGAAGATTGACCCGATGCCTGTTATAACAGGTGCAGCTGAATATCCGGAAGACCTTGAAGGAACAATGAAAAAAGCTGGTCTTAAGGTTGATGCGCTTGACTGCCTTACGCTTGCAGAACAGGCCGGAACGGCAAAAGCTGTAAACATTGTTTTGATGGGACGCCTTTCACGCTATATGGATTTCCCGGAAGAGGCGTGGATGTCGGCAATTGAAAAGCTTGTTAAGCCGCAGTTCCTTGAAATGAACAAAAAGGCATTCAAGCTCGGCCGCGGTGATAACTAAAACGCTTAATCCGATAAAAAAAAGGATGCATTTAAATGAAGACACTCATTAAAATGCATCCTTTTTTATTACTTAATATTTTAAATATTGTAATTATCTTTTAATGAATCCATCAAGCCGTATTCAAGAAGAATTTCTTCCAGGCGTTCCTGCGTCATCGGCTTAGGAATTGCGAAATTAGTATTTGAATCAATTGCCCTTGCAAGGCTTCTGTATTCATCAGCCTGTGTCGATTTAGGATCATACTGAATTACAGTCTTCCTGTTGATTTCTGCACGCTGAACTACATTGTTTCTTGGAACAAAATAAATAAGCTGAGTTCCAAGCTCCTTTGCGAATGCAGTAAGCAAATCTTTTTCACGGTCAACGTTGCGGCTGTTGCAGATGATTCCTCCGAGCCTGACGCCGCTTTTAACAGCGTATTTAGCAATTCCCTTTGAAATATTATTTGCCGCATACATGGCCATCATTTCGCCGGAAGCAACGATATAGATTTCCTTTGCCTTTCCTTCACGCATAGGCATTGCAAAACCGCCGCATACAACATCCCCGAGAACATCATAGAATACATAATCAAGGTCCTCATCATAAGCTCCGAGTTCCTCAAGCATTCCGATTGATGTGATGATACCTCTTCCGGCACATCCTACTCCCGGTTCCGGTCCACCGGACTCAACGCACTTGATTCCACCGAAGCCTGTCTTTCTGATAAGGTCAAGTTCATCAACCTCACCTTCCTCACGAAGTGTATCAAGAACAGTCTTCTGGGCAAGTCCTCCGAGAAGAAGTCTTGTTGCATCTGCCTTCGGATCACATCCGACTATCATTATCTTCTTACCGAGCTCTGCAAGTCCTGCAGTAAGATTCTGTGTTGTAGTTGATTTTCCGATTCCGCCTTTTCCGTAAATTGCTATCTGTCTCATTTCCTAATTCATCCTTCCATTTGTAAAATATTATGTAAACTTGTTTTAATTAACTCACCTTTTTATCAGCCGTTTCGTTCAGGCTGTATACATCCAGTGCATATTCAAGATCTTCTATCA
>CACYCX010000096.1 GCA_902772975.1 uncultured Spirochaetaceae bacterium
GAATTAGATTCGTCAGTTATTGTTTTAAGTCTGTTCAGAGGACAGGCAAAGAACCTCACCTGCAGCATAAGCCTTATCAAATCCGTCGAAACCGGTGCACCCCCAAAAAAAGGGCAGCAATTTGTAAAGCATTGCTGTATACAAATTTAGTGTTAAATCGGCTGTTCGTCAATAGAAAACTATAAAAAAAGCCTCTGTAATCATAATGACTACAAAGACTTTTCTTTAATTATTAATGTTAAAAATGGAACTTAGATAGGTAACTTTATTTTCCTGTTACAAATCCAACTATAGAGCAAACCCAGCCGGCAAGAACGATATAAAAGCCGAATGTGGCGCGCTTTAAAAATTGCTTGCCTATTGCTTTATAGATGCCGCCGTTTGTCATAAAGCCGAGTACAAGTACAACTCCGCCCGCAACCGTTACGATAAGTGCAATGCTTTTAAGACCTGAAAGGGAAGGAACAAGACAGGTTAAAACTCCAAGAATTGCACCGGCGATAATAAGAAGGGCTCCGATTGTAACAAAGTGGCCGTCCTTAATGTGACCGATAAAATCGAAACCGTTTGCTGTGGATCCGAAAAGTCCCTTGAACATCGGGCAGATAAAACCAATGATTACTAAAACCATTCCGATAAAATACAAAGATGTAATGTTTGACTTTCCTTTAGCCATAAACCCCTCCGAAAGCTCTGATAGCCTTCATTTTATTTTTATATTGTCTGCTACGCAAACAAAAAAGGGCTGCCCGGTAACGGATAGCCCTGAAAATACTGATTAGTTGGCTGATATTCCCTGATGCTTCTGCTGGAATCTCTTCAACATTGCAACGCCATTCTTCTTGCCGTTGTAAACAAAGCCGCCGTCCCAATATTCAAGGGCAGCAAACAAAGCGTTTCCACCATCCTGATCATCACTCTGCTTTGTTCTGAATGAAACATAATTTGAAAGCATTTCGTAATTCTGCTTGTGCAATGCTTCAATTCTGTTGCGGTTAAATTCATTCCATTTATCAAGGTCTTTAAAGCCTTCGCCTTCATCTTCAACAATGATATGAGCGTGTGTAGCGCTGAATGAATACCATACGGTAACCTTCTTATTAATGTCGCAGTTGTTGCCATGCTTAACGGCATTTTTAATAACTTCGCTTATCTGCTGTTCAAGAAGGTTAAGTTCCTTAATTTCATTTGGTGCTGACTGTACAATCAGAAGTGTAAAATATCTTATCTGGCGGAAGTCAGAAGGAAATTCCTTTTTAAGCATATTTGTCTTGTCGAACAACGGGTCATTGTCATCCGATCTGAGTTCTTTCAACTGTTCCATTGTGTACCCCTAATGATTATTCTTTTACGATAAGCAGCGCTTCTTCAACGCTATTTGCTATCGGGAAATATCCCATAAGTTTTGTAAGCTCAATAACTTTCTTTACTGAACCGTGAACATTAGAAATAGCAAGCTTAAGATTCATTTTCTTAATTGTAGAGCAAATATAAATCAATGCACCGATTCCAGACGAGTCGATGTAGTCTACCTGCTCAAGGTTGATTACGAAGTTCTTTACATTCTTTTCAAGCATCTTCATAACCAGTTCTTTAAGCTTGTATGAGTTGTACAAGTCCATTTCCCCGTTTACATCGATGATATAAACATCCCCATTTTTTCTTATTTTCAGTTCCATAACAGAAGCTCCTTCCCCCTACTGGATTTTGATAACCAGAACTGACTGATCATCATGCTGCACGGCACTGCCGCAGAAATTTTTAATGTCATTCTTAATCTGGTTGGCAATATCTTTGCCGTCAGCGGAATGATTTTGTTTTACTACTTTCTCAAGACTCTTGAAAGAGTACTGGGCACCATCGTTATTAAGTGCTTCGATGATTCCATCCGTACAGGTAACAATTATATCACCACTTTCTACAGAAATGGAATTACCTTTGTATTCAGTTTCTTTTTCGACTCCGACCGGTTCAAAGTCGTCAGATATTTTGGTAAAACTTTTGTCTGATTCCTTATATAAGAATATCGGATTTGTTCCACCAGAAGAATACTGAATTTTTTTATTTACGCTGTCATAAAGCAGAAGCGAAACGCTTGCAAAATGGTCAATTGAATTTTCAAATGCAATTCCCTTGTTTGCCCAGCTTAAAATTGTTCCTGCCGTCTGTGTCGTGTTAATTATAAGGCGGAGCATTGCACGAATCATAAGCATTACTACAAGCGAATTCATGTTCTTGCCTGTAACGTCCGCCATGATGAATGCGATGCGGTCTTTTCTTGCGATAACAAGGTCGTAATAGTCACCGCAGATATCATCCGCTGCATTGAAGAATGCGCCTGTGCTTACACCCGGAAGAGGCGGAAGCTTTGACGGAATGAGTGATTTCTGTATTCTTGCGGCAATTTCGCCTTCCTTATCCATGCTTGAGCGCTCGATAATTTCGTTGTGGTTTGTAATCGAGCGTATTGCAATCGCGATAAAATCAGAAAGCTTCTTTGCAATATCAAATTCCCTGTCAGTAAACGGATCGTTTCCGTAATCCTTTGAAAGCGCAATCTCACCGATTGCCTGATTGTTTACGATGAGCGGAACAAAAATAAACGAGCCGAGCTTTAAGAAGTCTTCGTTTTCGTTCTGGTAAATGCGCTCGTCTTTTGTCGGCTCAAGGATAAGCTCTGACGAAACCTTAGTAATGATGTCGCCGAAAATGTTGCCCTGAAGCGGAAACTGTGCGTATTTCATGCTCATCTCAACGCGGTTCTGCTTGTGCGGAATGTTGTCCGGAAGCTGATACGGCGGCGGGAACGAGCCTGTAAGCCTTTTTACTGAAATTACATCATCAAAATCATCAAGCAAAAGAATCATTGAACCATCGGCATGCGTAAGGTCAATGAGCTGATTGCCGAAATATTCAAGTGTCTGCGTCAAGCCGCCGTCCGGAGCCGAAAGACCGCCTGTAGCATGATCCATAAACGCCTTGTTTACATCAAGAAGGCCTCTTTCAATTTCATCATAAACGACATTTACACGCTTTCCGGCCTTTATAGGACCAGTATCCTTCTTGTCACGGGCGCGTTCTTCAGGTTTTGCAGTTCCCTTAAGGATACAATACGGCAAAAGCACGAGCGTTGATATAAAAAGCGCAAATGACAGCACTATCAGGCTTGGATGAAGGACTGTATAAAGCATTCCTATCATCATAAGAATAGTAACGATAAAGAATGCCGTACTGACCTTAGCTGTTTTCCGTACGAGGATTACAATAAGGAAAGCAATAATTCCCACGCAGAGCACGCTGGCTGAAAGGAGAGGAATATACGAATATATATCGACAGAAATCAAAGTTTCATCTCCGAACACAAAGATTTATTGTTAAGTGTAACATAGGTATTAATGAACCGTCAAGTTTTTATTTTATCTGCTTCCTCATCAGAAAAGCCTTGACTTTGTTCTTGATTTTCTGAAAAAGAGGTGTGCTGAAGTCCTTTTTAAAATCTTCCATGACGGCATCAAGAGGGTAGTCATTGCCGAATTTCTTCTTGAAATCGTCCCAGTACTTGATGAGCCATACATAAAGGTCAGAAATCGTCCTGTGCCTGAACAGCTTCATTATGCCGTAACTGATAATCGTGCGTACTACAGGCATGTAAACGGTGTTGTACCATGACATTATCGCATCCGTAAGCGAAATTTCTTCAGTCTGGTTCATGTTTATGTAATATTTATGCGTCAGGATGTGATTGTAAATTACGTCGTACTGTCCTGCCGTCGTAAAATCAAGGCACCAGTCGTCTGTAATGTCGCCGTAATTTGTTTCTGAATAGAAAATACGCTTTTCGTACTGGATAATCTGCTTTGTAAGGTCATTTATATTGTAATCAGGCTTAAGCTTGATTTCAGTTCCGAGTGACGTGACTTCAGCATCAATAAATTCAATTCCGCGGGCACGTGCTACAGAAACCCGGTGATTACCATCTCTTACGAAATAAAGATTACCTATTTCGTAAAGGCTTACCGGAGGAAGAATTATATTTTCGATATGAGCTCTGTCAATGCTTTCCCAGCGTGATTTTAAATGCGTGCTTTTGGGGAAAAACTGGTTGTCAAAGTCCTTGTAACGGCCTTCGCTTCCTACTATCGAGGCTACGGGAACGGTCTTCATTCCCTGATACGTTTCATTTTTTGGCTTGAGGATGCTTTTTAAGTCCTGGAGCGCGATAAGTGAAGCCTCCTCAGGATTTAAAAAATGCTGTATTTCATTAAAAAGAGCCCTGTTCCTTGCTTTTGAGAAGTCGTCGTTTGTCTGCTCGGTAAATTTCATGTCTGTCATTACGCTTCCTCGTCTTCAGGAGATGGAATTTCGATAACGTGATGGCTGTAGGCGTTTACGACAGTCGTTTTTCCATATACTCCGACGCGTTCCTCGTTCATGTCGTACAGGTGAATGTGACCGTGAACCATAAAGGTCGGCTCGTATTTTTTAAGGAATTTATTGAAGCATTCAAAGCCTTTGTGGCACGGATCTTCCTTGTCATGAATATGACGGGGCGAGGCGTGTGTCAGGAAGATGTCGAGGTATGTGCCGTACTTCAATTTATTGTAGATAAGTGAAGGCGCCATTTTTGCAAGGCGGAAATTCATCTGGGATTCAGTGAACTGGCAAAGACCGTGATTGTAGTCAATCGAGCCGTCTATACCTGCAATTAACAGGGGGCGGTCTTTCTTTGTTACGGGATCCCTTACCAAAATCGTGCCGTCCCTTATGCACTTAAAGCCCGCATATGTAGCGCCGTGAGCATGCTGCGCCTCAATCAGTGCCGACGAAGCCAGCTCCATTGGATTTCGCCTGATGTCACTCCTGTAATACTTGTATTCCTTAAGGTTGTGGTTTCCGAAGATAAAAAAAGTAGGCTTGTTAAGCGTTGAAACGATAAAGTCTATGTAGCTCATCGGAAGGTCGCCGGCGCAGAGAACCGCCCCCACATCGCCAAACTGGGATTTGATTGACTGGGTGTAAATAAAAGGGTCTACCTGGTCGGAAACGCACAGAATCTTCATTCTAGCCTATCTTATCAAGGACGCTTTCAAGCTGTTCTTTGCCTATAAGCTCAACAGGACGGTTTTCGGCTGCTCCTACTGCAGCCCTTGTAAAGCCTGATGAAGAACATATAAAGCCTTTTGAGCAGTTCTTGGATTTTACTTCGTCAAGTGCAGTGCGGACTACAGTATCTTCAAGTGGATCTGAATTCCTGTAAAAATAAAGTGCGTAAAGCTGTTTCCTTACGCTGCGCCAGTCTGTCTGCTTTGCTTCTGTTGCAAAAATAATGCAGCCCCATTTTTTCGGGTCAATTTGCTGCGGCATAAAGCCGAAGCCCTTGATGCATGCCTTTTTACATGTTTCGACAAACTCTGTCTCTCCGCTTGTAAGGTATTCTTTAAGGTTGTCATTAGCCTGAAGCTCTTTGTATTCGGCAAGCTTTGCAGGAACATCGCGGAAAGCCCTGTTTTTTGCCTGAATTTTTTCCCATTGCTCGATTGCCTTTTCGATTTTGTGCGTCTTTTCAAAGCAGGCGGCAAGAAAGTAACGCGCGTACAAGGTTTCCTGCGTATTTCCTTCTTTTCCGCCGGCTGAAATTGCCCTTTCGTAGCAGTTCATGGCGTTATCTACGCTGTTTGCAAGCATGTAGCAGGAACCGGCTTCGATTAAAGCCTTCTGCCTGAATTCACTGTCGCGCTGCGCCTTTTCGAATGCCTTTACGGCGCCAGGTAAATCCTTTGTTTCCTTAAGGATTTTTCCAAGATAGTAATATGTAGAAAAGTCTTCGGGATTGAGCTTGATTGCAATATCAATTTCTTTTTTAGCTTCCGTAATCTGTTTTGCCCTGAAAAGCAGAAGTCCCATTGCAGAATGTGCCTTTACATGGCGCTTGTCGAATTTAAGCGTCTTATCGTAAAAGCCTAAAGCAGCGCTTGAGTTTCCCTTCTGGTCATAGATTTTTGCACAGTTGTAGTAATATTCAGCTACATTCGGCTTGAGCTTTGTAAGCAGAAGGTACTGCTTCAATGCCTCGTCAGGCTGGTTGAATTTAAGGAAAAGGCTTCCGATTTCTGCGCGGAAATCTGCTTCTGGAAGCTGGTTGTCAAAAATTCCGTGCTGGTCAACATATTTGAGTTCCATAAGGGCAAGCTCGTTTTTTCCGTCCTTCAGGTATGCTTTTCCCAGGTAGTAATGAGCCAGATAATTTCGCGGATCTTTCTGGATTATAGCTTTAGCCGCTTTCACCGCCTGCGAAATTTTTCCAAGCTTGATAAGCCGCATGATGCTGTCTATTTTTTTTGGAGAAGCTAAATTCTTTATTACGAATACTAAAAGAAGGATTACTGCGACCGCAAGAAATATTATTGCCGCAAGCTGTCCGACATTCATTTATAAATCCCCCGATTGTCTGATTATTGAAAGATTAGTCCATTTATGCGAATATGTCAAACATGAAAGCCTTATATAAGAAAATTACATTGATGTTTGTATCTTTATTTTTAAGCCTCATGCTTTTTGCAGAAGGAGCCGGAAATGCGCTTTTTGAGCAGAACAAGCCGCTTGAAGCAATTCCTCTTTTAGAAGCAGATATTGCAGGCGGAAAGGCTACGGCGCTTGAATATAATTATCTTGGACTTTCGTATTATCAGACCGGAAATTATGCGAAGGCTGCGGAAGCTTTTACCAAGGGGCTTTCTGTACCGGAAGCTCATAAAAGCATTTTGTACTACAATCTTGGAAACGCGTATTTTGCGCTGATGGAATTCCAGAAATCAGCTGAAGCTTTTTCAATGGCGTGCGAGGAAGATTCAGTCTGGGCAGAACCTGTGCTGAACAGGGCAAATGCGCGGATAAAGCTTGATAATCTTGAAGGCGCTCTTGAAGATTACGAAAATTATCTGATCATGGTTCCTGAGTCACCTCAGAAGGAACAGATTGAGCAGATGATAGAGGCTCTCAAAAAAGAAATTGAAAACCGGGCAAACGGAAATATCGTTAAGGAAGAAAAAATCCCTGATGATGAAATGCTTGTAGAAAAGAAAAAGACTGTGGAGCAGGAGCAGTTCGGCGAGGAAGCTGGAATTTTCAAGACGGCTAAAAAGCCTGAAAGCGAGCGCTTTATCAATGAGGCTGATGTTTTTGATAAGGAAGAGCCTGTCGTGATAGAGCCTGTTGTAAGGGATGCTGAAATCGAAGCTTCCTTTAAAAAGGCAAAAAAAGCGGCATCAGAGCGAATCGAAAACAAGCAGGAAGAAAGGACTCTTTTTCCTGAGAAAAAAAAGGCCGCCTCAGAACCTGTTGTGCATGATGAACAGGTAATTTCCGTTCCTTCCAAGAAAAAGGCAGCTTTGGAAGAACGCTTTACTGATGATTAAAAATATAACGGAAGTCTATGTCCGCTTTACAAGAGAAAAAAGCATTTCCTTTGTGATTACGGTATAGACCGGGCGGCCGTGCGGACAGTGCGGATCCGGAAGCTCAAATGCCATCTGCGCAATTTCCTTAGCCGCCGCCTCATCGAGCTTGTAGCCGTCCTTTACTGCCGCCTTGCATGCTGTCTGCGCCGCGATTGCCCTGATGATTTCCTTAGGCTCGTAATGCTTTTCAAATAAAATTGACTTGAATTCCCTTTCACTTCCGGTCCAGCGCGAATTGACTGATTTGATTTCCCACTTAAAATCGCCTGTCCTTTCGCATTCAAATCCGAATGAAGTAAGCTCATCAGCAATGCTTCCCATATATTCGTCATCTTCCTGGCTTTCCGCTTCGATGACATACGGGACTAAAAGCTTCTGACCGCCGCCGCGCTCATCGATTATTTTATCGAATATGTTTCGTTCATGGGCGGCGTGCTGGTCTATCAGGTAAAGGGCGCAGGCTTTTTCAACGATTATGAATGTGCCGAGAGCGCACCCGATATATCTGAAGTCGTATGATTTTTCCTGCTGCGCCGGGATGTTGGAATGCGCCGGGATGTCGGATGACGGTGCGATGTCGGATTGCGTCTGCTTGACTGAAGGCGTAGGGATGTCCGGGCGCGAAAAAAAGCTTTCGCGTGAAAAGCCTGCTTTCCTGGAAGAAAGGCTGCCTGCGCCCTGGATATCGGAAACCTTTGTCATCTGCACCATGCGGCTTGGTGCATGCGATAGCTGCGCCTCGTATATTCCGCGCATCTGGATTGAAGAGCTGAGCGCAAGCTGTGCAAGATCTTGGCCTTCAGCTTCTTCAGCAAAACCTGACTTCATTTGAGTTACTGTAAGGCTTTTAAAATAATTTCTTACTGTTGAACTTACGCCGTGATGAAGCGATGATATGTCTTTAAACCGTGCTTCCTTTTTTGCAGGATGGATATTAAAGTCGATTAAGTCCGGCCTGATTTCAACAAAAAGGGAAGCGACAGGATGAGTTCCGTTCGGGAAAAAGCCCTGACAGCCGTATTCGATTGCCTGAATAAGTGAATATTCGTTTATGCGCCGGCCGTTTACATAAATGTAAATGTCTTTCCTGTCATTCCGGCTTACGGAAGTGTCTCCGATTATAAGCTTAAAGCTCCATGTTCCGTCCGGGGCTTTTCCTTCAACCTGAGAAAAAAGATCCTCGCTCTGATTTATTTCGAGTGCGGTTATAAAGCGCGTTTTAAGTGACTGCCCCTTACGGAGATTGTGACGGAGCTCGCCGTTTGACGTGAACCGGAATCCGATATCAGGACGGGCCAGCGCTTTCTCGATAAAGGTCGTGCGGCAAAGATTGCCTTCGCTTGCGGGCCGTTTAAGAAACATGCGGCGTGCCGGAAAATTTTCGAAAAGCCCTTCTGATGTTACGGCAGTTCCCTGAATGGGGGAAGCAGGCTCAATTATGTGGTCTTCCGTTACGCTGGCCCGCATCTTCCACTGCCCTGAGATTATGGAGAGGCGGCTGACGGCGGCAATTGAAGCAAGCGCCTCACCGCGAAAGCCTAATGTTGAAAGGTTTAATAAATCTGTTTCTGATGCAATTTTACTTGTGGCATGCGGATGGGCGCAGTTTGCAAGGTCGTCTTTAGTAAGTCCTGAGCCGTTATCCTTTACGCGGATTTTTTCTATGCCGCCTTCTTCGATTTCGACATCAATTTCGTCAGCGCCCGAGTCGACCGCATTGTCTAAAAGCTCTCGGATAATTGCGTTAGGCCTGTCGATTACTTCGCCTGCCGCGATTTTTCGGGCAACTTCCGGCGAAAGGACTTGAATTGGCCGCCTTATGCTCATTGCCTTGTTCCTGCTTTCGGGGCGCCTGCACTTCCTGTAATTTCGTCAGCGCCTGAGAACAAGTCAAGCTCTGGTTCAACTGATTCATCAATTGAAGGCTGGTTCATGAGCATCTGGATTTTTCCTTCGATTTTGTCGATTTCCTTTTCCATGCCTTTAGCAAGCTTGATTCCTTCCTCAAAGCAGGAAAGTGCTTCTTCAAGCGTAATTTCAGGACTCTTGATTTTTCTGCTGATTTCTTCAAGCCTGTCAAGCTTTTCTTCAAAATTCTTCATATTGCATTTCCCCTCTGATGGTGCCGGCTGGCGGCATTTATTCGGCTGAATCTACCGTTGCTAAAATGCGTCCGCTTGCCGGGATAATTTCGATTTTGCATCCCGGTGCGGCTTCCTTTGCATTCCGTATAACCTTGCCTGTTTCGGCATTTTTTACCATTGAATATCCTCTTTCGAACAATGCGCGCGGACTTGAATTTTCGATTATAAGCTCAAGCCGTGAAATTCTTTCGCGTGTCTCTGTAAGCCGCTCGCCCATATTGTCCAGAAGCTCTTCCTTTGCGTTATCAAAGCGCTGTAAAAGCGGCTGCTCTATGGAACGGAACCTGAGCTCCATCGTGTCAGGATTAAATTCGTTTACCATAAGCTTTAATGCCTCAACCTTTTGCCTTATCGCCGTATGGAACGCTTCTTTTTTGTCTGATAAATATGAAAGAACATCATCAAGTACAGGCGTTACAAGCTCGGCAGCCGCTGATGGAGTAGGGGCTCGCTTGTCTGCTGCAAAATCACAGAGCGCCCAGTCGATTTCGTGTCCTACGGCCGATACGACCGGAATTTTAGACGAGGCGACCGCGCGGACAACGCTTTCTTCGCTGAACGGCAATAAATCTTCGAGCGAGCCGCCGCCGCGTCCAACGATAAGGACATCGCACATATTAAAATCATTTGCATTTTTAATCTGCCGCACGATTGAGGGAGCTGCGTCTGCACCCTGAACTATAGCCGGAAAAATGATGATCGAGGCGGCTTTATTGCGGCGGCGGATTATCTGCATTATGTCGCGTAAGGCGGCGCCGGTTGAGCTTGTTACGACGCCTATTTTTTGCGGAAATACGGGAAGCGGCCTTTTTTTGGCTTCATCAAAAAGACCTTCCTGTGCCAGAAGCCGCTTTCTCTGTTCGAGCATAAGGAGAATGTTTCCTTCGCCTGCCATTTCCATCGAGGTGACGACAATCTGGTAATTTCCGCGCGGCGCGTATACTGAAATGCTTCCCTTGCATCGGACGAGCATTCCGTCTGCCGGAGCAAAAGAAAGCGCGTATGCCCTTGATTTGAATAAAACCGCGCTTATTTGTGCGCCTGAATCTTTTAATGTAAAATAGACATGACCTGAAGAATTCGGCCTGTAGTTGGAAATTTCACCTTCTATCGTGATTGAATTGAATGTTCCTTCAAGGATTTCTTTAATGGAAGAAGTTATCTGTGTTACGGAAAAAACGGCTTCCTGACCCGGCTGCCCCTGGAACAAAGGTGAATTCATAAAATTCATTTTATACAATCCCTTGAATTTTTACAATAGAACACCGATATTAGAAGGGATGGAAAAGGTAGTTATTTTATTTGCAGGAAACAAAGCGCCGCACATGTTTGCAGAATGCTTTGAATCAAACGGAAAAAAAGTTTGTGCAGTTGAAAAAGCACTTGACTGGGCGCTTTCGGTAAAGGGAAATTCTTTTACGGCATTTCTGGTTTCTCCGGAAAATGAACAGAAAATTTCTGAGATAATCAAATCGCGTTCGCTTTCGCAGTCTGAATGCGCCTTTTATACATTTGAAAATCCAAATCCTGTAACAGCTGAGCTTCTTCAAAAAATTGCTTCTGTTGCAGAAGAAAAAAAAGCTTCTGAAATAATCTATGCGCGTGCCTCGTGTCCGTTTTTAGATACGGCAATTACTGAAAAGCTTGTTTCCATTCACGAAGAATTCCGTGCCGAATATACTTTTGCAGACGGCTATCCGTTTGGCTTTGCGCCTGAAATTATCGACAGCGGCGCTTCTTCAATTCTTGCTTCCCTTTCGTCTTCCGTTTCAAAAAAAGCAGGCGACATGCCTTGCTCAAAGGACAGCATTTTCAGCGTGATGAAGGGCGACATAAATTCATTTGAAATCGAAACCTTGATTGCGCCAAAAGATTACAGAATGCTCCGACTTGATTTTTCATGCGAAACTTATTCGGGCTATAAAAGCTGCGTTGCTCTTTCTGCGGCATGTACCGGAAAAGAAATTGCTTTCCCCGAAAATGCAAAATCAGAATCAGGTGATGAAAATGTACTCGCACTTTCTGACATTGCAGAAAAAAATATTTCAATAATAAAAACGGTTCCGGCATTTTATAATATTCAGATTGAAGCCGGCTGCACTCAAAAATATCCTTTCAGTCCGTATCCTGATTTTTTTGAAAAGAAATTCGGGAACATGGAAAAATCAGGCCGACGCATGAAATTTGGGGAATTTGCGCCGCTTGTAAAAAAGATAAGTGATTTTTCAGAGGCGGCCGTTGTTTCGCTTTCTTTATTTGATGAGGCTGTCCTTAACCCGGAATTCGTGAGTTTTGTGAAGGAAATTCTTTCGTACGAAGGACTTTGCGCCATGATTGAAGTAAGCGGTGCGGCGCTCTGTAAATTGTCGGAAAGCGGCGTGATTGAAAAAATATCCGGCCTGCTTTCTGATCCTTCGATAAGCCGCAAATCAAAGGTTGACGGCTGCCCGCGTATTTTATGGATTTTAAGTCTTGACGCATTCACAAAAGAAAAATACGCAGAGCTTTATGAAGGCGCAAAGCTTGACCAGGCCGTCTGTACCGTAAAAAAGCTTTCTGACTTATTCAATAAAGAAAATGATTCTCAACTGAGCGCCGCTTACGTTCAGTTTACAAGATTCAATGCAAACGAAGATGAACTTGAGCAGTTCTATAGATTCTGGAAGGAAAGCGACAGTCCTGCAGCCGGAAATCTCGTCATTCAAAAGCACGACTGTTTTGCAGGTCTTATTCCAAGTGAAAAAACAGCGGACCTGTCTCCTGTTCTCAGAAATCCATGCTGGCACATAAGGCGCGATTTTGATATTCTCTTTGACGGAAGCGTCGTTATGTGCAGGGAGCTTTCTTTTGAGAATGCAATTGGAAACGCGTTCACTGAAGAGCTTTGTGATATCTGGGAACGCAAGAACGAGCTTGTTCAAAAGCATATAGAAAATAATTATCCTGAAAAATGCGGAAAATGTGATGAATACTATACCTTTAACTTTTAATGAAAGACCGATTGACTGTACTGTTCTCGGCGGAAGTAAATTTCCTTCTGAAACAGAATCAACTGTTGGTGTTGCGCTTATAAACTGCTGCGGAAACCACATGCGGCTTCAGAATCTTGAGACGCTCATCAAGTGCGGCTTTGATCAGATTATTTCGATGGAAAGCGACAGTGATAATTATAACATCAAGGATTTTGTTCAGAAATTTCCTTCAGTCCGTTTTGTAATTCCGCTTGAAAAGGTTACTTACGGAGAACTTATAAACATGGCGATGAGTCAGTTTACTACAAGGTATGTGCTCATCATAAATGACTTGATTGACATAACTTATCAGACACTCGTTTCTACTGTAGTAAAGCGTCTAGCCGAAACAGGCGTTTACTGCATTGCGCCTCGTCTTGTAACTGACGGCAATCAGGGGCTTCCTGTAAAATTTATTCCGCGCATTCAGAAATCACAGCTTAAGGTTGATTCATCTGCGGTAATTAGCGAAGGCTCGGAGACGCTTTATCCCTTTGACTTTATCGGCTTGTACAATAGAAAAAAATTCATTGATTTAGGCGGCTTTGACTATACGATTACAAGTCCGCACTGGCAGAACCTTGATTTGTCCTTCAGGGCTTGGCTTTTTGGTGAAAAAATAAATTTGTCTCCATATTTTCTGCTTTCGTATGCGGCTGAAGTTCCTGTAGAAAATGTTACTCCTGATTTAGGTCAGCTCAGGTTTTTCTTAAAAAACATTGCCGTTCAGTTTGAAGAAGATCACGGAGAGCTTCCGTGCAAGGCGTTCTTTCCGTACATGCTTCATTCATCTTGCGGCGTAGTAGAAAACATAAGGCAGTTCAAGGCGGCACGGCGCTGGGTAAGAAAAAATCAGTACCGCTTTAAAACAGACGCCTCAGCACTTATCGCAAACTGGCAGGAAGACTGATATGGCGCGCGCTAAAAGCTCAAAAAAAATTACTGCCGTTATCGTGCAGTGCCGCCTTTCCTCAACGCGCCTTCCGGGTAAAGCGCTCAAAACTCTTTGCGTTCAACCAGTCCTTGAATGGAATCTTAACGCCATGCGCAAAGTCCGCGCCGACAGATATTTTCTTGCATGCGATTATGATTCAGCATCAGAGCTCTTTCCAGTTGCAGAAAAATGCGGCTTTGAAACATTCGCCGGTTCTAAGGAAGATGTGCTTGACCGTTACTGTACTCTGATAGAAAAAATCGGCGCGGATATTGTAGTGCGCGCGACTGCTGACAATCCGTTTTTATTTTACGAGGCGGCAGAATTATTAAGAAAGGAATATTCTTCCTTATCGGAAAAATATGACTACATGACATACACTGGTCTCCCGCACGGAAGCGGCGTGGAGATTTTCAATGCGCATTCACTGCTAAGAGCGCGCACGATGACTGATTCTGCATACGATCATGAACATGTGGGACCGGCTCTTTATAATCACCCGGAATCATTCCGTTCAAATTTTCAGAAGGCGGATGAAAAATTTTTCTATCCGGAATATAGAACTACAATCGATACGTTTACAGATTTTAAGCGCGCTGAACTGATTGCAGATTACGTGCTTTCAAAAAAATCTGCAAAAGCTTCCATATCAGTAAAGAAAAAATCAGTTCAACTGCCTGTGGCTTCGTTTACGACAAAAGAAATTATTGACGCAATAAAAAATACATCTTCACAAAGCCTTGTGCTTTTTGTTCCGTCCGTAAAAAAGGGAAGGGGAACAGGGCACCTTCGCCGCTGCCTTTCGCTTGCAAAGGAAACCGGCGGCTTTGTTTTTATTTCCTACGATGCTGACCTTGAACAGGCAGAAGAGCTGATTAAGGAAGCCGTTTCAGGCGGACTTGCCGAATCTAAAATCATACGAGGCGCAACTTTGTTCCCGAGTCAGGCCTCGAAAACTGTACCTCTCCTTAACGGCGATTGGCAGCTTGTCGTTACAGATTTATTTTCCATGACAAAAGAAGAAGCGGCGGCCGTTTCGAAATTGGGACCTGTCGTAAGCATTGATGAAGGCTCCTCGTTTCATGAATCAAGCGATTATCTTATTGACTGCATTCCGTCGTATAAAATAAAGCGCCATGCAAATATTGCAAGCCCGGCTTTTATACCGATGCCAAAAAATCGCCGCACAAAAAATGCTGAAAAAAAATCAGCGCAGCTTCTAAAAAAGCCGCTTATCAAAAAAGCGCTTATCGCAATCGGAGGCGAAGACCCGGCAGACTTTACTGAGCCTGTATCAAAGCTCCTCTCCCAGAACGGCGTTGATGTAACGATATGCGGCGGAAAAAATCCTGCAATCCCGAATTTAAAGGAAAAGCTTTTTGAATACGATCTGGTCGTAACCCACTTCGGCTTTACCGCTTTTGAAGCCCTTTGTGCCGGCTGTGCAGTCCTTCTTGTTGAGACAACGCCGCTTCATAAAAAGCTTTCTGAAAAATACGGCTTTATGTGCGTTTCAAAAAAAACTGTTTTGTCTCAGGGCTTTTCTGACGGAATAAAAAAAATTATTTTAAATCCTGAAATTCTTTCTGAAAAAATATCAGGTGAATTAAAGGAAGCGTTTGCCTCGCCTGTTACTGCGCCTGTTACCGCGAACAAAAATGCGGAGATCAAGAATAAAGAATCCGCGCTTGGAAAGCAGATCCAGGCAGCGCGCCTTGCAAAAAAAATGTGCTGCCCGGTTTGCCGCACGCCTTTTAATACAGGAAATAATCGCGGAAAAGTTATCGCGCGAACTCCAAAGCGGACGTTCAGGCGATGCCCTGAGTGCGGCATGATTTACATGTCATTCAATCTTGATTCTGACATGCAGTACGAAAAATCATATTTTGACAATGAATATAAAAATCAGTATGGCCGCACTTATCTTGATGATTTTGAATCGATAAAAAATCAGGGGTTAAGGCGCGCGAAGATAATACGAAGCCTCACGGATAACGGAAAGCAGACAGATTCCGGAACCATTCTTGATATCGGCTGTGCATACGGCCCGTTTTTATCAGCCGCAAAAGATACAGGCTTTGTACCATACGGCACAGACATTTCCCGCGCGGCAGTCTCGTACATTAAAAAAAATCTTTCGTTCAGCGCAATAAACGCCTCGTTTGCAGATTTTGATTCCAAAGCAAAATTTGGCGTTGAGAAATTTGATGCGGTTACGATGTGGTATGTAATCGAGCATATTCAGGATTTAAAAAAAGTCCTTTGCGATATAAATTCAAAAGTAAAGACAGGCGGCATTTTTGCCTTTTCAACTCCATCAGCTTCAGGAGTTTCCGGGAAATTAAACCGCCAGAGCTTTTTTGAAAACAGCCCTAAAGACCATTATACAATCTGGGAAATAAACCGTGCAAAAAAAATCCTTTCCCGCTTTGGTTTTAAGGTTGTAAAAATTGTGGGAACCGGTCATCATCCAGAAAGGTTTCCGATAATGAAAAAATATCCTGATTCAAAATTCCTTTTTAAGATTTTGAATTTCATAAGCAGGATTTTTAAATTCGGTGATACATGCGAAGTCTATTGCAAAAAAATATCAGAAATAAAAAACGGCGGTGCAGAATGAAAGAAAATAAAGATTCGATTTTGATTTTGGGAGCAGGATTAATGCAGCGTCCCGCCATCCGCGCCGCCAGAGAACTCGGCCTTAAAACTTTTGTAATCGACGCAAACCCGGCTGCCCTCTGCGCTCACGAAGGCGATGCGTTCGAAAAAATCGACTTAAAGGACAAGGAAAAAATCGCTGAATACGCAGTTCAGTTAAAAAAGACTGAATCCTTAAAAGCAATTTTTACGGCAGGAACAGATTTTTCAGCCTCGGTAGCATATGCAGCAGAAAAAGCCTGCATTCCAAATCATTCATATCAGTCGGCGCTTAACGCAAGTGACAAATCATTAATGCGCTCATGCTTTAAAAAAAATAATGTTCCCAGTCCGGCCTTTTTTACAGTTACCGGAGACGAAAGACCTCAGGACAAAATCCGCGCCATCGAGTATCCGTGTGTCGTTAAGCCGGTAGACAATATGGGAGCGCGTGGCTGCAGAATGGTCCGCTCAAGTGAAGAACTTGAAGAGGCAATCCGCGATGCAGTCCGCAATTCAAGAACCGGCCGCGCGATTGTCGAAGAGTACATGGACGGAAAAGAATACTCGATTGACGCCTTGGTCTACGACGGCACCATGACGATTACAGGTTTTGCAGACAGGCACATTTTCTTTCCGCCTTACTTTATA
>CACYCX010000097.1 GCA_902772975.1 uncultured Spirochaetaceae bacterium
AAGAAATGAACGGTATAAGAAATCAAATGGAGGATTTTATAATGAAAAAAATCATTTCAGTTGCTACAGCTGCTCTTATGCTTGCTGGTGCTGTTTTTGCAAAACCTGCAAAAAATGCTGTTAAAGTCGGTGTTGCTATGCCAACAAAGTCTCTTCAGAGATGGAACCAGGACGGTTCTAACATGAAGAAAGAGCTCGAGAAGGCTGGCTACAAAGTTGACCTTCAGTATGCTAACAACGACATCGCTCTTCAGACACAGCAGATTGAGAACATGGTTACAAAAGGTGACCAGATTCTCGTTATCGCTTCAATCGATGGTTCAGCTCTCAAGGGTGTTCTTGACACAGCAAAGAAAGCTGGAATTCAGGTTATCGCTTATGACCGCTTGATCATGAACTCAGATGCAGTTACATACTATGCTACATTCGATAACTACAAAGTAGGTACAATCCAGGGTGACTACCTTGTTGAAAAGCTCAACCTCAAGAACCGCACAAAAGCTGATCCGGCTTACATCGAGTTCTTCACAGGTTCACCGGATGACAACAACATCAACTTCTTCTTCGGTGGTGCTATGGATGTTCTTAAGCCGTACCTCGACAAGGGCGTTCTCGTATGCCGCTCAGGTCAGACATCAAAGGCACAGTGTGCTACACTCAACTGGTCAACAGAAGTTGCTCAGAAGCGCATGGAGAACCTTGTTGCTGCTCAGAAGTATGGTCCAAACGGAACACGCCTTGATGCAGTTTACTCATCAAATGACTCTTGTGCACAGGGTATCACAAACGCTCTCGTTGGAGCTGGATATACAGCTGCTAACTTCCCAATTATCACTGGTCAGGACTGCGACCGTCCTTCAGTTAAGAACATGATTGCCGGAACACAGGCTATGTCAGTATTCAAAGATACACGTACACTTGCTTCACAGGTTGTAAAGATGGTTGACGCAATCGCTAAGGGAACAGTTCCTCCGATTAACGACCGCCAGACATACGACAACGGAACAGGAATTATTCCTTCATTCCTTTGTGAACCAGTATTCGGTGACAAGAGCAACTACAAGAAGCTCCTTATCGATACAGGATACTACAAGGAATCAGAACTCCAGTAGTTAGTAATTTCAGGCAGGGGCAAGGTTCCTTGCCTGGGCTTTAGTTATAAGCCGCTCGCCTTGAAAGGAGGGCGGCTTTTTTTAAGTAAAGGAGGACTTCCAATTGGCCAGCACTTTATTGGAAATGAAAAACATCACCAAAAGATTCGGACCTGTAACAGCGCTTGAAAACGTTAACCTGCAGGTTACGGAAGGCGAAATTCACGCTCTTTGTGGTGAAAACGGTGCCGGTAAGTCCACTCTGATGAATGTTTTAAGCGGCATCTACCAGTACGGCACTTACGACGGCGAAATTGTTTATGACGGAAACATCTGCAAATTCCAGACAATAAAGGACAGCGAGAAAGAAGGTATCGTTATTATCCATCAGGAACTGGCTCTTGTTCCTCTTCTTTCGATTGCTGAAAATATGTTCCTCGGAAACGAGCGCGGAACTACTTCTAAAATTGACTGGGACGAAACATTTAAGAAAAGCGCAGAGCTGCTTGATATTGTTGGACTTCACGAAAATCCGCATACGCTCATTAAGGATATCGGCGTAGGTAAACAGCAGCTTGTTGAAATTGCAAAGGCTCTTGGAAAAAAAGTAAGACTTTTGATTCTTGATGAACCTACTGCATCATTAAACGATACAGAAGCCCGCAAGCTTCTTGACCTGCTTTTAAAACTTAAGAAAGAGCAGGGAATGACTTCGATAATTATTTCACATAAGTTAAACGAAGTATCTTATGTTGCCGACAAGATTACAGTTATCCGCGATGGTACTGTAGTTACGACTCTTGATAAGGCAAAGGAATCGTTTGACGAAAATACAATTATTTCGGCAATGGTTGGCCGCAGCATTACAGACCGCTTCCCTAAGCGCACTCCGCATATCGGTGATGTCTGCTTTGAGGTTAAGAACTGGAGTGTTGACCATCCTGTATTTGACGGAATTAAGGTTTGCGACAATGTAAACTTTAACGTACGAAAGGGCGAAGTAGTAGGTATCTCAGGACTTATGGGTGCCGGACGAACTGAGCTTGCTATGAGTATTTTTGGTCATTCTTACGGTGCAAATATCCGGGGCGAAATCTATCTTAATGGAAAAAAGATTGAGCTTCCGACAGTTAAGAGTGCCATTGACCACGGAATTGCTTATGTAACGGAAGACCGCAAAGGAAACGGACTTATTCTTACAGAATCAATTGCAAAGAATACAACTTCTGCAAAGCTTGAAAAGATTGCTCCAAAATTCTCAATCGACTTTGATTTGGAAAACAAATATGCCGAGGAAAAGAAAGCAGAAATGCATACAAAGTGTGCTTCTGTTCAGGAGAATGTAGGAAATCTTTCCGGCGGAAACCAGCAGAAGGTCCTTATCGGAAAATGGCTTTTTGCTGAGCCTGACATTTTGATTCTTGACGAGCCTACTCGCGGTATCGATGTTGGTGCTAAGTACGAAATCTACTGTATCATCAACCAGATGGTTGAGCAGGGAAAGTCAGTTATTATGATTTCTTCTGAAATGCCGGAAGTTCTTGGAATGAGCGACCGCATCTACATTATGAACGAAGGTAGAATGGTTGGCGAAATGAAGGCTTCTGAGGCAACTCAGGAAAAGATAATGGCTCAGATAATCAATTCTGGAAAATAAACCGCTCTTTTGCGGAAGTTTTATAGGAGATAACAATGAGTGATATGATAGTGAAAAAATCACCGTTTGATTTGAAAAAAGTGCTTAAGAGCAACACAATGCTTCTTGTTCTTATCGCAGTAATGCTCTTGTTCGAGGTTTTTATCAGACTTACAGACTCGGGCTCTTTGTTTGTTCCTGCAAATGTAAACAATATCATTTTGCAGAACTCTTATGTTTTGATTCTTGCAGCAGGTATGCTCCTCTGTATCCTTACAGGTGGTAACATCGACCTTTCTGTAGGTTCAGTTGTTTGTCTTGTTGGTGCTATTGCAGGTACATTAATTGTAAATCTTCATATGAACATTTACTTTGCAATACTGATAAGCCTTATTGTAGGTGTTTTAATTGGTGCATGGCATGGTGCATTTATAGCTTACCTCCATATTCCGCCGTTTATTACGACTCTTTCCGGTATGCTTTTGTGGCGTGGTGTTGCTCTTATCGTTCTTGACGGTATGACAATTTCTCCTCTTCCACAGAACTACCTTAACCTGTTCTCAAGCTACATTCCAGAAATCTTCCTTCCGGATTTGACAAAGAGGGCTCTTGAAGATGTAGCCGCAAAGCAGCAGCTTATGGCAATTTCTTTCAGGGTAACAATGGTTGTTGCAATCCTTATCTGTGCTGTATTCATCATCACACAGTTCATCTCAAGAAAGACAAAGGAAAGCAAGGGATACACAGTTGACAGCCGCGCAGGATTTATTTCAAGACTTGTAGTAATCACTGTTGTAGTTCTTCTTGTTGCTTCACGCCTCGGACAGCATCACGGTATTCCGACTGTATTGATTCTTCTTGCAGTTGTAATTGCATGCTATTCATATTACACACAGAACACGGTTCCTGGCCGCTACCTCTATGCAATTGGTGGTAACGTAAAGGCTGCAAAGCTTTCTGGTATCAACACTGATAACGTAATGATGTTTGCTTATACAAACATGGGATTCCTTTCTGCAGTTGCAGCTTTGGTCTGTGTTGCACGCTTTAACTCAGCTGCCCCTACAGCAGGTCAGAGCTACGAAATGGATGCTATCGGTTCGTGCTTTATCGGTGGTGCTTCTGCATACGGTGGAACAGGTACAATCGGTGGTGCAGTAGTTGGTGCTATCTTTATGGGTGTTTTGAACAACGGTATGTCAATCCTTGGTATCGATTCAAACTGGCAGCAGGCTGTTAAGGGATTCGTTCTTCTTCTTGCTGTTATCTTCGACGTTGTTTCAAAGCAGAGAAAGTCGAAATAAAAACATAATAGAAAAAATATACCTCCAGGTTGCCGGCTCTTCATTCGATGGGCCGGCATTTTTTTCAATCAGGGTTGCCTTGATAAAAAAGGCCTTTCCTATTAAAATTAAGCCGGACTTAAAAACTTTAACATTTCTATGGAGAACAAAATGGCAAAGAAATCAGACAATGCATGCTGTGGTGTAGCACGCGCTCCTCACCGCTCGCTTTATTACGCTTCTGGATATACTGACGAAGAACTTAAACAGCCGATGGTCGGCATTATTTGTGCAAAGAACGAACTTATTCCGGGTCATATCGAGCTTGACCGCATAAGCGAGGCTGTAAAGGCAGGCGTACGCATGGCAGGCGGAACTCCAATCGAATTCCCTGCAATCGGCGTTTGTGACGGTATCGCAATGGGACACGAGGGAATGAAATATTCACTTGTAACACGCGAGCTTATTGCAGACAGCGTTGAATGTGTTGCAAAGGCACACCAGTTTGACGCGCTTGTCATGATCCCGAACTGCGACAAAATCGTTCCGGGTATGCTTATGGCGGCCGCACGTCTTGACCTTCCGACCGTATTTGTTTCAGGCGGTCCTATGATGCCTGGACATCTTCCGGGAAATGATCCGAGCAATCCGTATTCAGGAAAGAACCTTTCGCTTACAGATATGTTTGAGGCTGTAGGCGGCCTTGCCGTAGGTAAGATTACGGAAGAGCAGCTTAAGGAAATGGAGCACTGCGCATGTCCTGGCTGCGGCGCATGTTCAGGAATGTTTACTGCAAACTCAATGAACTGCCTTACAGAAGTTCTCGGACTGGGACTTCCAGGAAACGGAACTATTCCGGCTGTAACAGGTGAGCGAATTGCCCTTGCAAAGCACGCCGGTATGGCAGTTATGGATATGTACAAAAAGGGAATTACAGCCCGCCAGATGATGACTGCTGAAAATTTCAGGAACGGACTTGCGGCAGACATGGCGCTCGGCTGCTCATCAAATACAATGCTTCACCTTCCTGCAATTGCGCACGAGGCCGGAATTGAAATTGACCTCCATGAGGTAAACGAAATCTCTAACCGTACGCCGAACCTCTGTCACCTTGCTCCGGCCGGCCATACATTCATGTGCGAATTGAATGACGCGGGTGGTGTTCAGGCAGTTCTTGCCGAGCTTGCAAAAAAGAATCTTATCAATACAGGCCTTATTACTGTAACAGGCAAGACTATTGCTGAAAACATTAAGGGCGTTAAAAACCGTAATCCGGAAATCCTCCGTCCGATTGAAAATCCTTTCAGCGACAACGGTGGAATCGCTATCCTTTTTGGAAATCTTGCGCCTAATGGTACTGTCGTAAAGCGCTCCGCTTGCGCTAAGGAGCTTATGCTTCATACAGGCCCTGCACGCGTATTCAACGACGAAAGCGAGGCAATGGATGCAGTCCAGAAGGCTCAGATTAAGCCGGGCGATGTTGTAGTCATCCGCTATGAAGGACCAAAGGGCGGACCGGGTATGCGCGAAATGCTTGCCGTAACGGCAGCGCTTGCAGGACAGGGCTTGGACAAGCAGGTTGCCCTTATTACTGACGGACGCTTCAGCGGAGCGACCCGCGGAGCAAGCCTCGGACATTGTTCACCAGAGGCGGCAGTCGGCGGCCCGATTGCGCTTGTTCAGGAAGGCGACAAGATTACGCTTGACATCAACAATTACAAGATTCATCTTGAGGTAAGCGATGAAGAGCTTGCACGCCGCAAGGCAAACTGGAAGGCTCCGGAGCCAAAAGTAAAGACCGGTTACCTCGCTCGCTACGCCAAATTGGTATCATCGGCAGACAAGGGTGCAATTCTCGAATAGTTAAGTGCAAATGGATTTACAGAAAACTTCTTTTGATAACTGGACAATGTACGACGACTGGCTTATCCAGAATTACGATAAGTATGCAGTAATAAAACTTAACGAAATTGACGGAAAAGTCGTCGCCGAATATTGTACCAAAGAGGAATACGATATAATGATTAAGACTCAGTCGAAGTAGCTTCTACTTCGCTTGTCTTAAAGATTGTGATTGTATTAACAAGCTCGCGGGCATTTGCAGAAAGCTGTTCGCTCATTGCGGCAAGCTGCTCAGAAGCGGCGGCATTCTGCTGAACTACAGTATCAAGCTGTACGATTGCCTGACTTATCTGCTGGGCGCCGTTGTTCTGCTCGCGGCAGGCAAGCGAAATTTCTTCTACAAGCTCGCTTGTCTGGCGCACGCTAGGAACGACGGCGCTGATTTTTTGTCCGGCGTTTTCTGCTTCGACGAGCGTCTTTGTAGAAAGCTCAATGATTTCTGCTGATGCGGCCTGGCTGCGTTCTGCAAGCTTCCTTACTTCACTTGCGACAACAGCGAATCCTTTTCCTGCCTCGCCGGCGCGCGCTGCTTCGATGGCTGCGTTAAGTGCAAGGAGATTTGTCTGGCCCGCGATTTCTTCGATTACAGTAATCTTTTCTGAAATTTCCTTAACGGCCGAAACGGCTTCGTTTACTGCCTTTCCGCCTTCTTCGCTGTCAACTGTAGTAGTTTCTGCGATGCTTCCTGTCTTCTGTGCGCTGTCTGCTGTCTGCTGGATGTTTGATGCAATCTCTTCCATTGTAGCGCTCATCTCTTCTGTAGAGGCGGCCTGTTCGCTTGCTCCCGAAGAAATAGCCTGGCTTGATGCGCTGATCTGGTCGCTTCCTTCTAGAACCTGTGAGGCTGTTGCCTTGATTTTTACCATGATGTTGTTCAAAAGCTCGATGAACTGGTTTACGCCGTTTGCAAGCTGCGCAAATTCATCGTTTCCTTTTTCAGGGAGCCTGTACGTAAGGTCTCCGTTTCCTGAAGAAAGATTTTTAACGGCCTTTTCAACTGCATTGAGAGGCGCAATAATCTTTACAATCATAAGGATGATGAATACTACAAGCAGGATTATAGAGAAAACTACGATTACCGGGATAAGCGGTGTAAAAATCTTTTTTGAAACTTCATTTGTAACAAGGAGAGGCTTTCCGATAAAGCCTGTTGAAATTATATTTCCGTTGGGGTCTGTAAGAGGGAAGTAGTAAGAAATGGTAACTATATCATTTATTACGCTGATAAGTGCCGTCTTTTCACCTGCAAGCGCCTTGTCGATTACTGCGTGATCAGCAATTTCAGTTCCGTTCATTCCTTCAATTGTGGTAAATGCGCGTGTGTATTCATTAAAAATAGTGGCATTTGAGCCGGTATAGAATTTGATTGTATCAACAAAGTGCTGTGTTCCGACCGGTTTTTTAAGTATCAGTGCGCCCTGAATTGAAGATCTCCTGTCGCGGACAGGACAAGCGCATACTGCAAAAATATTGCCGTTTTCATGAACAAGGCTGTTTACTGTAGTGCCCGAAAGAGCCTGTGAGGCAATTCCTGATTTTGGAGCGCGTCCGAATCTTGAGGCAGAAATCTGTTTTCCGTCTGAATCAACTACTGCGGCAAATGAACAGCCGAAATTTTTAATTGAACCCTCGCAAAGAATGTCGGCGGCTTCCTCGTCAATTCCGTTGCGGCCTGTCTCGTATTCAAGCGCTGATTTCATCCAGCCTGCTGCCATGGATGTTTCTTCAAGGATGATGTGTATCTCATCATTGAAGATTTTTTCCTGTTCTACAATTTCATCCTGAAAATAGTCCGTAAGTCCTTTTTCAAGCCGGTTTTTGACAGTAAAAATTATAATGAGGGAGTACGCAATGATTCCCAGACCAACTACAATGCTGATGAGCTTGGTAACAGATTTTCGCTTTTCCATAATACAGTCCCCGTTTTTTAGAAAGTTCTTCTTATATAATATCGGCAGATTTTCGTATTAGCAACAATTAATTTTTCAAAAAAATGAATTTTTTGTTAACAAACGCACCTGAAATGGGTATACTGTAAAGTGTATTGAATTGGGATACAATATAAAAAAAGGGCTGCTTTCGCGGTTCATTTACTAAAACAACTTTAATCAAGGAGTAATTTTGATGAAAAGGACAAAATTAATTGCTTCAATTCTTGCAGCTTCACTTGCTGTTTTTGCTGCTACTGGTGCTTTTGCCGCAAGCGAAAAGCGTGTTGACTGGAACGGCCGTCTTGAAGGTGAGGAAGAAATTCCTGCATGGCTCAGGACATTGCGCCGTGGAAATCCGGTTGCATACTGCCAGGAATTCGGCGTTACACAGAAAATTAACCGCGAATGGATGGTTCCGGTTGGAGTTGAAAGCTATATCGGCTGGGAAGATGGTCTTGTTGCCGCACGCGCACAGGCTTTCCTTGCTCTTGGTCAGACAATTACAAGCCACATTGAATCATCTATTGGTTCAGACCTTTCAAACGGTGCAAAGAGCAACATTCAGACCCTTGCAGTATCGAGCATCACTGATGTTACAGGCATGGCATTTGAAGGCTATCACTGGTACGAGGTTGAAAAGGAAGTCGTAACAGGCCGCAACAAAAAAGGTAAGCCGGTTACTTCAAAGCAGCATGTATGGTATGTATACGCTTTCTATTCAATGGACAGGGATACATACAATACACAGCTTAAGCTTGCACTTCAGAAAATCGTACGCGAAGGCGGATTTACAAAAGAAGAAGCAACTATGATTGCAGCCCGCGGTCTTCAGGCAATGGACCAGCAGTACCGCCGCTCAGCTGAATTCCAGCAGAAGATGAAGGAAGAGCAGGATAAGCAGCGCCTTGCATGGGAAGCTCAGAGAATGAACATCCAGCAGCAGTTTGTTGACCAGCAGATTGACAGCCTTAACAGAACACAGACAATGGCTGAGCAGAATCAGAGAAATCAGGATGACCTTGCAAACCGCAATGCCACAAATGATTTTAACCAGCAGACAATGCACCAGTCTTACCAGAATCAGGTAGACAACCGCAACATTGATACAAACCAGCGTCAGATTTCTGGAACTACACAGCAGCTTGAAAGCCGTGACCGCGCTGATGTATCAATGGCACAGGCAAACGCACAGTCTAACGCAACACAGGCTGTAGCAAAGTCAGGAGCCGCAGCAGGAGCCGCAGGTCAGTTCGGAAGCAATGCGAACCTTCCTGGTTCAGGACAGCAGAATCCGTCTGGTCCTGGAATGAATGACCCGCTTGCAATGCTTCTTTCTATGTAAGTAAGGTAATTGCCTGGCGCAAAAATTAAAAATCCCGCCTGTGATTTTTCATGGGCGGGTATTCTTTTTTTAACATATGTTTTTAGTTTTTAGGAATTTAAAAGGTGCTTAAATGAAAAAAACAGCGATAACTTTTTTTGCTGCGGCGTTTTTGTGTGGCGCGGTATTTGCCAAACCGGAAGCAGAGCGCCCTGATTGGGTTGACAACTGGCGGACGATTTATCCTGATACAACTTATGTTGCTCAGCTTGCAAAATCTACTGGAAAAAAGGGCGCGAATGACGCAAAGGCTGAGGCTGCAAATACTGTAGCGCAGTACATCAAGACTAACGTTCAGTCTGAGCTTACTTCTACAATGAAGACTACATCCGGCTCAAAAAAGAACGGCCGCCTTTATACGACGGAAGAAAGGGCAAACAGTCAGGACATCAAGCTCTCTGTAGACCTCGCGCTTACTTCGCTTGAATATACGGAGCCGTGGTACAACAAAAAGGAAAAGACATGGTATTGCGTTGCTTACGCTTCCCGGGAAAAACTTTACGAGCAGTACAAGCCTACATTGCAGAATGCGCGCGACAAGCTTTTTGCATATTACGAGGCGGCCGATAAGTCACAGGAGCCGCTCAGCAAAATGATTATTTACATGCAGTCATCTGCATATGAAGACGATTTTTTTGCAGCATATTCATTTTCTAACATCCTTTCGCCTTCGCTTACGGCAAAAGATTTCAGGAAGGACAGTCAGTATGTATCTTCTGTAAGTGCAAAATCTTCGGAAGAAAAAAATAAATGTACTTTTGCAATTACTGTAACCGATGATGCGCAGGATTCAATTTATCAGGCTATTAAGGACTCGCTCAGTTCTGAAGGCTACGCGGTAAAGAATGTTGGAAGCGATGCGCTTTACAAGGTAAAGGCGGCGGTGCTTTTTTCTGATACAGCCTTGAACTCGCTTCATGTAGTTAAGCCGTCTGTTGAGATTTCAGTTGAGGGAAAGACTGCCGTTGTATTCTCGTATGCAAAGCAGGGCGAAAACCTTAAGGGACTTAACTTTGATATCGTTAAGACTAAAGCCGCCGCCGAGATTGCAGCACAAATCCGCGAATCATTCATGAAGGAATTTAACGAGAAGATGGTTAAATCTGCTGATGACGATTTGAGGAAATTATTTAGTCTTTAATGTCGCGGCGATAAAATCCCTGAATAACGGGCCTGCCTTGTTAGGGCGGCTTTTAAATTCAGGGTGGAACTGCCCGCCTACCATCCACGGATGGTCAGGGCATTCTACAACTTCAACAAGGTCGCGTTCCGGGTTTACGCCTGCAATTATGAGGCCTGCCGCTTTAAGCTGCTCGCGGTACTGATTGTTGAATTCGTAGCGGTGGCGGTGGCGTTCCCAGATTGTCTTAGTTCCGTATGCTTTTTCTGTTAGGGTGCCCTTTGCTACAGTGCACTCAAATTTTCCAAGGCGTAAAGTTCCACCCAATATCTTGCCGTTCTGATCGGGCATTAGGTCGATTACCGGGAAAGGCGTCTTTTTGTTTATTTCAGTTGAGTTTGCGTCCTTTAAGCCGGCAACGTTGCGCGCATATTCAATTACCTGAATCTGCATTCCAAGACATATTCCGAAATACGGAACTTTATGCGTGCGCGCATATTTTGCAGCAGTTATCATGCCTTCAATTCCGCGGTCACCAAAGCCGCCCGGAACGATAATTCCGTCTGCATTTTTAAGCCGGTTTTTTGCAGCCGCGTCATCAGTAAGCTCTTCTGCATCAACCCAGTCAATCTCAACTTCTGTCTGATTGTGGATTCCGCCGTGAACAAGCGATTCAACTACGGAAAGATATGCGTCGTGAAGTCCGATATATTTTCCGACAAGCGCAATTGTTACCTTGTGCTTTGGATTATTGAAGCGGTCAACCATTACGCTCCAGTCTTCAAGATGAGTCTCGTTATTCTTAAGGCCTAAAACCTTGCATACCGCATTGCCCAAGCCTTCCTTTTCCATCTGAAGCGGAACCTCGTAAATTGATTTTGCGTTCAGGTTCTGGATGATGCAGCTTGAATCTACGTTACAGAATGCGGCAAGGCGTTCGCGTGTTGAGATGTCAATCGGCTGCTCCGTTCTGAGCATGATTACATCGGCTTTAATTCCAAGCTCCTGAAGCTCCTTCACGCTGTGCTGCGTTGGCTTTGTCTTAAGCTCGCCTGATTTTTTCATGTAAGGGATGAGCGTAAGGTGAATGTAGCAGCAGTTTTCTTCGCCTACTTTATATTTAATCTGCCTGATTGCTTCGATGAACGGAAGTGATTCGATATCGCCAACAGTTCCGCCGATTTCGGTGATGATGACGTCAGCGCCTGTTTCCTCTGTTGAAAGAAGCATGCGGCGCAAGATTTCTTCGGTGATGTTCGGAATAACCTGAACTGTTCCGCCGTGGAAGCCGCCTTCGCGTTCTTTTGTAAGGACTGAAAGATATACGCGTCCTGCTGTTGTATTGGAGCTCTGTGATAAAGTTGCGTCAGTAAAGCGCTCGTAGTGACCAAGGTCAAGGTCTGTTTCCGCACCGTCGTCAGTTACAAAAACTTCGCCGTGCTGGTAAGGATTCATCGTGCCCGGGTCAATGTTGAGGTATGGGTCAAACTTCTGGTTGATTACCTTGTAGCCGCGGCTCTTTAAGATAAGTCCAAGCGATGCCGCTGCAATTCCTTTTCCTAATCCTGAAACAACTCCACCTGTAATAAAAATGTACTTGGTCATGATATGAATGCTCCCGAAACAAATAAAAACAACGGAGAAGATTATATCAAAAATGTTTCTGCGCGTCCATAAAGTTTGTTAAAATCGGAAGATAAGGACGACAGGACTTTTGCTGAAAACGCGCTGTTAAGGCTGGAAAGTGACTTAAAGATTTCACTGTCAATTTCAAGCACGTCGCAGTCTGAATTTGCGATTACCGAAGTTTTTCTCTGGCAGTTCAAGATGCACGGAATTTCTCCAAAGAAGCTTCCGCGCTCGTGATATTCGATTCTGTTTTCCGCCTGTTCGATTACGGAGCCCCTTGATATATAGAAGACTTTTTCTGAAAAGCCGCCTGCGTCAAAAATAGTTTCGCCTTTATTGAAGTGATGTACCTTTGACTTGTCGTAAGCGAGCGCGTCCGGGCGGATAAAGAGCATTCGCCGTATTGAGCTGAAAATGTTTTTTTCGTCGTATCCCGGAAGCAGGTAAAGTTCTGCGATTAAAAGCTTATCGAAATACTGGTGGACAAAAATAAATTCCCCGAATGCAAAAAAGAGCGTGAAGAAAATCCGCACTTCAAAAAGCAGGATTACGAGGTTTCCCAGAACACCGTAAATTATGCTGTAGCGGTTGATATCGAGGAAGAGGTTTAAGGCGAATGCGGTCGCTAAAAAAGAGGAGGTGCACAGGAAAGCGGAAATCAGGCAGATTTTCCAGGCGGGTTTGGTGCCGGAAAAGAAGCGGTATACAAAAAGAATAAGCGCAAATAAAAAAAGGAACGGAGCTGATTTTAAGATTGTAAGCGTCGAGCTGCTGAAAACAGTCGGAAGAATTTCAGTCAGTTTTTGAAGCAGGGGAGCGCTGGCGAATATTGAAGGCTTCATTGCACGCAGGATTGTGCGCGCCGATATCGAAATTAAAATCAGGAGCGTTGCGCCAAGTATGATTATTACTTCGATTGCAAAGCCTAGGATTCTGTTCAGTATTTTCTGCGATTTTGAAACCGTATGGAATATTTTTGAAATGCCTTTTGTTACGTAAAGGAAAAGATTTCTCGCCATCCAGAAAGCCCACGCTCCTAAAATCAATTCCATGATTCCGATTTTCTTGGCGCCCGAGATTGAATCTAAAATTCCTGAAAGGTCAACGGCCGTCTTAAAAGGAGATGCTTCCGATACCAGCTGGAGGATTACATCCTTTGACGCGTGGGCGACTTCAACCAGTATCGTGAACGAAAGCATTATAACGGGAAAAAACGAAAGCAGAAATCCAAAGGCACAGGCGGCAGCGCAGCTACCCAAATCATTCTGGGTAAAAAGGCTGCCCGTTATTATCGAAGCCTGAATTGCCGTAAGAAAAGAAATCTTCTTTCGCTTTTTCATTTACCGTTATATTAAAAAAGCTTACGACTAAAAATCTGCCAGCTTTGGTGCGCGCGGATAAGGAATAACATCGCGGATGTTTTCCATTCCCGTTACATAACGCATAAGGCGCTCAAAACCGAGGCCGAAGCCTGAGTGCGGTACAGTACCAAAGCGGCGCAAATCAAGATACCATTCGTAATTTGACATATCCATGTTGCGCTCTTTGCATGCGGCCAGAAGCTTGTCGTAGTTTTCCTCGCGCTCAGAACCGCCGATAAGCTCGCCGATTCCCGGAACAAGAACGTCAACAGCCTTTACTGTTTTACCGTCCTCATTCTGCTTCATATAGACAGACTTGATTTCCTTAGGATAGTTGTAAACCATTACAGGGCATCCGAAAATCTTTTCCGTAAGATAGCGCTCGTGCTCTGTTGCAATGTCGCAGCCCCAGTACGGCTTGAATTCAAACTTTGCCTCGTCAGCATGCTTTTCAAGCTCTGCAATTGCGTCAGTATATGAGATGCGCTTGAATTCTGCGTTTACTACTTTTGTAAGGGCTTCGATAAGTCCAGGCTGGATTCTCTTGTCAAAGAATTCAAGGTCCGCGCGGCATTTTGTAAGAGCCCAGTTCAGAAGGTATTTTACGAATTCTTCCTGAATGTCCATATCGTCGTTCAGGTCGTAGAATGCCATTTCCGGCTCAATCATCCAGAACTCGGCCAGATGGCGCGGAGTATTTGAATTTTCGGCGCGGAATGTAGGTCCGAATGTATATACGCGGCTTAACGCAGTTGCAAGAGTTTCTGCCTCAAGCTGCCCTGAAACAGTAAGGGATGCCTTTTTGCCAAAGAAATCCTTGCTGTAATCTACGATTTTGTGGGCGTCCTCAACCTTCATTCCGCCCGCGCCTGCCTTAACGCCGAGCTCGGCAATCTTTTCCATGGAAAGCGTAGTTACCTGGAACATCTCTCCCGCGCCTTCGCAGTCAGAACATGTGATTTCCGGTGCGTTGATGTACTGGAAGCCGCGCTCCTGGAAGAAAGAGTGAACGGCAAATGCCATCTGATTGCGCATGCGGTAAACTGCGCCGAAGGTATTCGTGCGGGCGCGAAGATGCGCATTGTCGCGAAGGTATTCCATTGACATTTTATTTTTCTGGAGGGGATATTCTTCAGGCTTTGCCTCGCCCAGGCATGTAAGCTTTTCGAGCGTAACTTCTACTGCCTGTCCAGATGCCGGAGACGGAACCAGGATTCCTTCGGCGCGGAGGCTTGCTCCCGTTGTAAGGCGCTTGAGTTCATTTTCAATCTGAGCTGAATCTGCATCCTTTGATGGCGCGGAACGGTCGAATGTAAGCTGGATGTTTGCAAAGCAGCTTCCATCATTTACCTGAATGAAAACAAGGTTCTTTGAATCGCGCACTGTACGAACCCAGCCGCATACTGTTACTTTGCGGCCGTCAGCCTTTGAAGCAAGCAGATCTTTTATCAATGTTGGTACCATATTTACCTCTAATATAGATGTTTTTTCGATATTTGCAGTGTTTATTCTAATTATTTTTGCGTTATTCTTCAATATATAAGAGTAAACTCAATATAAATATTGTTTCCATTATAAATATTGT
>CACYCX010000098.1 GCA_902772975.1 uncultured Spirochaetaceae bacterium
CGAGTTTGGAAAGGCTATCAGTATAATCGGAAAGCCGGAATCTTATCTGATGATTAATCTTATTGATAATCAGGATTTGTATTTTGGCGGAAAGAAGCTTGATAAAGGCGCTTATATTGAAGTAAAAGTTCTTGGTAGCGTTGATGCTGGCGCAAGCGATAAAATGACTGCAAAGCTCTGTGAGATTCTGGAGAAGGAACTTGGTATTCCGGGTAATGCCGTTTACATATCCTATTGGGGTACATCCAACTGGGGCTGGAACGGCGGAAACTTTTAGCAGCCGATTTGTCGTAACGGGAAAAATGCGTAAATACGCAAAAATTCTCAAAATAAAACTTGCAGTCTCAGTTATATGACACAGGAAGATTGCGGTGGTGAAGATTATCTGTAAGGGGAAATCGCTCTCTTTCCCACCGCAAGAAGAATTCTTACAATCCCCACAGTTCGTAAGGATTTGTCTTTAATTCATTTTCGTAAATTGAAACTACGCTCCAGATGTCAAAGAACATTGCCTTGCAGCTTCCAATCATCACTTCCTTAATCAGGCCTTTTTCGTAAGCCATTCTCTGGATTGTGTACCACGCTTTAATCGGCGGATGGCCGGCTTCCATAAACCACTGGTCAGGCGGGTAGACTTTGTTGATTGCTTCGGTCGGAGCATAGCGTTCGCTTATGTCTTTTGGAGTTGCAACTTCCATATAGTGCATGGCGGTCAGTTTGTAAATATCTACACCGAGCATCAGGGCTTTTCCGCCGTTGCGAATTGCGTAATCAAGGCCGCCTGACAAAGCTTCCTTTCCGTGGGCTCCCCAGCCTGATGTGCTTATGACGTCGGTTCCGGTATAAGTGTCCGGCAGTTTACGGAATGTATCGGCAATCAGGCCCATTGCAGTCCTTTCTTCATCACGCGGAAGAACTTTAATTTTGACTGTAATGCCAAGACGTTTGTCTTCAACTGTAAGTGGAAGCTCTTTGCTCAGCCGAAGTGCCGGCATGAATATGCTTCCCGTTTCCGTTACAAGTTCCTTAAGCGTATCGATTACAGTCATTGCTCCGCCTTCAAGTTCTCCGAATGATGAAAGCGAGCTGTGAACTTCAAGAGTCATTCCGTTTGTAATTCCAAGATCAATCAGTGCTTTTTTAAATTCCTGTTTTGTTACCATTTTTTTTCAGTTCCTCTTTTATTGTTTTTTTAAAATTCAGTTAAAGACAGATGTTTGTATTTCCGTAAACAATCATACGGATAATTCCGATTGCGACCAGATGCAGCGGATAGTAAAGGTAGAAAAACCACTTCATCCATTTTGCATTTCCACGCTCGCCGTTGTAGAGTTTCAAGACGGGATAAACCATCAGTACGCCTGCAAGTTCAAGCGCATAGACTTTGCTTACAAAGAAGAACGAAACGACGCCGTACAGGAATACCCATGGAATCATCCTGAGCATCTGCCTTTCGAGGTTACCGCGTTCCTTGTACATTCCAAGAATTGCAAGAACCGCAATGCAGCTCCAGTCAGCAGGAAATGCGCTGAAAATCAGAATTGTCTGAACAATCAGTTTCTGCCACTTCTTCCACTCAAGGCTGTCCTCGATATACTGAACGACAACCGAAATAAAAAGCGGGTACATTACGCTTGTCCTGTTAAAGATGCTGCCTTCAAACGGATTCAGGCTGATTCCAAATCCAAAGCAATATGCAAAATGCGAGATGACAGCAAAAATCCCAAGACGCATCATGTATTTTTTTACATCGCGGGTATAGTGATATCCTTCGCATACAAAGAACCACATGATTGGAGCCGTAAGCCGCCCGATAAAGTGAAGGACAAGAGGCGCCGGTTCTGAAGGAAAGCCCGGATACAGAAGGTCTGTGCCATGGTCAATCGTCATCGCAATAATCGCGATAAGCTTAAGGTAATTTGAATTAAAAAGTTTTTTGAGTTCCATTTTTAAGCTCCGTTTTATCTCAGTAAGCGAACTTATTTTACACAAACATTGATAAAACGAAAATATGATTTCAGACAAGTTGCGTTTTTTTGCCGATGAAATGCAGAGCGCCAGCTTGAAAAAAAATTACAATATGTCATATTTGTTTACAAGGAGTTTTACTTGAAGAGTATGTTTGAGTGTGGCGAAGAAGTTTTAGTAAATCAGAATGCTTATAAAATCATCAGGCTTTTGGGACACGGAAAGGGCGGCTATTCGTATCTTGCTCAGAAAGATGGAAAGCAATTTGTGCTCAAGCAGATTCACCATGAACCATGCGATTATTATAACTTTGGAAACAAAATTGAAGCTGAATGCCGTGATTATAAGCGGCTTGAGCAGATTGGAATCCGCATGCCAAAAATGATTGATGTTGATATAAAGGAAGAGCGGATTGTTAAGGAATACATAGAAGGCGAAACGATTTCTGATCTTGTTAAAAAAGATGAAGTTAAGGATGAATACATAAATCAGGTTAAGGAAATGTGTTCAAAATTGTACGCTGCAAAAACAAACATAGATTATTATCCGACTAATTTTGTTGTCCAGAATTCTCTTTTGTACTACATAGATTATGAATGCAACGATTACATGGACGAATGGAATTTTGAAAACTGGGGCATAAAATACTGGTCTAAAAAATAACCCCTGCATTTCATGCTTGAATTTCTGCATCTTGTGTGAAGTTTAAACAACTTATTCATTTTTTATTTTATAATAGGATTATTAGATTTGAAGCAATCAGAACGCATCCGTGGTACACATTATTTTTTGGGGAAAAAATGAACATTGATTTTATTGACAAGGGAAAAACTTTTGACTGGGGAAAGACTTCCGAGAATTATGCAAAATACCGCGACATCTATCCTAAGGAATTTTACGATTACATTTTAAATCTCGGACTGTGTAAGGATGGTCAGAAGGTGCTTGACCTTGGAGCCGGTACAGGCGTGCTTCCAAGAAATATGAACTCAGTTCGTCTTGCACAAAAACTTGGCTACGAATATTCTCACGATTACACCGTAGATGAAATATCATTGTAGTATGGGTGAAAAATATGAAAAAGCTTACAGATTACAAAAAAATCAACCATTTGCTTGATTATATCAGAATAGAAAAAGTATATCCTCTTTCTATATTGGAAGGAATTCAAAAGGGAGAAATATTTGTCGATAGTGACGAAAACCCAGCCGCAGCATTGATATGGCATTATTGTGGATTTGCAACTATTCTGGGTAATTATAATGAAGCATTTGTTAAGGAAACAGTTAAGTTGATGCAGAATCCGCCGGATGGTCATTCAGGCCGCATGGCACTGCAAACCGAAAATGACAAGCGCTTGAACGACATGCTGCTGAGAACATCAATTCCTGTTAAACATGAACGATATGTCTTTAAGTTTGCAGGCGAAAAATATGAAATACCAAAAACGATTGTATCAGAGCTTAAAGAAATAACAGCCGCAAATTATGAATTGATGAAAGGAAAAATCATTCCGGCATTTTCGTGGGAAAGCAAGGAAGCATTTATTGAAAAAGGTTTTGGATATTGCCTGATTGGAAACGGAAAAATGATGGCTTGTGCATTCGCTTCAGGAGTTTCAAAAGATTATGTGGATATCGGAGTTGAGACAGCAGAAGAATGCCGCGGAAAAGGTTTTGGAAAAATAGTATCAGCGGCAATGGTTAAGGAAACGCTCCGAAGGCGAAAAACTCCGATATGGGATTGTGACATAAGGAATGAAGCTTCCATGAAACTGGCTTGTTCCGTTGGATTTGAAGTTACCGGAACTCATCCATGGTACACATATGAAAAAATAGGGGGGAATTGAGATATGACAACAATTACACAAATAAAAGGCGGAACGGACAACTGCTATGTTGTCGCGGAAGGCGGAAAGGCGATTTTGATAGACACCGCAAGCGGATCGCATCTGGACAAGGTAATCGCCGAATGTGACAAGTACGAAATGAAGCTTATCGTTCTGACCTACGTTCACTTTGACCATGCGGAAAACGCGGCGGCACTTTCAAAGCGTTACAATATTCCGGTGGCTGTAAGCAAGACAGACGAAGAGCTTTTTGAAGACTTTGACAGACAGCCTCTGAGTTCTTACGGTCTTGTCGGAAAGCTTGTCCTCGGACTTTCGCTGAATGTTCTGCGGAACACAAAAGTCGAGAAGCCGGAGAATCTGATTTTCGTTAAAGACGGCGATGACCTGTCTTCATACGGAATCAAGGCAAAAATCATCGGGCTTCCGGGCCACACGCTCGGTTCAATCGGCGTTGACGTTGAACAGAAGCATCTTTTTGTCGGCGACGAGCTTGACAACTGGCTAAGGCCGGCTCTCGGTCACTTGTATTATGATTTTGACGCGATTAAAGAC
>CACYCX010000099.1 GCA_902772975.1 uncultured Spirochaetaceae bacterium
GGCTTGAAGATGCGCGCAATACATTCAAGAAAATGATTTCCATCGATCCGAATTCCGCAATAGCATATTTTTATCTTGGAAAGCTTTCCGCTGAAACTCAGAAATACAGTCAGGCAGTTGAAAACGTTCAGAAGGCAATTTCAATTTCTCCTGACTCATCAGATTTTTATCTTGACTTGGGAACTTATTACAAGAATATGGGGAAAACTTCGGAAACGGAACAGGCCTGGACAAAAGCAATCGAGCTTGAACCGAATTATTTTTTAGGCTATGCGTACCGTGCGGGACTTTATGATGAATTAGGCGAAGTAGACAAGGCTCTTGAAGATTACCGCAGCGTTGTCCGTGTAAATCCCAAATATTACTATGCGTATGAATCAATCGGAATTTTAGCATGGCACAAGGGATTGTGGTCTGAGTCCCGCAAGGCTTTTGAGAAGGCGTATAATTTTTACATGGAAGAATACAAGGGGAACATAGCCCGATATCAGGCACAGGCTCAGCAGTATCAGGCAATTGCCCAGAAAAGCGTTGACCCTAACGGAAGAAAGCCAAAGAAGGTTGACCTTACGCCGGATGCTTCATATCCGCTCATGATTGCCGCCTGCTATGTTAAGGAAAATCAGTATCCGATGGCAAAAATGTATCTTGAAAAAGTATTAAAATCATACCCGGATACATCAACAATTAAATATAATATGGTAAGGCTTTTCAAGGATTTCGGACCTGTTAATGCTGAAATGATTGTCGCAAAGGCAATTCAGGATGAAGAAAATCTTACGCTTAAAGGCGAAATGCTTTACTATTACGCGCTTTATTTTGAACTCAAGAAAAACGAAAATCTTGCGCAGAAATATTATGCCGAGGTAGTGAACACAAAGCGTCCTATGTTTTTTGAATACCGCCTTGCAGAGTGGAAGCTTGGCATAACAGATGGAGAATTGAACTGATGAGCAGTACGGAAAAAAATCTTAAATTTGGTGAACGAAAAATAACGCTTATAGGAACTGCTCATGTTTCAGCTGAATCAGTTCAGGAAGTAAAAAATTCAATTGAAAAAAATGCGCCTGACTGCGTTGCCATAGAGCTTGATTCAGCCCGCTATGAGTCAATGACAAATCCCGAAGCGTACAAGAATCTTGATATAATAAGCGTCCTCAAAAAAGGAAAGGCGCTCGTCGTTCTTGCAAATCTTGTGCTCGGTTCTTTCCAGCGCAGGATGGGAGACAATGTCGGCGTAAAGCCGGGTGATGAATTGAAGGCGGCCGTTGATTGCGCAAAAGAAAAGAACATTCCGTTCGAGCTTGTTGACCGTCCGATTCAGGTTACGCTGAACAGGGCATGGGCTATGAATTCCTTCTGGGGAAAATGCAAGCTTCTTGCCGTCCTTATTTCAAGCGCCTTTGATAACGAAAAGATAAGCTCAGAGGAAATTGAATCGCTTAAGCAGCAGAACGAAATGGATTCTATGATGGGAGACCTTGCAAAATATCTTCCCAAGGTAAAGCAGGTCCTTATCGACGAGCGTGATTTTTATCTTGCAAGCCACATCTGGAACGCAAAAGGCAATTCCATTACTGCTGTCCTTGGCGCGGGACATCTTCCGGGAGTCCAGTCGCATCTTGAGCGATTTGCTGCCGGTACTGAATCTACCGATACTTCCGCCATCGAAAATGTTCCTCCAAAGGGCATTTTCTCAAAGCTTTTGGGCTGGCTCATTCCTGCCGCAATCGTGGCGCTTATTGCGTTCGGCTTTTATCTTGGCGGTCGCGAAGCCGGCAGCAAAATGATTCTTTCGTGGGTTATATGGAACGGCGCGCTTTCTGCAATAGGCGCAATTGCCGCCGCTGCCCACCCGTTTGCGGTAATCGCATCGTTTGTCGGAGCGCCGGTTACGTCATTGTGTCCGTTTATCGGAGTCGGCTTTGTTTCAGGAATCGTACAGGCGCTTTCGTGCAAGCCTAAGGTAAGCGACATGGAATCGCTTCAGTCGGATGCAACTTCCGTAAAGGGCTTTTATTCAAACAGAATTACGCGTGTACTTATCGTTTTCGTGCTTTCTTCGCTCGGAAGCTCAATCGGAACATTTGTCGCCGGGAGCTCGTTTGTAAAGGTAATAGCAGATTTATTCCGTTAAGGCTCAGGGGACAAGGCATGTTTTAGAAGTAAGGCGCGTTTCGGACTCTCCTTAAGGCGCTTTTTCCGTTAGCCTTGAAAAATCAGGGCTATCCGAATAGTTCCTTGACCAAATCCCGGATATTGGTTATAGCTACGGCGCCGTCGCAGTTTTCCGGGGCGATTATTTTATCGAATCCCAACCCCTGCGCCGTTTTGACGCGCTGCTTGATTCTAGGAACAGGCCTTATTTCGCCGGCAAGACTTAATTCACCTGAAATTACGGTGCCGTTTTCAAGCGCTAAATCTGTGCGTGCCGAATAAAGCGCCGCCGCTAGGGCAGCATCAATCGCGCTCTCAGTTAAGCGCACACCGCCTGCGACGTTTATGTACAAATCCTGATCGCTGAATTTCAAGCCGATCCGCTTTTCGATTACAGCCGCCACTCTGCTTACGCGGGCGGTGTCTATTTTGTCGCTGTAAACCCTTGATAACGACGCCTTTGCAGGAACGGTAAGCGCCTGAATTTCTACAAGAAAAACGCGGCTTCCTTCAAATACGGCGGCGCATGCTACACCAGCCGGCTGTTTTCCGTCGCGGCGTGTTATGAACATTGCGCTCGGATCCTTTATCTGCATGAGGCCTGTTTCCGTCATTTCAAAAAGTCCCAGCTCATCAACTGAACCGAACCTGTTTTTCTGCGCGCGCAGGAATCTGACGGCGTCATTGTTGCGTTCAAATGAAATTACAGTATCCACCATGTGCTCAAGTGATTTCGGACCTGCAATAAGTCCTTCTTTAGTTACATGAGCGGTCATTATAAGGATGCTGTCGCGCTCTTTTACCCAGGAAACAAGCTCGTTCGTGCAGTATTTAAGCTGGTTTACGGTTCCGGGAATAAGGCCTGCGTCTGCCGAA
>CACYCX010000100.1 GCA_902772975.1 uncultured Spirochaetaceae bacterium
AAATCAGAAAAAACTGTCATCAATCAGCGAACCGAAGTCTATTCAAAACTCGATATTAAAGACAGACACGACCTTCTTGAAAAAGCAAAACTTCTGGGGCTTATAGTATGAGCGGCAATTTAATAAACAAAAGGCTGCCGGACAAAAACTGGACACCGCGCAGAATAATTTTTACAGTTCTCTTTACAGCAATTTCAATCGGAATAAATTATCTCGGTTCATTTCTGGCGGGGTTGATTGCATTTCCTCTTTATCTTGATTCTGTGATGACGATTGCGGTAACTGCTTTGTGCGGACTTGTACCGGGCTTAATCTGCGCCTTTAGCTCAAATCTGCTTTTGTTCATTTTTGCACACACGGGAATCTTCTTTTCTGCATGTCATCTTTCTACTGCTTTATTAGCCTGGCTGATTTTCCGCTCAGAAAGAAAAAATCATCCTAACGAAAGCCTTCTTTCCGCCGACAGCTTTATGTGGGCAGGATTTCTAGCCGCCATCAGTAACTCAATTATCGGCGACACGATTTCGGCTGTGGTTTACGGCGCAAATACATCAATTCCGCAGGTAGATAACGCCGTTCAGGGAATCTACGTCGTAATCAGAAGCCTGCCGATAGCAGCATACATAGGCGGAACAATCACAAACTTTGTAGATAAGCTTGTAAGCGCTACAATTTGCCTTTTTGTTTACAGAGTCGTAAAGAGGATTGATACGGTACGTTCTATTCCATAATTTTCCTTCAGCGTGATTTTGAGATTAATTAATGTTGCCGTTACCCGCTTCCTTATCAACACCCAGCCCGAAAAGCGCAAAATCTCCTTTACACGGATCATCAGGCCAGATTTGCTTAAGCTGATTTGTAAGGAACACAGCCGTTTTTGCAGAAGGCGAAGCGTTTTGCGGAATAAGACCAAGGCGCTTTGACTCATCGAGAACATGAACATCAAGCGGCATTATAAGTTCGCTCGGGCGCACCCAGTCCCACAGTCCCAAATCAACAGGAGAATTTCGCCGTACCATCCAGCGCAAAAACATGTGAAGCTTTTTGCATGCGCCCTTAGGGTTCTGCGAAACGGCGCCGCAATCCGGGAATAGCGAAATCAGCGCTGATACCAAATCTAGCTCGCTCCTATTCCCATTGGAATTTTCAATTGCAAAATACGCCTTTTTTACCGCTTCCCCCAGCGAGCCGTATTTTTTAAGAATCTGCGCAAGGGCGGCGCACAAATCATTCATATCTTTGTAGGAAAAAAATCTGTAGAACTTTTTTGATGATTTTGGGAAAAAGCTTTTATAGCCGCCCGACATAATCCATTCGGTCAGCGGCGCCGGCGATTTTGCGGATGCATTGTCCGCGCTCGCATTGAATATTGCCTCAAGCTTAGGCAGAAAAGCATCGCGGCGCCCGAAGGCAAGCTGGGCTGCGATAAAGGCGGCGATTTCCTGATTGCAGGAGTCATTGTAGCGATGCATAAATCGGCTTGGATCGCCGTCTAAAAATGAAGAAACCTCGTATTTTACTGCGAGGTCCTTCAATTGATTTATAGTTTCAGTTGTCATTAAAGCCGATAAGACTTAAATCTTTTTGAAAATCAGCGAAGTATTTACGCCGCCGAAAGCAAAGTTGTTTGACATTACGATATCAGTCTTAATTTCGCGACCGTCTCCCATAATGTAATCAAGCTTGCCGCATTCCGGGTCAAGATTTTCTTTTGTAAGATTCAATGTCGGATGGAACCAGCCGCTGTTCATCATGTTGATTGTAACCCATGCCTCGATTGTACCACAGGCGCCGAGTGTGTGGCCTGTGTAGCTCTTTGTTGAGCTGATCGGAACTGCGCGGTGGAATACGCTTTCAGTTGCATTTGTTTCTGCAACATCACCGTGTCCTGTCGAAGTTCCATGTGCATTTACATAACCGATGTCATCCGGGCTGATTCCAGCATCTTCGATGGCAAGTGAAAGTGCCTTTGCCATTGTCTCCTGATTTGGAGTTGTGATGTGGTTTCCGTCCTGGTTTGTACCGAAGCCGATGATTTCTGCATACATTTTTGCACCGCGCGCTTTTGCGTGCTCATATTCTTCGAGAACCAAAGTTCCGGCGCCTTCACCGATTACAAGACCGTCCCTCTCTTTGCTGAACGGGCTCGGTGATTTTTTTGGAGTGTCGTTCTTTGTACTTGCTGCAAAAAGTGTATCGAAAATATCTGAGTCAGCGGCTGTAAGCTCTTCTGCACCGCCTGCAAGCATCATGTCCTGGAAACCGTAAGCAATCTGCTCGTATGAATAACCGATTGACTGGCTTCCTGATGTACATGCTGTGTTTGTCGTGATGATTCTTCCGCGGATTTTATAGTAAACGCTCAAGTTTGAAGCAGCAGTCTGCGGCATTGCGCGAACATAAGTTGTTGCGTTCATTCTTGAACAGTCGCTGTTTTCCATCATCCAGCAGAATTCCATGTTTGCATCCATGCTTCCCATGCACGAACCGTAAGAAATACCGCAGCGTCCTGAAGAAACTACATCAGCAACATTTCCTTCTGCATCGATAAGACCAGCCATTTTAAGTGCATCGTCTGTTGCCTGAAGTGCAAGGCGTGAAACGCGACCCATACTTCTTGTTTTTTTGCGGTCAAATTTGCGGAGTTCTTTTGTATAAGGTGCTGCAAGTCTTGTGTTCATTCCGTCGCCAAAGCGATCCCACTCTTTCATGTAAACTACACAGTTTTCAAGACCCTTGAGTGTCTTTAAGATTTCTTCCCAATTGTCACCGAGTGAGCTGCAAACTCCGGCACCTGTAATTACTACGCGTCTTTTATTCATTTGAATGTACCTCCAAATATTTCCGTTAAAAAATTAGTTGTTTCGAAGAACCTGAAGATCGTCAGTTTCCATAACCGTAATCGTTGTTACAACTGCCGGCACTGAAGGATTTTCGCTTGAAAAGGCTTCTCCGGAATAAGTCATAATGTTTTCAAATTCATCGATTTTCTTTATCTTTACATGGATTGAAGTTCCGACCTTGAATGAAAGAACCTCTGCCTTGTAATTTACAATGCTTAAAATAAATCCAGGAATAGCAGGACGACCCATCTCGTAACCTGTAACGCCTGAAAGAGCCGAGATGCTCTGGGCAATAAATTCAAATGCGATGTAAGATGGAATTCCATCCAATGATTCATCGTAAAAAATGTGCTCTTTTGTTACAAGTGATACTGATTCAAGTGTTCGCGCTGTCGTGTCATGCTGAGTCAAATGATCAAGCAGAAACATCTTTCCCTTATGCGGAAGAAGATTGATTAAAGTTTCAGCAGGAACTTCCTGAGGCAATTCAAATTTTTTCTGTGTGTCAGCCATTTGATTTTCCTATAATTAAACTTGTATTGCATCCGCCAAAGCCAAAAGAATTGCTCATGCAGATATTTACTTTATTAAAAGCCTCGCCTTTTTTTACAAGATGAAGCTGTGGAATTTCTGAATCATACTGACCGTCATAAACATGAACAGGAAGCAGGGCTTCAGATTTTTTATCGTTTTTGCAAATCGCCATATAGCAGATTGCAAGCTCCAGTGCAGCAGCAGCTCCCAGCGTATGTCCGGTAAGCGGTTTTGTGGAGCTAGAAGGCATTTTAGTGTAAGTTTCGGGAAAACTCAATGCCACAGCCTTTGCTTCCATACTGTCGTTCAGCCGCGTCCCAGTTCCATGCAGGTTTAAATAATCCACGCTATCCGGCCTGATTCCAGCATTACGAAGAGCCGCATTCACGGCATTAGCACCGCTAATGCCGTCAGGTGCTGGCGAAGTCATATGGTAAGCATCTGAGCTTTCGCCTGTCCCCAAAAGTTCCACCGCACAGCCTTGTGATTCCGAACCGCAATCAATATCTGCACCGCAATCAATATTTGAACCGCCGGCACAATTCGCGTTCCCGGAGTTTGACTTCGCCAGCACCGTGTCTTTGTCCTTTGCAAGGACAAAGAATGCGGCGGCTTCCCCCAACGTGATTCCATTCCGGTTTTTGCTGAACGGATTCGTAATTCCATTCGCAATCGACTCAAGCGAATTAAATCCCAAAAGAACCGTGTCGCTGGCAACATCCAGACCGCCTGTAATCACTGCATCCGCGATTCCAGCATTTATAAGCTCGGCTGCCTTAATCATTGCGCTTCCGCTTGACGAGCATGCCGTACTCAAAACAAATCCAGGACCCGTAATTCCGAATTTTTCTTTTATAAAGGTTGCTGGATAATCCGCTCCCTGAATTTCAAGTGAATAATCGTCAGGAAAATTTCCGTCAGCAAAATATTTTCTGTGGCCCTTAACTGAAAATTCCGAGCCGTTGTCGCATGAACCGACGCAGACAGCAATTCTGTCACTTCCGAATTTTTGCTTAGCTTTTTTTACATATTCTGAAATTTGATTTAAAGCCGCATCCGCAATCTGAATCACGCGCATGTCATATTTACAATTTGCAGAGGAAAGTGAACTGTCTTTTATTTTTCCGGCAAAAAAAGAATTATCGGAAAATGTCTTTACCTGAACGATTCCATCCTGGCGACCCTGAATTGCCGATTCCCATAATTCTTCTGCATTTGTTCCGGCGGCGCACATTATTCCAGGTTTTGAAAGAAAAAGCCTATTTTTCACAAATTGAATCCCGGCCAAAAAAATTTCTGTGTTATAAGTTCCTTATATCTCTATAATAGTATAGAACTTTTTATTTTTAGTCAAATAGAAGGGGGAAATGCAAGCGATTGGGTTTTATTTCCGTCTGCCGGCTAAATCGTAAACTTCATTATCAGCCCTTACAGAAATAACCAGTATGTACATTTCATGGGTTTTTTCATCTTCCAAAAGTTTATAAACTACTCTGATTCCTATATCTCTGTATTTTATCTTTAGAAGTCCTGTCAAATTGTTTCCGTTTTTGTTCCCCAAAGGTTTTCCAAATCCGCCTTCGCTTTGAGGTTTAGGATTTGCTGAAACTTTGATAATGCCTTTTAAAACTATTTTACGGATAGAGCCATCGAGTTTTGCAAGCTCCTCTTTTGCAAGCGGATGATATTTTATTGCCCAAGCCATGATTTATTCCAAATTGACTTCAACATCATCTAAGTCAGAAGGGGTAAGCCCAAATTCTTTCATTACATTTTCATGGGAAATATATTCAGTTTTTGTTGCCAGACGTTTTTCGGCTTCAGCTGCAAGAATGGCGTTTTCATATTCTTCCATCATTTGCTGATAGCTTTGAGGACTCATTAAAATGCATTCCGGGACATTGTTTTTTACGACAATTCTTGTTCCGAATTTCTTGACGTCAGCAAAAATTTTGTTTGCCTGCCCCTTATTGAAAAGGCTTATAGGAATTATAGAATCAAGCACATTTACTGCGTTCATAGCTTTCATAACTGCTGCCTCCTGAATATATAATATATTCAATAATATATTTATTGTCAAATTTATCGATGTATAATATTTACAGTTTGAAGGCAATATAAGTTGTATAAATCCACGCGGCGCACAGACCGGCAAAAACCGTAAGCCCGAACATATGAACAGGCATGAAGCTCGAAAAAGCCAGAAGCGCAAACGATAAGGCCGTCGTCAAAAAAGAAATGGAAATTGCAATCTGATTAAGGCGCGATTTGCTTTCCGTGCTGTAAATTATGTAATCCATTCCAAGTCCAAAAATCAGCACGATTCCAGTGACCGAGAAAAATCCGACCGGAATGTTGAATGCGGCAAGGCACGCAATTGTAATTAAAATCACGACAGGCGGAACCACAGCAATATGCAGAACTTTTTTCCATGGATAGGCAAAACGGAGAATAGGAATTAAAAGCACAAAACTTACAGCAAGAAAAATCAAAATCATTTTTGTAAGGCGGTTTAGTTCCAGCGAAATATCTTCGGTTTTGTTCATAAAAAAAACATTGCCGTTATCCTGTGCGATTTTCCGGTAATGCTCAAAATTTGAATTTACATGAAGCGGAAATATAACGGAAAAATATTCGTTTCCGATTTTTCCAATCCAGAGTGAATTGAGCGCGCTCTTAAAATATTCAGGGAATTTATTCGGGTTACCGGTAGCGTAAAGGTTTTCAGGATTTACAAAGTGATTTTCTTTAGATGAGTAAAGCATTTTGTAGCGGTTTGAAGCAGAGTATGAATTTTCTTCAGAATTAGAATCAGATGAATCAAAATCAGGTGAATCGTGAGAATCGGGGAAATCAAAAAAATCTGCGCCAAGATATTCATATTGCCCGGCCGCATAATCCAAAAGCGCGGCGCACGCATCGTAAGATTTTTTCTGCTGTGAAAATGGCGGAATGTATTTTGTAACCGAAGTATACGAATCAAGCTGTTTGCAGAATTCAGATTCCGTTTCCAAAAGCTCCTCGACCGAATCGCCGCGCACAATATAATAAAAGCCCGATGAACCCGTATTCAATATTTTTGCAGAAATAATTTCGTTTTGCAAAAGCGAGCCTTTCATTGTGTAAAAGCTTTTGAGGTCGTTTTCAATCCTGACATTTTTCCTGAAAATAAAAAGCGTAACTAAAGGTAAAATCAAAATTGCTGCGACAGCGAATTTCTGAAATCCTAAATTAAACGGAATTTTAATCTCAAAGTTGCAATTAAAAATTTTCCGCGCTTTATTTTCAGGAAGCTTTAGGCAAGGGAACAAAAGCACAACCGTCAGAAATGAACTTAAAATTCCTGAAAGCGAAAAAACCGCAATCTGCTTTAATAACGCAAACGGCGCCAGAGTAAGCGCAAGATATCCGATTTCAGTTGAAACAAGCGAAAGCAAAAGCCCCTTAAACAAATGCCTTTTTATCTCAGCGCCTGAATTGAGGGAAACATCCGCCTTCCATCTTACAAAAAAATGCACGCTGTAATCAAAGCAGGTTCCAAGAAGGGTAGTGCCGAACACAAAAGTCAGAATGTGAATCTGATTAAAAATTATAAACGTAACGCACAAAGCGCTTAAAACAGAAACCGAAATTGCAAGAACCGAGAACAAAAGCGGAACTGCGCTCTTAAAAACAAAAAGCAAAAGCGTAATTAAAAGTACGACAGAAATAATTGAAATTATCGTAATTTCTTTTTGCGCAGAAGACGAGCTTTCGTAACTGTGAAACGGAACTCCCGAATAAATAAATTCAGGCACTGTTACAGAGTCCGTAGCATCGTCTTCAGCATCTTGCCCTGAACTTTCTGTCATTTCTGACCTTGCTGAAATTGCGGCCCGATTTGCAGCTTCGTACAAAAACTTCACGCCGCTAGTTTTGTTCGTAATCCCCGCGCCCTTTTCCGAAAAAAATCCGCGCAATAAAACATAATAAAATCCGTCGACCTGTGCGGCTAAAACGCCATCCTTTATCGAAAGCGCCGTTCCCGTTTCTGAAATTTTTTCTATCAGCTGTTCAGTTTCGATGCCCGTCAATAAAAACGGATCGTCCTGATAATATTCAGCAGGCACAGAACTAAAGCCCGAAAAAATTTCAGTAAGGGCGTTCTCCGCAATTTCTTCAGCGCCTGAATCTTCCTCCAGTAATTTTACCGTCTCTGGAGCGACAAGAAAAAACCTGTTTTCAAATAAAAATTCCTGTATCCCCAAAATTGATTCGCTGTCCGCTTCAAACGAAACGCCCTCAAACAAATCATTTCCGGTAGCGGACAGCTCTCTGTACAAATCCGCCGCCGCACTTTTTGCTCTTGAAAAATCCTTATGCTTAACAAGTACAGTAAACGCCCTGCCTGTGCGGCGGCTCAGTGCACGATCGGCTTGAGCAACAATTTTTGCGCCAGAAGCGTCTGGAAGGATATCAAAAAGATTTGTATTAATCGAAAATTTAATTTTGCATAAAAGCATTATCCCAATAACCGCAAAAATGGCTACATGGATAATTACCCATATTCCTGCAGAAAATTTTGTTGAAAATTCAGTATGTAAAAAGCGCGGTTTCATCATCATTTAATGTATCGGCAAATTTGTGATTGCGCAATTCGTATTCAGAAAAATCGCCGGTTGTATGGAGCATTTTTATTGAAGTGATTTTTTTATCACATGCTAAAACAATAATTTTTTCGAGCACCGCAGAAATCGATTTGTCTTTTGGCTTGAGCGAAAGAGTCCAGTTGTTTTTTTCATTTGAAAATTCGCATTCACATTTTTCCTTGATTGTAGAAATGTCACCGTTAAAAATTGCGGCAGTAAGTGAAGCTGTTTCAAGAAAGACAGGATTTTCCGAGCCGTCAATTTTTGAAATTTTTCCGCGTGAGTTTTTTGTGATTGCAGTATTTTTTGTCATCGCCTGAACTGAAACAATCGGCTTTTGCGTAAACCAGATGATTCCGTTTTCTGAAGAAATTACAAAGGTGCCGCTTGAATTAATCGTGCGTTCAGTTTTAAAAGAATATTTTTTTAGCGAAAAATCTCCGCGCTGAATTTTATTTTTTGCAAGCAAAGAAAGAGCCGACTCAAGCGAAGAAATATTATGCGAAGAAATTTCCTGCCTCGAATTTTGTGCAGATAAGCAAATTGAAGAAAAAAATAAAACTGCTGTAAAAAATATTTTTCTTAATTTCATAAATTCTTCCATATTAGAATTATAAATTATAACTAATCAGAATCGAAAAACTAATCCAGCTTTTCGCCGCCCAACATTTTTTCTACCTTATCTGTAAAAACAGCCGGGCATACAAAAAGTGACGTCATTTCAGGAGTTTTTACCGCCATCTGGCAGCTTTCAGCCTTTGTGCAGATTTCGTTCGTAACGGCATCGCGGATTTCGTATTTGATTTTAAGGCGGTTTTCGTATTCAACTAATTTTGATTTGATGATGTATTCTTTTCCAAAAAAAAGCGAGCGCACATATTTTACATTCAATGTCGTAACCGGGAACACATAGCCAGTCGCCTTCATTTCGTTGTAGCCGTAACCGATTTTGTCCAGAAGCGCACAGCGGCCTACTTCCATGTATTTAATGTAATTTCCATGCCATGCAACTTCCATTGAATCAACATCGTAAAACTCAACGCGGAATTTTGTTTCTGAACTGATTTCCATTATATGCTCCTGTTTTGAATTTTGAATTTATTCCTGATTTGGTGCGTCGGGGAATTCCCAGAAATCAAAAAAATTGTACCACTGATACGGATACTGCTTGCAATATTTTTCAAGGTAATCTTTAAATTCGTGGCACAATGCCTTTATGTTTTGGTCGCGGTTTTTTCTTGCGACATTTTCTGTCTGCGTTTTTGCTTTGTGGGCAAAGAACTCGTAGTTTTTGTCTGTGTGAAGCTCATTTTTTTTGAAGCCGAAAATGAAGAAGGCTGGCGTTGAAAGAAGGAAGGGAAGCAAAAACGCGCCGTAAGAAAATGGAGCGGGTTTGCCCAAAAAATTTTCAGAAATATATTTGCTTTTTGAAGTTTTTGAAATTCTGTCTCCAGCGCAGATTACAAGGCCGCCTGATGCTACAACCGAAGCAAGATGCTCGATAGTTGCCGGTGTAATTGAATTCACATCAACGATGTTAGAAAGGAAATGCGGATTCATTGTGTTAAGCGCATTCGCAAAATTCGACGTGATGTTCATGTCGGCCAAAACCGCAATCTGAATTTTTCTTTTGATGTCCATTATGTTTGAATTTGCAAGGCAGCGCAAAACTTCGGAGTTACCAAGATGCGAAACAAAAATAAAGGCGCCTTTACCTTCATTTAACTGATTCTTTAAAACAGAAACATCGTCATCATGAAAATGAATTTCGTTAATGAAATTTTTTCCCGTCCATGAATCGATTTTTTCTACAAGCGCAAACGCAAAGCATGCTAATTCACGAAGCGGTTTTTGCCTGGGAGGATTATCGTTCGAATAAAATTCCGTCAATTGCCTCTGGTAATTTTTGGAAGCAATCCGCGCGCGCCTGTTGAATATGTAGAAAAAAATTGCGTTGCCGCGTATTACGATATTCAAAAACCATTTTGGAAAATGCGTCATGCACCACAAAGTAAAAAAGATTGGCCGCGAGGTCTTAGCGGCTTCTTTTTCCTTATACCAGGCGTGATTAATTTTTTTATTGCTGTCTTTGTGGTGTTCGTTATTCTGTTCTGTATTGCTCATCTTTACCGCTCATTTTGCAACGCACTTTTTTTCCTTAATTGCGCGCGCTTAATGAGCGACGGCAGATGGAAAAGCATTCCGATTGTAAGACGCGCAAACATAAATGAAATGTGAATATTATCTCTTACCATCCGGAAATTTGATTTTCCATCAACTGGATATGAAACATGAACATGATGATAAATTACAGGCACGTTTGCCCAAATCATTCTGACTTGAATTTCTGTATCAAATCCCATGTGGCTGTCGATGCGGTGCCATTTAAGGATTTTGTAAAACGGTTCAACAGGATAAATTCTGTAACCGCACATTGCGTCTTTAATGCAGCCCTTTGAAAGCGTTACGAACTCAGCGTAATTCTTGCTGATTTTTCTTCCCTCGCGGCGGCTTTCCGGTACAGTTGAATCGAATTCAGGATAACCGCAAATCAATGCTTCAGGATGTGCCTTTGATTCTTCCAGGAACAGTTCGCATTTCTGAGTGTCGTGCTGCCCGTCGGCGTCAATCTGGAAAAGATGAGTTATTCCAAGCTTGTGTGCTTCCTTTACTGCCTTACAAACTGAATAACCTTTTCCTTTGTTGTGCTTGTTTACAATAAGAATTATGTCAGGGTATTTTTGAATTACAAGATCGATAAAGGCTTTGTTAGTTTCGTCATTTCCATCGTCTACGATAATTATTGGAAGTGAATATTTTTGCAGAGCCGATACAACAACTTCAAGAGTGCTTCCGTGATTATAAACGGGGATTACAAAACCTTGCTTCATATGAACCACCTGATGTTAAAATCTATTTCTGTCCTAAAACAAATGTTCCACTTGAATATGTTTTTGCTTCGTCCTTTGTAGTGAGTTTGTATGTAAGCGAATTTTTTTCTGGATTAAAACTCATGCTCATGTGAACTTCTGCGTTAGGAAAAACAGGAGAAGTGAATTTAATTCTCTTTGCTGAAAAAATATAGCGTGATGTTCCCAGATATTTGTTTGCAAGATTTGTCATCATATCAATCTGTGCAACTGCCGGAACAAGATGAATTTCAGGAAAATGTCCGTCAAAAAAATCACATGTTTCTGGAATAAAAAATTCAAGGAGAACTGAATTGTCTGTTTTTTCGAGAACCTTTTCTGCTGGTATGTTGTGCTTCTCTAAATACATTGTACTAAATTATATAATATTTTTGCGGCTAACGACAAGTAGCCTGATTTTTACTGATTTTTCACAAAGCTTTAGTTTTGTGAATCCTGTACTGTCTGGAACAACGCCTGAATTTCAAGCTTCTTTTTCTTGCCCTGTAAGTCCATCGGAAGTGAATCCAGATAGCGCCATTTTTTAGGAAGCACGATATTTTCAAAAAACTGCAAAAGGTATGTCTGGAAGTAGCGGTTGATATGAAGCTTTTCTTTTCCGTTGAATTCAGACTTGCCTTTATCATTGAATACAAGCGCGGCCGCAAGATACTGACGCCTGTCGTTCATTGCAACAACACATACATCCTTTACAAGACCAGTTTGAAGAATTCTGTTTTCAACTTCCGTAAGCGAAATTCGTTTTTCTTCTATCTTAACGATTGAATCTGCGCGCCCCTTCATCAAAAAGCGGCCGTCTTCGTGAATGTCAACAAGATCGGCAGTCTGGAATCCGGCCGGATCTTTTATGTAAGGTGATTTAATAACAAGACAGCCTTCCTCGTTTTTCCAGATTTGAGCATTTGCAAACGGCGTCCACTCAAGTCCGTCTTTTGACTGACGCCATGCAATACCGCTTGTCTCGGTCGAGCCGTAAACCTCTACCGGCCAGAAGCCGAAAACCTCGTTGGTTTTTGCCGCAACTTCCGGAAGGAGCACGCCGCCGCTTGTGAAGATAAAAGGATTGCGTAGCGGTAATTTTTCTTCCACTTCATTAGTGCGCTTTAAAAATGCCGGAACTGCAATAACCATATATTCTGTATCATCA
>CACYCX010000101.1 GCA_902772975.1 uncultured Spirochaetaceae bacterium
CGTCCATATAATATTTTTCATCCTGCTTATCCTTGTTGAACAAATCGAAGGCTGTTTTTGTCAGCGGAATTTCTTCAGGAAAATGAAAATGCTCAAAGTCTTTTTGATTTTTGAACGCAAGAATATAAATTCTGTTTCTTTGCTGTGGAATATCACCGTAAAGTTTTGCATTCATGATTTTGTAGGTTCCGTGATATCCTAATTCAGTTAATGTAGTTTTTATTATTTCGATGGTTTTTCCGTCATCATGCTTTAATAAATTTGCTACATTTTCAAAAAATACAACTCTCGGTTTTATTTGATTTATTACACGGGCAGTTTCAAAGAAGAGGTTTCCGCGGGGGTCGTCAAATCCCTTTTGCAATCCTACGGCGGAAAAAGCCTGACATGGAAAGCCTGCTGTAAGAATATCCATTTTTGGAATTGAATCTGATTTAATTTCCTGAATGTCGCCTTCGACAAGATAATCATCGCCAAAATTTAATCTATAAGTCTTGCAGGCGTATTTGTCGATTTCATTTGCCCAAATCAGTTTGCATCCGTTCTGTTTGAAAGCCAGACAAATTCCGCCGATACCGGCAAACATGCTACCTACAGAATAACTGTTCATTCGGCTCCTATGTGAATTCAATTTCTAATTCAAGATTTATTTTGCATGCTTATATGAATTCACTTGAAGATTGTATACTATAGTCTACATTTTTGTCAATAATCTGGCAAGCCGTAAAATATGCAGAAATAGTAACATGCCGCGTAAATTGGAGGCTTTGCCGCCAATTTGCTTTATACAGAGCAGAAAGAAAGCCTGTTTGGGGAAAATACATAAACCCATGCCGCGTGCGATTTGACAGGCTTCATGTCAAATCGCCTTTACACAGAGCAGAAAGAAAGCTTGTTTGGGAAAAATAAAATACTCTGTGCTTGACTTCTTTCAAGATTTGTTTAAGAATTCCCGCAATGTACCGAATACTTGGGGGAATTTTATGACAACGGAAAAAATCTTTATCAACGACGACTGGCTTTTTACTCGTAAATTTGATTCTAAGCTCATTCAGCCAAAAGCAAAAAAGACAGATTTTAAGGATGCTGAAATTGTCCGTATTCCTCATTCATTTGTAAAAACTCCGTACAACTATTTTGACGAATCTGTTTATCAGATGCAGGGCGGCTACCGCAAGGAATTTAAGACTGAAAAAGCATGGGCCGGAAAAAAGGTTTTTGTAAATTTTGACGGTGCGGCTCATCAGGCTTCCGTTTACTTCAACGGAAAGCTTCTTGGGGTACATAATTCAGGCTACACTGCATTCAAGTTTGACATCACAAAACTCCTCAGTCCGGCAGGAAAAAACAATGTACTTTCGGTAAAGCTTGATTCAAGTGAAAACCTTGACATTCCTCCTTTCGGATTTGTAATCGATTACATGACATACGGCGGAATTTACCGTGACGTTTATCTTGAAGTAAAGAATGATTTTTATATAGAAGATATTTTTGTAAAAACAGTAAAGAATTCTGTAACGACGGACATTACTTTCTGTTCACCGGTAAAGGAAAATTCTTTTCTGCGCGTAACTGTAAAAAATCTGGATAAAAGCAAGCTTGCTCTTTCAAGCGAAAAAGTTTTCTGCGAGGAATTTGATGTAAGCGCTTCAGGCTCAAATACAAAGCGGCTCGATTTTGTATGCAAGGGAATTAATTACTGGTCGCCTGAATCGCCTTCACTTTACCTTATCACGATTGACCTGCTTGATTCAAAAAAGAAATTGATTGATCAGAAGACAGTGCGTTTTGGCTTCCGTGATATCGAAATGAAAGCGGATGGTTTTTACCTCAATGGAAAAAAATACAAGCTTCGCGGATTGGACAGGCATCAGAGCTATCCGTATGTGGGATATGCAATGCCGCAGTCTGTTCAGGAATACGATGCTGATATCCTTAAAAACGAACTTGCTCTGAATGCAGTACGGACTTCTCATTATCCACAGTCGCAGTACTTTATTGACCGCTGTGATGAAATAGGACTTTTTGTGTTTACGGAAATCCCTGGCTGGCAGCACATCGGAGAAAGCAGTCAGTGGCGTGAACAGGCAGTACGCAATGTTCAGGAAATGGTTTTGCAGTACAGAAATCATCCGTCAATATTTTTGTGGGGCGTAAGAATAAACGAATCTCAGGACGATGATGAATTGTATGCAAAGACAAATGCTGCATGCCGTGAGCTTGATTCAACAAGACCGACTGGCGGAGTGCGCTACATCAAAAAGAGTAACCTTCTTGAAGATGTTTACACATACAATGATTTTATTCACGACGGAACAAACGAGGGCTGCGAGCCAAAATCAAGGATAACTTCAAATCAGAAAAAGGCGTACCTGATAAGTGAATACTGCGGCCATATGTTCCCGACAAAAATATTCGACGACGAGCTTCACCGCACGGAGCATGCAATGCGTCATGCCAATGTCCTTGATTCAGTCATGAAGTATGATGATATTGCAGGCTCGTTCGGCTGGTGCGCTTTTGATTACAACACGCATCAGGATTTTGGAAGCGGCGACAGAATCTGCTATCACGGCGTTATGGATATGTTCCGTAATCCAAAGCTTGCTTCTTCGATTTATCAGATTCAGCAGGACGAAACGCCTGTTCTTGAAATAAGCTCGTCTATGGATGTAGGTGAGCATCCGGCGATTATCCGCGGAAAGAACTGGATTTTTACAAATGCAGACAGCGTAAAGATGTACGTGAATAATGTGTTCATTGCAGAATTTAAAGAAAGCAAATCGCCGTACAAAAATTTAAAGCACGGCCCGATTTTGATTGATGATTATTTAGGCGAGCGTCTTGTAAAGGAAGAGGGACTGAGCGCAGCCGCCTCAAAGCTTGTAAAGGAAATCATCAATTACACTGCGATGTACGGACAGAATAAATACAGGCTTGAACATTTACGCACCATGCTGCTTTTAAGACTGCGTGGAATCGGATACAAAAAGCTTAGGGCGATTTATGACAAGTATGTCGGCAACTGGGGCGGCGAAGCGACTGTATTCAAATTTGAAGCAGTCAAGAACGGTAAAGTCGTAAAGACATTGCTTAAAGGCCCGGTCCGTGATATTCATATTGAGGCTGTATGTTCAAAAACTGAACTTCATGAAGGCTCCTCTTGGGATGCAGCAGTAGTGCGCATTGCGATGAAGGATCAGTTTGGTAATGTTCTTCCATATTACAACGAATGCGTTTCACTTAAGGCAAGCGGACCGGTTGAGCTTATCGGGCCTGAATCAGACAAGTCGTGTGTAACATGCTTCAGGGGTGGCGTAACCGGAACATGGGTGCGCACTACAGGAAAGAAGGGTAAGGCAGCTCTTGAAATCAGTTCTGCCGGGAAAACCTTGGAGCTTTCGTTTTCTGTAAAATAAAATAGAAAACAAAGCGGTCTTTTTTATTTTTATTTTTTTTTCAGGACTTTATGGAAAATCTAAAATCTACTCGTGGCGAGCTTCCGATGGGGAAGCTGTGCCTTCCTCTTATACTGGAACAGCTTTTCAGAATTCTTGTTTCTTCGGCTGATACAGTAATGTTGAGTTCTTATTCCGGTACGGCTGTTGCAGGCGTAGGACTTATGGTCCAGTATACTTTTTTTCTTCAGCTTCTGTTCAGCGTAATTGCAACAGGAACATCGATTGTGCTGGCGCAGTATATCGGAGCGCAGAAAAGCCGCGCCGAATTAAATTCGATTGCGCACGCAAGTACTGTGATGATTTGTGCAGTGGCAGTTTTGCTGGGAGGCGGCGTTCTGCTTGGAACGCGTGCGCTGCTTTCATGCTACACTCTCGAAGAGGAAGTGCGGAAGGCAGCGCTTGAATACTTCCTCATATTCGGAGGCGTGGGCGCGATATTCAATGCGGTAAGTTTGTTGCAGTCGGCGATCCTGCGCTGTTACGGTTACACGAAAGAAGCGCTGTTTGTTACGATTATCGCAAACATAATAAACGTAGCAGGAAACGCACTTTCGCTTTACGGATTTTTCGGACTTCCGGTTCTTGGCGTAAAGGGTGTTGCGTGGGCATCTGTAATTTCGATGATTGTTTCCTGCGTCATACTTGCGTTCATCATAAAGAAAAGGGATGACGTTGCGTTTGACATGCAAGGCTGGCGCGAAACTGGAATCTGGTATTACAAGAAAATTCTTTCTGTGGGAGTGCCGACTGCAAGCGAAAGCCTTTCGTATAATGTTTCGCAGATTGTGATTATGGCAATGATTTCTACATTGGGAACGCATGCCATGTCAGCGCAGGTTTATACAAGGACGCTCTGCCAGTATGTTTACATTGTCGCAATCGGAATGGGTGCCGCGTGCCAGATTAAGACGGGGCATTATGTGGGCTCCCACGATACTGAGACTGCGTACCGGAAAATGTTTTTGTATTCGGCAATTGCGACGGCTGTTTCGGTTTCGCTTATCCTGACGGAAAACCTTTTTGCAGACCAGCTTACATCTGTCTTTACGCGCGAGGAATCTGTAAGCTCGATTGTAAAGACGCTTTTAAGATTTTCGATTCTTGTTGAATTCGGACGCTCGCTTAACTTAATCTGGATCGGCGGATTGAAGGGCGCCGGCGATGTGAAATTTCCTGTCTTCTACGGAATGTGCTCGAACTGGGGCATCATGGTTCTTTTGAGCTATGTTCTTGGATTGAAATGCGGAATGGGCGTTGCAGGCTGCTGGCTTGGAATCGGGATTGACGAGACGACGCGCGGCATCGTAATGATTTTCAGATGGAAGAGCCGGCGCTGGATGACAAAGGCGCTCGTGTAGTCTGAGCAGAACGCTGAATTGTTGTTTTTGCAGGGAGTTTTCGGGTTTTACAAATACTAAAGTATTGAAGTATTTTAGAAATAGTAGTAGTATCTACTCATGGAAAAAATGGCTTTGTGCAATGGCGCACACGAAAGGATTTTTCGTCCATTTGAGCGATACTACACTATCTCTAGGGAAAACATCGAAGCTCCTTTTATTGCCGAAGCTGAATTCCATTCACATAACGAACAGTATTTCCTTTTAAAATCCGCAAAGCTTTCTGAATTCGATTCAAATGAATATGTCTTCTTTGCGGAAGAAAAAAATCTTTCTAAATCCCGTCTTTTACAACTTGACTCAATTGCCTGGGAGCGCGGACTTTTACGGATAGCGCCTGCGTACGGCAACATGAATTCTGATATTACGCTTGTCGTTTCCGCTGATTCAATTGAAGATGAGGCGGCTGTTTATGTAAAAAAACTTCGTCATTACAAATCGTATGCATTCGGCTTTAAAGGCTGGAGTAATTATAAGGTTATAGTGCTGGAAGCTTCTTCAGACCGGGTTTTCTCAAACCGTATGGGAAAGGTTTTTAAGAAGCTTTTTTGCTCGTAATAAAACTTCAACAAGTTCCAGGAGGAATTTTAAATGACGGCATTATTTATTATTGTTGCTGCTATCGTTTTGCTTTTCATGGGATATGTGTTCTATGGTTCATGGCTTGCAAAACAGTGGGGAATTGACCCTGCAAGGAAAACACCTGCCCACGAAAAAGAGGATGGTGTTGATTATTGTGCTGCAAAGCCGGCGGTTTTGATGGGACATCATTTTTCGTCAATTGCAGGCGCTGGTCCGATTAACGGTCCGATTCAGGCTGCAATTTTTGGATGGGTTCCGGTTTTCTTGTGGTGTGTTATAGGCGGAATTTTCTTTGGTGGACTTCAGGACTTTGGTTCTTTGTTTGCTTCACTCCGCAATGATGGAAAATCAGTTGGTGAAATCATTCAGGCTTCAATGGGAAAAAAATCAAAGAAGCTTTTCATTATCTTTGCGCTTCTTGTTTTGATTCTGGTAATTGCTTCGTTCGTAAATGTTGTTGCCGGAACTTTCCTTACAAAGGCTGACGCTGCCGTTAAATTCGGCTTTGTAACAGATCCGACAAGCAATCAGACAACAGCGATTATTTCACTTCTCTTTATCGTGCTTGCCGTAATTTACGGAATCATTACAAACAGGTGCGGAGTAAGGACATTGCCGGCAACAATCGTTGGTATCGTAGGAATCGTTGCAATCATCGCATTCGGACTTCACTTTGGTTTTGCAATGACACGCACTTCATGGATTGTTTTAATCGGTGTTTACATTGCCGTAGCATCCTTGATTCCTGTATGGATTATGCTTCAGCCGCGCGATTATCTTTCTTCATTCCTTCTTTATGCAATGATGATCGTTGCTGTTGTTGGAATCGTACTCAGTACTGGAAACAGCGATCTTAATTTTGCAATTCCTGCATTCAACACGGCAAAGAGATCTTCTTTGTTCCCGACGCTTTTCATTACTGTTGCATGCGGCGCCTGTTCTGGTTTCCACTCATTGATTTCAACTGGAACTTCTTCAAAGCAGCTTGATAACGAAAAGCACGCAAAGGCTATCGGATACGGTTCAATGCTTATTGAATCTGCGCTTGGCATTATTTCACTTATCGCAGTCGGAATGGTTTGGGACAAGTGGATTAACAAGGGCTTCGGTTCACCGTCAGCTGCATTTGGTGCAGGTATTGCGACAATGTTCGGAAAGGAAGGAACTCCTGTTTACAATATCATCAACGCGCTTCTTACACTTGCCGTTTCTGTATTTGCCTTGACTTCGCTTGATACTGGTACACGCCTCAGCCGCTTTATGTTCTCTGAGCTTTTCCTTAAGGAAAACGAGTCTACATGGAAGGACGCTTCTGGTGTACGCAAGTTGCTTGCACATCCGCTTTTTGGAACAAGCCTTATGGTTGCAATCGGCTGTATTCTTGGAGGTCTTTCGCTTTCTCAGATTTGGGGATTGTTTGGTGCGGCAAACCAGCTGCTTGCAGGAATTGCACTTATGGCAGTTGCGGCATGGCTTGGTGAAGCAGGCAAGAACAACAAGATGTTCTTTGTGCCGATGGTATTTATGCTTGCAGCAACTTTGACATTCCTTGTAAAAAAGATTATCGAGAAAGCAGACGCAGTTGTAAAGGGCGCTCCATGGGGCGACTGGTTCCAGCTGATTTTTGCCGCTGCTATGGCTGTTCTTGCCGTAATACTGATTGTTGAAGGTATGCGCACATTTATTAAGCAGTCAAAGAATAAGTAGTTTTTTATAATCGAAAAGTTATATAATAAAATTACCCCGGGCGATTTGCCGCTGAATCAATACTTCTCCGGATATTGCCTGGGGTATTTTTTTTACGGAGAGACTCTTTTAAATCTGCAGAAATTTTTTTGAGGTTTTATTATGGTGGAAGATTTAAAATTTACAGCTCCAGAATCAGACTCAGATTTGATTAGCGATGATAATCTGGGATTGAGATGCGGACTGGTTTGTATTCTGGTTGGAATCATACTTATCGGATTCAATTTGTCACTTATTTCTGGTGAAGGAAAGTATTATCCAAAGCTTACGGCACTCGGATTTATTTCATTGTATTGGGGACTCGGTGTCCTTTTGTGCCCTGGATTGAAAAGCGTTGAGAATACAACAAAAAGGGAAGCGCTCCGTGATTTGTTCTATGAATCAAATGCAGTTACAAAAATTGCCTGGATTGTTTCAATCATTGCCGGAATCGGAGCCTGTATTTATTCAATTCATACGGAGTACTGGGATAACATTAAAAAGCTTTTTGCATTGACCTTTGCAATTACTTCATTTTTATTTATTGCAAAATATGTAATTCTTTTTCTTAAGCCTCCTGTTGACGGAAAGGAAAATCCTGATGAGCAGACAGCCGACGGAATTCCGTTAAGCAAAATCGATTTGCATGACTGGGCATACGGTTATTATTTTCCTTCAAAAAGAATCTGTATTCTTGGAATTGTCGTAGCCGCTGCAGTTCTTGCAATTTCAGCAGCATGTTACCGCAATCTTGAATTTGGCGCCGGAAGCGGAAATTACAACAAGAAGGTTTTTGACAACTGCATAGTAGAAAAGCTTTCTGAAAAAGTTCCTGTAAGATTTTTAGCTGAAGGCTATGACGGAATCAAGCTTGTTTATGCTGTAGAAGATGAAAAGGCTTATGAGAATTCTTCTGAAATTGACGGGGAAACAGATGAGGATGAAGAGGAGTATTACGCAGGTAGAAACTGCATCCTTCTTCCGATGGAAACAATCGTAAGGCATATAGCATGTGATGATTCTTTCTACATTACGAAATTCATCATCATTGACGCAGACGGCTATCATCATGAATATTCAAAGAAAGAAATTAAGCGCATTAAGGAAGTAGCTGAAATGCTGAAGGAAAATCCTCCTGAAGAATGTACTCAGCTTATTATCCCGAGCCGCAAAATTTCGTTTGAAGAAAAACGGGATGACCTCTGTATTTTTACGGCTCCTGAATATAATTCTGAATATGTCCTGATTTGGGAAATCGAAGATTTTGCAAAATTCTTTGGAAAGCAGCTTGGAAATGGTGATGAGGATTATGAGCTTGATGCTGCAAGCATCTGGTATGGCTTTAATTCGGGCGCGTTTGATGATACAAACTATCACATTGCAAAATTCACTGACATCTGCCGGATTTTCTATGGTGACAAGACTGAAAGCAGAAACGGCTTGCTGTTTAATTTCGGATTGGGTCCTGTTAACCGTATAAGTGGAAATGAATGCGTCAAGCAGACTGCTGAGCTCCTTAAGGAGACTGAACAGGTAGAAGAATCAGAGGAAACATCTGAAACAGAAATCTAGAAAAAAACATTATAAAGTAAAGTGTTTCTATTGACAGAAACGCTTTTTAATTATATATTTCTCTTATATCGTTACTATAAGTAGAAACATAGGGAGAAAATATATAATGGAAAAAAGAACAGATTCGATTTATTTAAGCCTTTCCAGCGACAGGTACACACCGTTTTCGCTTGCCAGAAAAATCGGGGCATGTGCGATTTTGGAAAGCGCAAGCTTTGCACGCGGCAAGGAACGCTATTCAATTTTGATGACGGAGCCTGCCTTCCATATCGTTCAGGATGATGACGGGGTTGCGTTTTTAATTGACGGACGCCGCCTTCCTTATAACGGAAAAAATACAACAGGCGAAACTGTATCTCCGGGAAGCCGCGTGCTTCACACTCCGGATATTCTTGATGCGCTTCTGTATGTTGCCGAGCAGAATGATTTGAGCACGGTAACTGATGAGGACGGTTCTGTAATGACAAATACAGTTCCGGTTCCTGCAAGCGGACTCGGATATTTAGGCTACGAATTCTGCGCACGCTGCGACACTATAAATGTTCATCCGCAGACAGATGAACTTCATATTCCTGAAAGCGAATTTATCGCCGGCCACATTTATATAATTTTTGATCACTTTACTGAGCGGCTCCATGTGTTCGGCCTTAACTACAATGAGCATCAGATTGACCTTGTCTCTGCAATTGCCGCATTAAAAAAGCGGCTTAACGATCTGGACTTTTCTTTCCTTGCTCCTCCTGAAGAGCCGGCTCCAGTCCGCACGATTACAAATCTTGAACAGAGCGAGGCTGAATATAAGGAAAAAGTTCGTGCAATAAAAAATCATATCGTTCAGGGAAATCTTCTTCAGGCCGTTCCGTCTCGCCGCCTTCAGCTTGAATGCTCAAACTCATCACTTGAAATTTACAGGCGGCTCAGATCTGTAAATCCAAGTCCTTATCTTTTATATATCGATTTTGGTGACAGGCAGCTTGTAGGTTCAAGTCCTGAAAGCCTTGTCCGCGTAAGGAACGGCATCGCATCAATCAGGCCGATTGCCGGAACGCGCCGACGCGGTAAAAATGCCGCGGAAGACGCTGTCCTTAAAGCTGAGCTTATCGGAAATGAAAAGGAAAAAGCCGAGCACCTCATGCTTGTGGACCTTGCACGAAACGATTTGGGACGCGTCTGCAAAAACGGAAGCGTTGAAGTAACCCGCTTTATGGATGTAGAAATGTTCAGCCATGTAATGCACATCGTTTCTGATGTTCAGGGAAATGTTGCTGACGGCTTAAAACCAATTCAGGTTTTGCGCTCGGCTTTCCCGGCTGGAACAGTAAGCGGCGCGCCTAAAATAAGGGCAATCGAAATCTTAAGCAGCCTTGAAAAAACAAAGCGCAGGTTTTATGCGGGCGCGGTAGGCTACATTCAGTCAAACGGCGATCTTGATTTCTGCATCGCAATCCGTTGTGCGCTCAAGCAGAAATCAGTATGGACGCTGCAGGCGGGCGGTGGAATTGTTTTTGATTCAGATCCGGACAGAGAGTGGGAAGAGACAAATGAAAAGCTGGGTGCGCTGCGTTCAGTTATTGAAAGCGTAAAATAGGAGCAAAATAGAAAATGATTGCGTTTATTGATAACAAAGATTCTTTTACATTTAACATTGTTCAGTCGCTTGAAAGAATTTCAGGCGACAAGGTGGTTGTATTCCGTTCAGATGAATGTTCGGTAAGTGATGTTGAAAATTCAAAGCCGGATTTTCTCGTAGTCGGTCCTGGTCCTGGAAATCCTGATGAAGCCGGAATCTCGATTGAAGCAATAAAATTCTTTGCAGGAAAAATTCCTGTGCTTGGAATTTGTCTTGGACATCAGGCAATTGGAGCGGCTTTCGGTGCAAAGATTGTTTCTGCAAAATTTATCCGTCACGGTATCGTTGAAGAAATCAATACGGACGGCCGCGGACTTTTCAGGAATATCGGCGATAAGGGAAAATTTACGCGCTATCATTCACTTGTAATTGACGAAGCTACGCTGCCTTCTGATTTTGAAGTGACGGCACGCGCAAAAGACGGTGACATTATGGGAATACGCCACAAGTCGCTGATTGTGGAAGGCATTCAGTTTCATCCGGAAAGCATTGCGTCAGAAGCAGGGGATTCGCTTTTTAAGGCATTCATAAATTACCGCCGCGAGAACCTCTCATACCCTGCGCTTTTAAATCAGCTTATTACAAAGCAGGATATGTCTGAGCAGCAGGCGTCTATGTTCATGGAGCATCTTACGGACGGTACGATGGACGAGCGCATTATGGCAGCTGTACTTGTCGCAATGGCAGCAAAAGGACCGGCGGCAAGCGAAATGATTGGCTGTGCACGCGCTCTTCTTAAAAAGAAAAAAGTTCTTCCGATTGAAAGCGCAGGGCTTGCTGAAATTGTAGGAACTGGCGGTGATGGAAAAGGAAGCTTTAATATTTCTTCGCTTTCTGCAATTGTTGCGGCAAGCTGCGGACAGAAAATGGCAAAGCACGGAAACCGCGCCGTTTCGTCAAAGTCAGGGGCTGCCGACTTCTTTGAAGGACTCGGAATTAAAATCGATACGCCTCCTGAAAAAACTGCGGAAGTAATCAATAAGACAGGCTTCGGATTTTTGATGGCTCCGATTTATCACAGCGCAATGCGGTTTGCAGCCCCTGTACGCAAGACGCTTGGAATTAAAACAATAATGAATATTCTTGGACCGCTTCTCAATCCCGCCGGCGCGGAATACGAGGTGCTTGGCGTTTATTCAAAATCACTTCTTGAAGATTATGCGCATGCCGCAAAAGCGCTTGGTGCAAAACGCGTCATGGTCATTGCAAGCGAAGACGGCTACGATGAAATTTCACCTTGTGCCATAACGAACGTTTATCAGATTGATGAGAAAGGACGCGAGAACCGTTATGTAATTAATCCGGCTGACTATGGAATCAGCGGCGTAAGTGAGGAAGAACTTTGCGGCGGAAACGGAAAAGATAACGCTGCTCTTGCTCTTGAAGTCCTTAACGGAAAAGGACGGGCTACAATCCGTGCCGCGGTTGGACTTAACGCAGGCGCAGTCCTTTATCTTTCAGGAAAAGCGAAGACGATAAAGGACGGATATGCAATGGCACTTTCCGCACTCGATTCAGGAAAAGCACTTGCAAAAGTTGAAGAAATAAAAGCGCTCAGCAATTCATAAGCTGTAAATGGAAAAATCAATGCGTGATATATTAAAGGAAATTGTAGACAGAAGAATTGCAGATATCAAAAGGCTCGGCGAGGAATTTGGATTTGAAATTCCAAATGAAAGAACGCGTCCTGTAAATCCATTTTTAAAATCAAAGGGCGTGATTCTTGAAGTTAAGCGCGCTTCTCCGAGTAAAGGTGATATTGCGCCTGAGCTTGATTCTGCCATGACGGCAAATGAATATGCAAAGGCCGGTGCTTCTGCCATAAGCTGCCTTACAGAGACAAATTATTTTAAGGGAACTTTAGGCGACCTGATGAAGGTATGCGCTGCCGTAGATTCATATGCCGCATCGACCGGAAAAAAAGCACCTGCCGTTTTGCGGAAGGATTTTCTTGTAAGCGAAAAAGAAATTGATGTTTCCTATCGTGCAGGTGCGGATGCAGTTTTACTGATTGCAAGAATACTTGAAAAAGATACGATGCTTGCAATGGCGCGTAAGGCAGCGTCTTACGGAATGTCGGTATTGATTGAAGTCCGCAAAGAAGAAGATTTGGAAAAGCTTTCTTACGTGATGCAGAATGCTGACTGCTCAAAAATTGTCTGCGGAGTAAACAGCCGTGATTTAAAGGATTTTACAATCGATACTTTAATCCCTGCGATGATGCTTAACAAAATCAAGGCGCTTGACGGTAATGCAAGGGTAATTTTTGAAAGCGGAATCCTTTCTCCACAGGCTGCCTCCCGCGTTGCCGCAATGGATTTTCACGGGATGCTTTTGGGCGAAGCAGCCGCGCGGAATCCGGCGCTTGCGTCTGAATACATAAATGCCTTTAAAAATACTGAGCCTGATTCTAACGGTAAATTCTGGATTGAATATGCCGGCATGATACAGAAAAAAAAGCCGCTTGTAAAAATCTGCGGCATTACTAATTTTCAGAATGCGCTGAGCGCGGCTGTTCATGGGGCGGATATACTGAGCTTTATAATGTGTTCAAAATCAAAGCGGAACATACAGCCTCAGAAAATCCGGGAAATAAAAGCAGAACTTGAAAAAAGCCTTGTTGCTGGAAAAATAAAAAATGTTCCGCGGCTCGCTGCAGTCATTACGGAGACTGATTCAACGGAAGCGAAGGACGCTGTAAAGTTTGCAAAAGAAAAAGTAATTGACGTGCTTCAGGTTCACGGCTATGATGCTGCAATTAATTTTCTGAACGATAAGGCGCTTTGTTCAATTCCTCATTATTGTGCCGTTAATGTAGGTTCGGAAGATGATATTAAAAAGCTTGATGAGCTTTTTGCATTGGGACAGCCGCGTGTTCTTGTCGATGCGCTTGTTCCTTCGATGGCAGGCGGAACCGGCGAGCGGATTGCCTCTGATCTTGTTCAGAAAATCACTTTAAAGCATAAGCTTTTGCTTGCAGGCGGAATCAATCCCGGAAATGTAAGAAGCATAATAAATGATTTTTCGCCGGAGCTGATTGATGTTTCAAGCGGAGTCGAAATTTCTCCGGGCACAAAGGATGAAGAAAAAATCTCGCTTCTGTTTAAGAATTGCGGAACTGTCAGTAAATAAAATATGGCTTGCAATTTGGCAATTTCAGATTGCTTTAATAATTTCTTTACTATTTTATAATTAGTGATAGAATATAATTATCATGACACCATCGGAGAAACTAAAAAAGTTTTTTGGAATTGAAAAATTTTCAACTTATGTTGACGAGCATTTTGAGCATTCAAATATACGAGCGAGCATATATCTATCATCAGTAATAATTTTTTTAGAAATCATGATGATTGTAAGCGCAGTTGTCCGTCATTTAACGGGAGTTGCGCCGAGAACGACAGTCTGGTTTGTAAATCACCTTTCATCATATTTTGTCCTTCTTCTGGCCGGAATCGTAATGCTTGTTTATGCGATTATGTATGAACACAGCAAGGCGAAGGTCAGAAAGGGAAGCTTTGTAATAAATTCAATTTTTTCTTTTATTTCAATTGCATTCGGAATTTACATTTCATATCTTGATTACATCAAGGGCGAACAGTTTATCACTCTTATTACAATGATGATTTTTGTTTTCTGTTTTGTAATATGGCGTCCTGTCTACACAATCATTTTTTTGACAACGACCTTTTCGTTTTTCCTTTACCTTTGCAATAAGGCAGTTCCGGTTACATATGCAACAAAAGTAAATCTTTTTATAATCTGGATTGCATTACTGATGTCCGCAATAAATTCTTATCGCCAAAAAATTCGCGACGCATATCGGGATGAAAAGCTTGAAAAGGCAAATGAGCTTCTGGTAAAGCTTTCGATAAACGATGAAGTTACCGGAATTGCAAACATGAATTATTTCCGCGGTCAGGTTCTGTCTCTTTTAAGAAGTCCTGCCGTCGATATTTCACACAAGATTTTTCTTTTTCTCGACATAGAGCATTTTAAATTATATAACGAAAAATATGGATTTTTAGAAGGCAATAATTTTTTGAGGAGATTTGCTGAAAAAGTTTCTGAAGTTTTTTCCAGTTCTGTTGCCGCTCATTTTTCGAACGATAATTTTGTAATTTTTGCTGATGATTTTGAAGTAAGCGAAAAACTTAAAGTTCTTCAGAACGAAATCAAAAATCCTAAATACGAAATTAAAATGGCGCTCAAGACCGGAGCGTGCAGGCCGGATTCCCGTGACTGTCTTCCAATCATTGCTTGTGACAGGGCGCGTCAGGCATGTGACAGCATCAAAAAACATTATGGCGTTGATTATTGTGAATATGATGAAATGATGGCACGCAAAATTGAACTTAAGCATTACATCATAAATAACATAGACAGCGCAATCGAAAAAAAATACATCAAGGTTTATTATCAGCCGGTTGTGGATTCAAACACAGGCGCCTTGTGCGGAGCCGAAGCGCTTGCCAGATGGGATGATCCTAAATACGGCTTTCTTTCGCCGGAGGATTTTATTCAGACTCTGGAGGAATACAGGCAGATTCACAAGCTTGATATGCACATGGTGCGCAAGGTTTGTGAGGACTTGAACATTTGCAGGAAAAAACTCGGACATCTTATTCCTGTTTCAATTAATTTTTCGCGCATTGATTTTGAGTATTTAAATCTTACTGAGGAAGTAGGAAAACTGCTTGAAGAATTCGATATTGAAAAACAATGGATTCATATTGAAATTACAGAAAGCGCGCTTACTGAAAATGACAAGACGCTTCAGCATTCACTTAAGTCACTCCGGGATTCCGGTTACGCTTTGTGGCTTGATGATTTTGGTTCGGGATATTCCGGACTCAATGTTTTGAAGGAATACGATTTTGATGTAATGAAAATCGACATGAAATTTCTTGATAATTTTGAA
>CACYCX010000102.1 GCA_902772975.1 uncultured Spirochaetaceae bacterium
ACCGCGTAATCTTCAAGGCAAGGGTCTTGATATTTTGTAAAATATTCGATTATTTTTTCACGGACTGCAACGCTTTTTGTTTCCTGAAACAAATCATAAAGTTCATCTCCAAAGCGCGGGTCATCGTTATCAAGAAGTTTTTTTATCAAATCATTTATCTCTGATTCGATTCCGAATTTAAGAGTTTCCTTCCTTTCTTTTTCAGCGTCTTTGCCTTCATCCTTTAAGCCTGCAAGCCGTGCCTTTTCGCTGTCCGGTTTTTTAGGGCGTTTTTTCTCCGGGATTTCTGCCGGACCTGCTTTAGATTTATTTTTTTTGTCAGAAGCCTTTGTTGAATCAGGAGTTTCTTTTGTATCAGAAGCTACCTCATCATCTGATTTTTTTTCAGGCTGTGCTGCGTTTTCCGCAGATGCATTAAACAGAATCTCATTCTGAAGCGGAAGAGCTTCCCTTTTCTGTTCTTCTGAAGCAGCTGTATTTTCTGCTGAGGCGGAATTTCCTTCCGAATCCGCTTTTTCTGCCGTAACGGAAAAAGCCATTAAAAAACTGATGCAGATTAAAACAAAAATTTTCGATTTACTCATGTCAATCACGCTCCTTTAACGATGTCCATAAAAGCGTTCCAGAAAATTCTTTCTGTATTCCTCAAAACGGTCTTCGTTAATCGCCTGCCTGATTTCCTTAAGCATTGTATGAAGGAAATAAAGGTTGTGATAACTTGAAAGCATTGAGCTTAAGATTTCCTGACTTTTAAAAATGTGGCGTAGATAAGAGCGGCTGTAATTTCTGCATACCTTGCAATTACATTCAGGATCAAGCGGCCCGAAATCATGAATAAAGCGCTCCTGCTTAATCGAAAGCATTCCGTCGCGCGTAAAGTAAGAACCGTTGCGGGCATTGCGTGTCGGAAGGACACAGTCAAACATATCGATTCCGTTTCTGACTGCTTCAAGAATATAAGCCGGCGTGCCGATTCCCATTACATACTTGGGCTTGTTTTCGGGAAGGTACTGGACTGTGTACGAAAGATACTTTGAAAATTCCTCTTCCGGCTCGCCTACTGAAAGCCCGCCGATTGCGATTCCCGGCATATCAAGCGACGAAACGAATTCCGCGCTCTGCTTCCTCAAATCCTCAAAGAAATTTCCCTGTACAATCGGGAACAGAATGCCCTTGTAATTTTTTTCGTCGCGCAAATGCTCCCATTCTTTTTTTGCTCGCATAAGCCAGCGCGAAGTTATGCCCAGCGCGTTTTCAGCTTCCTTGCGCCCTTCACCAAAACCGGTGCAGACATCAAGCTGCATCTGGATATCGCTGTTAAACTGAGCCTGGACCTGTACAACCCTTTCGGGCGTAAACATATGATAGGAGCCGTCTATATTGCTCTGAAAACGCGCGCCCTCTTCCGTAATTTTCCTCAGCTTAGAAAGCGAGAAAACCTGAAAGCCGCCTGAGTCAGTAAGGAAATTTCTTTTCCATCCTGAAAAACCGTGAAGCCCGCCGGCTTCTTCAATCAGATCGCTTCCCGGGCGCAAAAAAAGATGATATGTATTTGCAAGAATTATTTCGAATCCGATTTCTTCAAGATCATCCTTTGAGACAGCCTTTACAGTTGCGTTAGTTCCGACCGGCATAAAAACAGGCGTTTCCACAGTTCCATGCGGAAGCGTCAATGTACCTGTCCTTGCGAGACTGTCCTTGCATTTATGCTTTATCTCAAAAATTTGTTCACTCATATAATCATGTCCTGGTATATTTTAAAAGTATTCCGCTCAGTGCGACAAACAGCAGCACAGGAAACCATGCTCCGGCAAACGGAGATATTGTTCCGAATTTTGCCATCAGCATCGTAATCATCTGCGTGATGTAAAAAAGCACCGCTGCCGAAACGGAAAGCGTAAGGCTTATTACAAATACATTTCTTTCGGATTTTCCTGAAATTCCTATCGAAAGAAAAGCTACAATCACAATAATAAACGGAAACGAAAATTTATTGTAGTACTGGCTCAAAGCTTCGTTAAAAGGAAGTCCCGTACGCTGAAGATATTTAATATAAGTCCTTGCTTCCCTTACAGTAGCCGCCTCAACAGAAAGTGTATTATTCTGAAAAGTCTCAGGCACTTCAGTCAAAAGTTTTTCCTTATCACGAAGCACATTCTTTACAGTAAGGTTTTTCTGTTCCGCATCATATGTATATTGAACACCGTTACTTAACATCCAGTAACAGTCATTTTTATTCCATGTGGCAAATTCAGCCTTCAAAATATATTCAAGCTCTTTGTTTTCGTTTCTGACAATTACATAAAGCTGATGAAGACGCTGCAAATCATCATCATAATAATCAGCCTTATAAATTACTTTTCCGCCGTCCGACAAAATTACGATGTGATCATTATTAAGTGATTCCCGTTGCCTCAATGCCTTTTTCTTAAGTTCTTCGTAGCGCACGCTTGAAGGAACAACTACCTTATCCATAAAAACAAAATGGACGCATGAAAGGAAAGCTGAAAAAACAATTAAAGGAAGCGTAAAACGTATGAGCGAAACGCCGGAAGCGAAAATCGCAGTCAGTTCATTTTTAGAATAAAGGTTACTGAGCATAAAGCACGAAGCAAAAAGGACACTCAGCGGAACTGCCCACGATATCGTTCTCGGAAGATTATTCAAGAGAATAAGCAAAATTGTCTGAACGGGAACTGCATTATAAATGTACTTCCAGATGTTCATCATCAAATCTACTATTTCAAGTACAAACGAAAACACTAAAACTGAGACAGCAAAAACCGGAAGAAATAATTTTGAAATATATATGGCAAGCTTCATTTTCGCCTCAATTTCAAATAGAAAACAATGGAGGCAATTCCGACGACAAAATTCGGAAACCACATTAAGATAAAGCCGTTCCAGCCGTTCCTGTATCCCAGCTGGATTCCTACAGTCATAAGGCACCAGTAAAAAACCGAAATGAATATTCCGATTATAAGCCCGACTGTCTGCCCGTTATTTTTTCCGAACAGCAGAGCCAGAGGCAGAGCCAGAAATGCAAAGAAAAAAGAACCGAATGGAAGTGAAAATTTCTTGTTGTATTCAAGCTTGTTCTGATTCAGTTCCTTTTTGTTTACATCTTCCATTTTCTTCATGCGCCTGATTTTTTTGCCAAGGTCATAGCTTGTCATTTCCTGAGGCGAAACAGATTTGTCAAAATTAAAGACTGTTGCCTCAAACAAATTGAATGAAAGAAGTGAGCTCTTTATCACATCAAAAGTATCACGGCCGACACGCGAGAAAACAGCCACAATCGGATCCTGCATTGAAAAATTCATCGCAACGCCTTCAAGCTTGGGTGAAGAAATTTCAGTCTTACCTGCGATAATTACACGCTGCTCGCCATCACCGTCAACATCAAACACAACAAGATCATCTATCGTCTTATCATTTACATTTCCGATTACAACTGTTGCATTGTTAAGATGCTTTACGCTTTGCCTTTCAATTTCCATCGCAGGATTGGACGCAATCGTTTTTCTAAGCTGCTGGTGCGTTTTGATTGTACCGACAGGAAGAAGATAGTCATTTACAAAAAATGAAAAAAGCGAAATTAAAATTCCCAGAGCAAGAATCGGAGCCAAAATTATTTTTGTAATTGAAAAGCCTGATGCACGGAGGATAAGGATTTCGTTATCGCTCATCATTCGTCCAAGGCACATTAAAAATCCGGTAAGCGTTGCAAATGGAGCAGACTGTGCAATTATAAAAGGAAGCGAATAAACCATCAGCTTTATTACATCAAGAACAGGAATGCGCTTACCTAAAAGCTGCTTCATAAAAACCATAATCTGGTTTACAAAA
>CACYCX010000103.1 GCA_902772975.1 uncultured Spirochaetaceae bacterium
CAAGTTGAATGTTCCGCCGTAAATTGAACTTGAAGCTACAATGTGGCTTCCTGCCTCGCAGATATTGAAAAGCGCAAAAAAGTTTGCTGCCTGTCCTGAAGAAGTAAGCATTGCCGCAGTTCCGCCTTCCAGAGCCGCGATTTTTGCCGCAACAAAATCATTTGTAGGATTCTGAAGCCTTGTATAGAAATATCCGCTTGCCTCAAGGTCAAACAGCTTTCCCATATCTTCGCTTGTGTCGTATTTAAAAGTCGTAGACTGAATTATCGGAATCTGACGCGGCTCTCCGTTCTTTGGAGTGTATCCGGCCTGAACGCATTTTGTGTTGATTTTAAAATCCTTTTCCATTTGAATCCTCACATTTTTTCTGTCAAAAATTAAAATTTATATCGAAAAGATATCGTTTATAGTAACAGAATTGTATAATGGAAAAGGGTTTTGTTCAATTATTATGAAGTTTCCCTGTTGTGGTGTTTTTCGTAAGATTACTGCTCTTCGCTCATCTTTGCCGGGGAACGGCTTATAAAATCTTCAAAGCTCTGAATTTTACTTGTAAGGAAAGCTTCATTGTGCACGCTGAAGAATTTTACAAATTTTTCCTGACGCAAAACAGTCTGAAGCTTCTGAATGTTGATTGCCGAAGCCTTATCAAGCTCCATCGCCTTTTTGCGGATAATCGTTCCAAGCCGCATTGAAAATCCTAAGTCGACTAAAAAAAGCCCGAACAGAGTTCCTACAGTGAACGAAAACCACGGATGTTCGATAAACCAGAGCACCAGCTCCAGGAATTTTGGAAACAGAAAAAAGTAATACGCACCGGAAAGAAGCGCCCAGAAGAAAGTATATTTAGGGCAGATTATTCCCAAAAAGTTTCCCCATTCATCAGTGTAATCCCAAAGACGAATTTTCATTCCCTTAATAAAAATAATTCCCGCAATAAATTCTATACATGTCATAACGAGCGCCATAAAAATAATCATTACAACATAATGAAGAATTCCGCCGGTATCAATTTTAGTGATGAAAGTTTCAATAAAACTCATCGCAAACAAAGCCGCCGCACCAAATCCGTAAACCGGAAGCCATGGCCCTGTCAAAAAGCCAGGATTGACCCAGCATTTTTTTGGATTCTGATTCTGCGCAAAAAATTTTCTGTAGAACAATTCCAGAACCCAGCCCATTATTGAACCGACAAAAAACAGGAACACAGTTACGACAAAAGTTTTATATTCACTAAATTTATAATCCATAAATTTAGGATAACGCTATACCGGTAAGAATTCAACAGATGCCATCGTAAACATGAATATGCCTGATGTTAAAACTTGACAAATCCAGCCCCAAGTGATACTATAAATAGAAACACAACTTAGGAGATTTTCTATGAAAATGACTGAACTTCAACTTGAACAGATAAAAAATCAGATTCGCCGCGTTAAGGCAAGCGGAAATCCTTTCTATACGGAGCGCTTTAAAAATGTAAATCCTGATGACATCAAGACTCAGGAAGACTTTGAAAATCTCGTTCCGTTTGTCACAAAGCAGGAGCTTCGCGAAGCATATCCGCTTGGACTTGCCGCCGTACCTGAAGAAGAAATCGTCCGCATTCACTCATCAAGCGGCACTACAGGCGCTCCGGTCGTAATTCCGTATACACAGAAAGACGTTGATGACTGGGCAACAATGTTTGCACGCTGCTACGAGCTTGCCGGAATTACAAAAAAGGACCGCATCCAAATCACGCCGGGATACGGTTTGTGGACCGCGGGCATCGGTTTCCAGGCAGGATGTGAAAAATTAGGCGCAATGGCCATCCCGATGGGACCTGGCAACACAGAAAAGCAGCTTCAGATGATGCAGGACTTAGGCTCTACAGTATTATGCGCCACTTCGTCATATGCGCTTTTGATTGCAGAACAGGTAGAAGCCCGCGGCATCGGCAAAAACATTAAGCTCAAAAAAGGCGTCATCGGCTCAGAGCGCTGGGGCGAAAAAATGCGTAAGCGAATCGAATCAATTCTCGGAATCGAGCTCTACGATATTTACGGACTTACAGAATGTTACGGACCGGGAATCGGTATTAACTGCACCGAACAGTCAGAAGGCATGCACATTTTTGACGACTTTGTTTATATCGAAATCCTTGATCCGAATACGGGAAAGCCAGTTCCAGAAGGCCAGATTGGCGAAATCACGCTTACGACCCTCGTAAAGGAAGGCGCTCCGTTAATTCGCTTCCGCACACACGACCTTGCAGCGTTCGTTCCGGGTGAATGTCCGTGCGGCAGAAAATATCCGCGCATCACTCAGATTCTGGGCCGCAGCGACGATATGGTAAAAGTTAAGGGAAACATCATCTTCCCGAGCACAATCGAAGACGTTATCAAGTCAGTTCCGGGAACTTCAAGCGAATACCGCGCTGTTATCGAGCATGTTGACGGCAAAGACCAGATGACGCTCTTTGTTGAAGTTGAAGGCGGCACCGACAGGACAGAAGTCAACCTTGGCATTCAGTATCAGTTCAAGCAGAAATACAACATGACGCCAAAAGTTAAAGTTGTCGGCATCGGCGAGCTTCCGCGCAGCGAAAAGAAGACAAAGCGAATCGAAGACAAGCGCTTCAACTAACCGCGTGCACGCGGTGAGCGGCAGTGTAAAGATGAATTTTATAATTAAAATCCTGTGATAATTTTTACGAGAAGCAGGATTAAAACAAATATAATTATTGGTTTTACTATCTTAGGGTCATGGGTAAGTACAAGCCCGGACCCCAGATAGCTTCCCAGCATATTGCTCAAGGCCGCTGCCGCTCCAAGCGTAAAAATTACATGACCGTGCATCAGGTAAACTGCCAGCGCCGCAATGTTTGTCGAAAAATTTATAACCTTCGTGTGAGCGTTTGCCTGCCTTACATTCATCCTGGCAAAAACAGTAAAAGCGATTATCAAAAAAGTTCCTGTTCCCGGACCGTAAAGACCGTCATACATCCCTATAATAAGCGCAGACATCATTACAATCAAAAAGGCTTTTTTCGTGCACTTAAATTCAATGTTTTCGTTCATCTTAAAAATGCGCTTGTTCAAGACGCAAAACGCCGCCACAGGCAGTACCACAACTAAAAGTGATTTTAAAATGCTTTCTGACACAAAAAGCGAAAGCCTTGCGCCTATTGCAGAGCCCGCAAATCCAAAAAACACAGACGGAATAGCAAGCCCTACGATAACAAGCCCGCTTTTTATATACCGGAATGTCGCAAGTCCCGTTCCAAATGCAGACGAAAATTTATTTGTTCCGATTGCCGTATGTATCGGAAGCCCCGCCAACAGATATGCCGGCAGCGAAATCAATCCACCGCCCCCCGCAATCGAATCCACAAATCCCGCCATAAACAGCATCGGACACACAATTACAAAACTCATTAACGACATGATTATTCCAATTGGGTCGCATTATAACACATTTTGTTTCTATGTTACAGATTTTTTATTACTGATTTTTTAAAACAATTCCTGCTGATATGCCGCATCGTGTTCGCTTTCAGGAAATTTATTCATCCAGTCAAAAATATTTTCTGCTCCGAGCATGATGTTATTTTTGCGGCACAAATTTGAAAGATAAGCCATCAGCTCGCGTTCATCCGGACTTGAAACCATATAGCTGTTCCCGAATGACTTTATGTACCGCTCTTTTAAGTTAGGGAAATTCCTGTCCAATGCAGAATAATAATATTCGCGGTTTCCTTCACGCAATGTAACGCCCATTCCAAAGCACAATATCGCGCTCACTCCGGCTCGCACGCAATAATCGACAATACCGGCGATATTTTCCTTTGTGTCATTAATATACGGCAATAGCGGCGTAAACCAGACAACAGTCTCAATTCCTTCATCGCGGCATGCTTTTAATGCATCGAAGCGGCGGCTTGTAGGACACACGCCCGGTTCCAAAATCTTCGACAGCGCGTCGTCATAAGTGGTAAGCGTCATCTGGACAATTGCCCTTGTCTTTTTGCCTATCCTCGACAGGATATCAATATCGCGCAAAACCAAATCGGATTTTGTAAGAACCGCCGCGCCAAAGTTATATTTTTCAATTACCTCAAGACAATGCCGCGTAATGCAAAGTTCTTTTTCTGCCGGAATATACGGATCGCCCATAGAACCGGTTCCAATCATGCATCGCTTCCGTTTTTTGCGCAGGGCTTCTTCCAGCAATTCAGGCGCGTTCTGCTTTACTTCAATGTCTTCAAATTCGTGCGCAAACTGGTAACACTTGCTTCGTGAATCGCAGTAAATGCAACCGTGCGAGCAGCCGCGGTAAATGTTTATTCCATGCTTGTTTAATATCGATTTTGCGTTTACAAAATGCATGGACATTCCTACTTTTTATTTTGAGAAGCAATTCTTTTTTTGTGAGCCTTAAGCTTTTTAAGCGCCCAGTCATAGTGGCTTGAAGTATTGCTTATAAAAAATGAACCCAACGCGGCGTTTCCAACCCAGACAAAATATTTTTTTGTAAAAAGCTCCTCGTCAGAAAATCTTTCGATAAGCGCCATTACTTTATTGTGAGACGCCTCAAGCTTTTTGAGTGCCGCCTTTTCAGTTATATCCTGATTGCGGTTCCAGAACATCATGTTCATCGCGCCGTATGTCTTCCAGGAATAATCAGGCGGCAAAAATGCGATGCTGCTTTTTTTATCCTGAACATGCGCATTGTTTGTGACAAAGCCAATCATAAGCTGGTGCCATTCATACAAATGCATTATTACATCACGAACATTTTTATCGCGTCCCCAATGCGCTTCTTTTTTCCCGGCGTCTCCCGAAAAATCAAACGGAGTGTTCCGTTCCTCGTCGCTCAATCCTGAAATCGCTTCAATCAGTTTTGCGTAGTTTTCATTCGCAGCTTTTAAAAGCCCCTCTTTGTTCTGTGGTCTCGGCATAATACCTCCTTATAAAAAGTTCATGTGAATATACTTTCGGCATATCCGATTCACGCACGATTTTCCATAACGCGGCGGCAGCCTTAAGCCTTTCCGAAAAAATTGCGGTTGCCTGGTCGGCACAAAAATCCTTTACGAACTTATTCCATTGTAACGCGGATTTATCATATTTTGCATATATTTTTTTTCCGTAATAAACATCAAGCAAATCTCCAAGCGTAAAGTTTGTGTCACCGCTTTCCTTTACTTTTTTGACAGTCGCAACCATATCAGCATTGAACTTGAACTTCTGGATTCCCGTCTGACTTGCAAAAAACTCCCGGAAGCGGTTTCCAAAAGTAAAGCCGCATTCTATAAGCCCGGTCTTTAGACTCAATTCACAAACCGATTTTCCTTTCGTTGATTTTTTGCATGATGCTGAAAATTCTTTGCAGAATGCCGCCTCTTTTTTACCATGCTGCTTTATTTGAGGCAAAATCTTTTCGCCTGCAAAATAAGATTTTATCACACCGTTCAGCTCAATCTTTCCGCCATCAGATTTAAGACCGAGCGACCGGCAGATTTTTATAAGTTCCTCGCGATACCAGTAATATTTTGAGAATTCTTCAAAAGTCTTTATCGAACAAAACTCCGGCCGCTTTCCCATATTCAAATCCGCCCCTGCATTTTGTGCGCCGTTATTATCGTATAGCTGTATGAATTAACCGTGATTCTGATTCCTTCAATCTCACAGTACCAGTTTTTTCCCTGCCTGTAGATATTGCAGAGCGGGGAAAGAATTTTCTGCCTGCAGAATTCAACCGGGTCAGAATCTGGCGCAGTCTTATCAAGCCCTAGATTCCGTCTGATTCTGCCGGCTCCCATTTCGGTCGTGTGGATTTTTGCTATGCTGTCCAAAAGATTTTTTTTGTCTTCAGTCTTTCGCGGAAGATAAAAATCCTTGTATTCTTTCTTAAAATCAAACGGCATGTTACACCTCTCCATAAACTGCATAAATCAAATAAATTGTAAGTACAATGTAACATACTAAATATGACAATAGCGTGTCATATTAAAAAAGAAAATTATTTATACATCTTAACAACGCTTTTTGCCAGTAAAAGCACTTTATCCCTAACCGCTTTCGGTGAAATGATTTTTATATCCGGCCCGAACGCAAGAAGCATTTCGTAAATCCAGCCAATATCGGGAACGGTAAAAGATGCTGTAACGCTTCCGTCTTTTTTGGGAATCACTTGTGAGCAAATAAATGTATCCAATAAATATGATATTTTTGATGATGCAACTTTTGCCTTGATTTGTATAAGTGGTGTTTTGTACTTTTGCGCTGCCTGTAATTTTTCCGCTTCTTCGAATTTAGCCGCATCTTTTGTAACAGTCACCGCCCGGCCAGTCGCAACAACATTCCGCATTCTGCTGATTTTAAAAAAACGTCCTGATTTGCGCTCAGTGCACCAGCCGAATAAATACCATGCCTGACCTTTATAAACGAGCTTCCACGGATGAACGATGCGCTTTTCAATAATTCCGCTGCCCGAAAAATAATCGAATCGAACCTGCTTCTTTTTCAATATGCAGTCGCGCAAAGTCCCAAAGAGCTCGCTAACATTCTTTCCCTCCGGGCTCCATGGCGAAAAATCAACTTCAAGCCAGTCCGCATCACTTGCAACAAGGCGGGAAAGCTTTTCCGCTGCCTTAAGATTTGCACCAGACAAGCCGGTTAGTCCCGCGATTCCAGCCTTATTTCCGCTTAAAGAATTCAGCGCCTTTACGCTCGAAACTACAGCAAGCTTTTCTTCTTCCGACAAAACAGTTTTGTCCAGCGAATAATTTTCGGAAATGGCAATCCCGCCTCCACGGCCTTTTAGCGAGTAGACTGGGACCCCCGAAACAGAAAGCGCGTCAATCCAGCGGTATATCGTGCGCGTTGACACTCCGAACCACTTTGCCATTTCTGCGGCTGTCACCTGTTTTTTATCGATTAGAATATAAACGAATTCAAAAAGCTGATCGATTTGCATGAATAAATTATATCACAAATATATGACAACACAATGTCATATTTTACGATAATCCCAGTTGTGCTTGGGGTAACGCCCCTTCATTTCCTTGCAGATTTCAGGCCATGTCGTATTCCAGAAATTATCCAGGTCCTTTGTAATCTGAAGCGGACGCCGTGCCGGAGAAAGAAGCTTAAGCAAAACCGGAACTCCAAGAATTTTTGGATTTGAAAAGCAGCCGAAAATCTGCTGAATTATAATTTCAAGAACAGGCTCTATTTTCTGACCGTCAGACTGATAATCAATCTTTACGCTTTTTCCGTTTTCCAAAACAAGCCTGTCAGGAGCAAGATGCTCAATTTTGCTTCCATCAAAAAAATAATACAGCGAATCATAAATTGTTTTTTCCGAAACTGATTTTGAAAAAGCATTATCATCAGAAAGAAAAGGCAAAAGCCATTTTTCAGCATTTTCAGAAAGAAAATTCTTTAAGTCTTTTAAAGTTGAATCACTTGAAAATTCTTCCTGATAATTTGGAAGTGAATTCTTTTGTGCGCAGAATAAAATTTTATTTAAGAATTTTTCATCTTTAAATTGCAAGAAATCAAAACCGTTCTTTTTGATTGCAGAAATTACCGCAAGCTTTTTATCTTCATTTTTTACGGGAAGATTTTTCTGTGAAAGAATTATTTTCCCGTAAACAGTAAATTCTGTCTTAATAATTTTTCCGTCTTTTGAAAATTCAACTTCTTCATATTTCGAAGAATTCCTGAATAAAAATTCCTCTGCAATTTCTTTGTTTACTTCTTTATACGAGTAAACAGACGCCTGAATTTCTCCGGCATCCATTTCCGTAATGATTATGTATTCCGGTAAAACCGCGCTGCCGTAATTTTTCAGTAGAGCAGTACGGCCCGACGCTAACCGATACTCGCCCGAATCCGCAGAACCAGCAGCGCCACAATTTCCGTTCACGCTGCAAATTAATTTTGCAATCCTGTCCGGAAATCCTGAAAGCAAAAATTCTTTTTCCGGTACAAAATCCTTTAACAGCCCGCCAATTTTATTTCCGCCATTATTTCCGCCATTATTTCCGCCATTATTTCCGCCATTATTTCCGCTTTTATTTCCGCTTTTATTTCCGCTTTTATTTCCGCTTTTATTTCCGCTTTTATTTCCGCTTTTATTTCCGCTGATACCGTCATTTCCATCGCTACCGCAATTTTTAATCGCGTTAAGGCGGCTTTCTATCATGCTGCAAAACTGCTTCTGAACTTTAGGCGCTGCTTCCTTGTATTGTGAATAAGGCAGCGCGGTTTGCGCGGATGACGCAAAGATTGTGCACGCAAGTCGCGGCTCGATACCAAGACGTAAGGCGGCCTTTCCTGTATTTGTAATCCTGTTCTGACTGTCCAGACATTTTATTAATCTTAAAAGGCGTTGTGCAGTCTGCCAGGCCGCCGGTGACGGTTTGTCCAACCAGCTTAAATTTTCCGGAACGGACGCGCCCCACTCAGCACATTCAAGCACAACCGATGACAAATCAGTCCGTAAAATTTCAGGCGGAAAATTTTTTTGACGCGGCTCTTTTTCATCCCACAGCCGAATGCATTTTCCTTCCTGCGTTCGGCCGGCGCGTCCTTTTCTCTGGTCAGCCGAAAATTCAGATTCGATTTCCGTTACAAGATGCGTCGTTCCAACATTGTTGTTCATTCTTGTAACGCGGCACATACCCGAATCGATTACCGCATACACACCTGGAACTGTAAGCGAAGTCTCCGCAATCGAAGACGAAACAATTATCCTGATTACATTTTTTTCAGGAAGCGACAATATTTTTTTCTGCTCGTCAATCGATATTGAACTGTGCAGCAAACAAACTTCGATGATGAAATTTTTATTACATAAATAATTTTTATCTGAACCAATCGAATTTATTTTTGCCTGAATCTGCGCGGCGCATTTTTTAATTTCATAAATTCCCGGAAGAAAAACAAGAATTGATTTTGAATCAAACCCTTTTCCATTTTTTATTCCAGCCGCAGATTTTAAAATCAATCTTACTTCTTCAATCGCAGCGTCATCCGCAGAAAGGTTTGGCTTGTATTCAACTTGAACCGGAAAAGTCCTGCCCGGAATTTTTAAGACAGGCGCATTTAAATATTCACAGATTTTTTGCGTATTGATTGTCGCAGACATTATGATTACGTATAAATCATCGCGAAGGCTCATCGCTTCTTTCAAGAATGCAAGCGCAAGGTCTGCATGAACAGAACGCTCATGAAATTCATCCAGAATCACAACGCTTGTTTCTTCCAGAGCCGGATCTTTTTGAAGCGCTTTTGTCAAAATTGCTTCAGTCATCACAACCAGCCGCGTATCAGAATTTACATTTGAATCAAGCGCAAGCCGGTAACCGCAGGTTTTTCCGCATTCTTCACCAAGCAAAGAAGAAACACGATTTGCAATCGAAAGTGATGCAAGACGACGCGGTTCGAGCATGAATATTTTTTTTGGAAAATGCTTTAGGAGAGCAAACGGAACCGCAGTTGATTTTCCTGCCGCAGTCTCCGCTGTTAAAATTAAAAAATGATTCGGCGATGCTTTTAAATCATTTACGATTTGTTCAAGATACGGCGCAATTGGAAGTGAAAGAATTTGTTCCGGATATCCATCATTCAAAATTTCTTCCATCAAGCAAATTCCTCATTCCATATTTCACAAAGCCGCGCGTCGATATTCTTCAAAATATTTTTAGATTTTAAATCAATTTTTTTCTCTGTAAGCTTTTCAAAATAAAAAAAAGTTTTTGAAATAAGGGCGCCTATTGTTCCGGGAAGCAGGATTTTTTTTGAGATAAAAATCCGCGAAAGAAAAACAGTTCCAGAAAGTACCGCGCTTTTTTGCAAGCCTTTTAAAAATGCGCCTTGCGTAATCGGAAACGAATTTAAAAAATTAATTCTGAATAAAACTTTTCCGTTCGGAATCAAAAGCGTAATCAGCGTAATCGAAAGCGTCACTACAACAACCGGAATCACCTTGATTTTTTTCCGCATAATAAAAGAAGCAGCCGCAAGGCAAACCGTAATTGACCAAAAAATTATCGTCTTTAAAATCTCATTCATTTTTCTACCTGCCGCTCTGATTTTACAAGCCTTACGAATTCCGACGAAGAATAAAATTTTTCTGCAAACAAGCCAAGTAAAATTCCTGTCACCAAACTTGAACCCAAAAGTACGGGCGCAATAAATTTTGCCGCATCTGTTCCGGGAAACAAAATTAAATTTGCCACAGCAAGCTGTGCAAGTGAATTTAAAAGTGAGCCGCCAATCGAAATCCCTGTATTTGAAATCAAACCACGCCTGAAAAACGCCTTATACAAAATCAGCATCCCGATTCCAGACGCAAACGAACCGCAAATCGAAAAAACGCATACATACGAAAACAGCGTTCCCGAAATCAAATTCTGTCCCAGGATTTTCAATACAATCAGAATTAAATAATTTTTTGCATCAAGAAAATGAAGTGCAATTACGAGCGGAAGATTTGCAAGCCCCAGCCGCAAAAACGGAAGAGGCTTTGGAATTGAATATTCTACTGCGGACAGAAAAAGACATGCCGCAGACAGAAAAGCAAGAAGCTTTCTCATTATCAGAACTGCTTCAACAGTGCGAGCATAATCGCTGCACTCAAATCAGCGGCTGTATTCTCATTAAACTGGTATGTTGCATCGGCGCTGTCGTCTGCCATATCAGAAAGCGTCCTGATAATTACAAACGGCGTCTTGTTAAGCCAGCAGGCATGTGCAATAGCAGCGCCTTCCATTTCCACGCAAGCAGGAGAGCAGATTTCCTTAATATGCTCTTTCACCGCTTTGTCAGATATAAACTGATCGCCGGTCGCGACGCGGCCTACCACAAGCTTATGTCCTTCAGCTTCCTTGAGCGTCGGGAAAATCTTAAGGATTTTTTCTATCATTTTTGTATCGGCCGGAAAAGCAGAACAAGCCATCTGCGGAACCTCTGTCGGTTTATACCCAAACCCGGTCGCATCCATATCGTGGTAGACCGCGTCGCTTGAAAGAACTACATCAAGAACACCGAGTCCGCTTGCCATCGCGCCTGCAATTCCAGAATTGATGATAAATTCGCAGCCAAAGCTCAAAATCAATCTCTGGGCGCACAAAGCCGCATTTACCTTTCCAACACCGCTTCTTACCACTACAACATCAGTGTTGTTGATTTTTCCTTCAAAAAACTTAAGTGAACCGGCCTCTGTTTCCTTTACATTTCCGGCTGATTTCATGGCTTCTAATAATTTTGAAACCTCAATTTCCATTGCGCCAATAATTCCAAATTTCATATTAACTCCTAAAAATCTTTGTTTTTCGCATAAATTCGCAAAAAACCGCAAAGAATGTCACTAATTTCGCAAAATACCGCAAAAAATGCAATATTTTCTGTAAAATTCTGTCAAAATCTATTGACTAGAATTAAATAATACTATATTCTACGTACAACAGCAAGCAAAAAAAAATATTACAAAAAAGAACCGCTTCCTTTTCCTCCTATGCGGTTCTTTTTTTTTGAAGGACTTGAAAACAAAAATTTTCAGTTCACAAAAACTCCCTCCTTGTAACAGGCAGTGTTTCCCCGCTGCCTGTTTTTTTTCCATTTTATTTGTAATATTTCCGCATTTTATTTATTATATATATATATTCATATCGAAAAGGAGATTTAGTTTATGAAAAAGTTATCTTTATTTGTATTCGCAGCATTCATGTTTTCAATCTGCTGCTGTGCAAGCACAAAAGTTAAGCGTGTTGATTCAAATTCTACAACAGATTTGAGCGGCTACTGGAACGACACAGATGTCCGCATCGTAAGTGACAGCCTGATTGAACAATGCCTTTCTGCCGGATGGTATAACGAATTCAGAACTGAAAAGGGCAAAAAGCCGATTATCATCGTAGGCGATTTCCGCAATTTAAGTGATGAACACATGGACACATCGATTATCTCAAAGAAAATCGAAATAAGCCTTATCAACAGCGGAAAAGTTACTTCAGTTGCAAATTCTTCTGAAAGAGGCGAAATCAGAAAAGAGCGCGATGACCAGCAGATTAATTCCAGCGTAGAAACAGCCAAAAATCTCGGAAACGAAACAGCCGCTGACTTCATGCTTCAGGGAACTGTAAAAACAATCATCGATTCAAACGGCAAAAAATCAACCCGCTCATATTTTGTAACAGCTGAACTCGTAAACATGGAATCAAACGAAAAAGTCTGGCTCGGCGAAAATGATGAAATCAAGAAATTGATCAAGCGCTCATCAGTCAGAATGTAATTAGGATTTTTTAAGGTACTACAGTTTAATACAGCTTAATATCGAAGGAACTTTATGAAAAAAGTTTTATCTGTGATTTTAATTTCACTTTGCGTATTTTCTGCATTTGCAAGCGCAAAAAAAGATACTGCCAAAGCCTCCAAATCATCAAAGAAGGACCTGGCAGCCGCACCGGAATGGGTAACAGGAACGCCTTCAAACTATCCGGCCGTTTATTACATAACAGGCGTAGGTTCAGGCGAAACTGATTCTGGAGCAGAAGATTCCGCAAAATCGGAAGTAACAAAAATTATCAGAATGAAAATCGAATCAAACGAGACATATGACGTTTCTTCGACAGAGATTTCTTCTGATTCAAAATTCTCGTCTTCAATAAACACGACGGCGTCGCTCAAAGAAATTTCCGGAATCAAAATCGTAAAGAAATATTCTTCCAACGACGGAACAATTTACGCGCTTGCCGTTTTAGACAGGCAGCAGGCGGCCGACTATTACGCGTCGCTTCTTCATGCAAACGAAAAAAAGATTAACCAGAACATCAAGCTTGCCGAACAAAACCGCGGCAAACTCAAAAGCGTTTCGTATGCAGAAACAGCGCTTAATCTTGCAAAAGAAAACGAATACAATCTTTTCCTGATTAACGTACTCGCGCCGCTTAAAAAGCCTGACACAACCCTTTCGTATACCGACACCGAAAGCATCGTACATTTTTCAAAAGAAATTATCGAAGACATTCAGGTTGCCGTCAGCGTTACAAATGACAGCGCAAACCTCATAAGCAATGCTTTCTCTTCGATAATAACAGACCGCTTTATGACAATCAGCAGCGCCGCGGCCGCCGATTACATAATCGAAGCCGAAATCTCGCTCACAGATTTAGGCACAAACGATGACAAGCACTACTTTGTAAATTACAGCCTTTCTTCGAGCATGAAGGATAAAGCGACCGGAAACAATGTAATTACATTTTCCAAAAACGGCCGCGCTGGTCACCTGAATACTAAAGGCGCCGAGCAGAAAGCATACATGCTTATTAAAGACATAATCGAAAAGGAATTTAAGGCAAAACTAAACGACGCCATTAAATGACGCAAATAGCGCAATATAATAAGGTTTTTTAATCAGTTGTAATATTTTTTGCAACTGTATAATATTATAAAAGTCCGATTTACGGGACAAACATAAATCGGCAATAGGAGTTTATTATGAAGAAGTCTATTTTTGCAGTTTCATGCATTATGGCTGCATTGCTCACATTCGGCTGTGCATCTAACAAAAAAGACAACAAAACAACAACAGAAGCACCTGCTGCAGTTGAAAAACCAAACGCAGTTGTTTACGGAAAGGACGGAACACCACGACCGGACTGGGTTACAAAAGGCAAAAAATCATCAGCAGGAATTTATGCTGTAGGAAGCTCAAAGCTTTCTAATTTTGCAAACTCACTCAAGGCTGCAAAGCTCAACGCACGCAACGAACTTGCAACATCAGTTAACACATCAATCAATTCTGTACTCCGCTCATACACACAGGATACAGGCAACGCTGATGATTCACTTAACTACATGGAAGAAGCAGTTCAGCAGGTAACAAGCGAAATGATTTCCGGTTCAGAAATGGAAGATTCATGGCAGGCAAAAGACGGCGAAGTATTCGCTCTGATGTTCCTCCCTTATTCTTCAGTATGGCCGGCAACAAAAGAAGTAGCTGACAAATACATTCCTGATTCAAAGACAACTTTGACAGAAGAAAAAGCACAGGCTGCTTTCCAGAAGTACTTTGAATCAGTTACAACAAAATAAATTAAAAGCTTAGAGCTGCATAAAACAAAAGGCTGTCCAAATCGGGCAGCCTTTTTATTTTACTGAATATTTAATTCAATATCGGATAATCAGTTTTGCTGATTAGTCTTTTGCGCGCTCAACGAATGAACCGTCGCGTGTATCAATTACGATGCGGTCATCGATGTTGCAGAACAACGGAACCTTAACTTCTGCACCTGTATCGAGAGTTGCCGGCTTAAGAGACTTACCAGAAGTATCACCCTTAACACCAGGCTCGCAGTATGTAATTGTGCGTGTTACCTTTACAGGAAGCTTAACACCAACAGCCTTGTCCTCGTAGTATGTAATCTTGATTTCCATCTCATCATCTGGAGAAATATATCCGGCATTGTCGCCAAGGTCTTCTTTTGTAAGAAGAACTTCATCGTATGTTTCCTGATCCATAAAGTGAAAGTCATCGCCATCAACATAAGAAAGAGCAACTGTTTTTTCAACAAGCTCAACTTCATCAAACTTTTCGCCGGCATCAAGACCCAAATCCTGTGTAGAACCAGTAAGGATGTTCTTTACGCGAAGGTTAGTTACCATACCTGCACGTCCGCCCTTCTGTCCGAGCATTCTCTGAACGATGAACGGTGCGTTCTCATACATAAAAGCTGAGCCAACTCTGATTTCGTTTGTAGATATCATTTTCTATCCCCATAAAAAAAAATTCAAATAAAGTGTGTTATTAATTATACAACTATTTTCTCTACATATTCAAGAAGGTTGTCTGTAAAATTCCCGTTACCAAAAACAAGCTCAGAGAATTTTTCAAAGCCTTTTTTTACAGGTGAACTCAAACAGCACTTTAAAAACTCAAAAATTTTTTCTTCGAGTAATGCGTCATTGCCTGCACCATATTCTTTATCGCCGTTATACGCGCGCCACATTCCGCTTACAGTTTTGAATGCATCTTCGTCCGATTTTGAATCAAAGCATTTTTCCATTCTGCCAAGAAGCGCATTCACTTTTACAAGCTGATAGTCGTCCTCCTGAACATACGCATTCCATACAAACGGAATTCCTGAAACGCACGCCCTGGACATGCTGTCTTCGCCTCGGATAAAAAGAATATCCATCGAGCATATAAGCTCATCCCACGCCTCCTGACGCATGAACGGAAGCATTTTGGCATCCCAGCTATGGCGCGCCACTGAAAACGCATTCACAAAGGCTTCTTTTCCCTGCCCCTGCGCCACAAAAACCTGCATGTTAAAACTTGGGTCACTATTTTTCATAAAGGCTTCAAAACGGTCAAGCGCTTTTATTACAGGCGCAAAGTTCCTCTCGTAACAGAACATCAGCACTTTCAGTGGCGCGCCACGCCGCTGCGCGTCCGTGAGTGCTGTGCAGAAGCGATGGTGTGATAAATACGGTTCGTCCAATATGAGCCCGGCCGTCCTGTCTGTAAAGCCCGGCATAAAGTTTACTTTCTTTACCTTTATAGAACGCGTCGCCGATTTTAAGCAGTGGAAAGTATCAGCGTAATCTTCCGCAGTAAGATATTCGATATTTAAAATCTGAACCGTGCGTTCTATCCCGACATCAAACAGTAATCTTTCCAGCCAGGCCGGCCTTCCGCACTGAAAGCATTCAAAAATAATTTCGGGATTTCTTTTAAAAAACGCATCAAAGCAAAGCTCGTCCGCGTTCCAGTTAAATACCTCAAATCCGTTTGCAATCTGAAAATCAAGCGCCGGATTTACTTCGGGACAAAGCTTTGAAAAAATTCCAAGGTCACTTACAACAAGCCTTATATTGTAATCAAGTTTTTTTTCAATAATTATTTTTTTTAGATTTTTAGAAAGACGCCAGACAAAACCAATGTCGCCAAAATTATCTACTACCTTACAAAGAATCGTTATGTCTTTCATCTATGATTTAATTATTTAAGAAGGGCTTTAATTTTTGCTGCAACATCGGCTGCCTTTGACTGAGTATTAAAACAGCAGGAATAAGTTTTGCCTTCAATTTCGAATGTTACATCAAGAACAAATTTAGTTGAATTAAAAAATATGTCGTACCATTTTTTTTCTCTTTCAACAATTACAAAATTCTTTACTGCATCAAAAGAAAAAAACTGTTCCTTTGGCGCTTCACCCTGAGAGGCTGCGCGGAACATTGACATCATCATCGACTCATACGGATGAGCATAAAAATAAAAGCTATGCTCGCACACAACAAGAAGTCCCCAGACAAGATTTGTCCCGGCCTGAGGAACAAGCTTCATGGCTTCAAATGTTTCATTATTCGCCTGAATGTTTATCATCTCAATGCTCTGAACCTTATCATTAACACGAGATGAAAATTCCTCAAAAAACTTCTGCTGTGCGTTATCCATAGCTTTTCCTGTTTATTTGACTGTAAATTATTTTGCTGAAATAAGCTCTACATCAAAGCAGATATACGAAGCCGGAGGAATTACTCCAGGATATCCCTGCTCACCGTAAGCCAAATCAGGTGGAAGAATAATTGTGCGCTTTTCGCCAAGCTTCATCTGCTGAACCATAATGTCAAAGCCAGGAATCATCTGTCCGCCGTCTGTCATAAACTCAAGCGGTCCGCGTCCTTCTGACTTATCAAATACGCTTCCGTCAAGAAGATAGCCCTTGTAATGAACAGAAACCATCTTTCTTGAACCGCAAACGTCGCCTTTTCCTTCGCCTAATACCTTATAATAAATTCCGTTGGAATCCTTTTCTACTCCCGGGAATTTTTTCTGAATCAACTTAACCTGTGCAGAATATTTAGCTTCTTTTTCTGCCTTTGCCTTTGCACGAAGCTCTCCTACAACTGAATCAAATTCAGCCTGAGTTGCCTTAAATGCCTCTGCATCTGTGCCCTGACGGATAATCTTTACGCTCTTGATTTTATCGCCCTGCTTTGTTCCGTTAACGGCTTCCATTCCAGAAAGAACTTTTCCAAAAATCGTATGCTTTCCGTTAAGCCATGTTGTCGGTACAAGAGTGATAAAGAACTGGCTTCCGTTTGTTGCCGGGCCTGCGTTTGCCATAGCAAGAAGTCCTGGTTCTGTAAATTTATACTTGCTTACGATTTCATCCGGGAATCTGTATCCTGGACCACCGCGTCCTGTTCCTTCAGGATCTCCACCCTGAATCATAAAGTCCTGATCATCACCGTTATTCTTGCTGATTACACGATGGAAAGTAAGTCCGTCATAAAACGGCTTTCCATTTGCTGCATCAAGCTTTCCTTCTGCAAGACCGGCAAAGTTAATTACTGTAAGCGGTGTGTCCTTATAATAAAGCTCGATTACAATTTCACCTGCAGTAGTATCCATTACTGCAAAAACACCTTCTTTTCCATTCAAAACATCCATCGCGTTTTTCTCCGTTTTTTTAGACTGTGCATGCCCGCAGCTTGTTGCAATAAACATCGCTGCAAGCAAAGTAAACATAATATTCACCCGTTTCATTTTTCCCCGCCAGATTATTTATTCAGTTTATTAAAATTGAAGCAAGAACCATCTGAACACAGCTTCAAGCCGCGCCAGAAAGGAATTGTTCATCTTTTTTTCAAACATCGAAACCTTATTAAAGTCTGCATACATCGCCATATAAACATCATAGGTGTCACCTTTATCTACGGCGTAAACAACAAGCTTAAAGTTTCCGGGCTTTACGGCTTTTATGGGACCATAAGCCATAGTCGTAGTATTACGCATGAACATGGCGACTTCTTTTTTAGTCTGAAGATAGCTTGTGTCGTAATAATTTTTTCCGAATGAATGGTCTTCCATTACAACAGGAAATTCAACTCCATCAGCCGAGCCTTCCAGATCATCGGGCAGCTCGTTTTTTGATTCAAGACTGTCTATGCGGTGAGCAGTTTTATAAAGAATATCCCAGCGCTTTCTTGTATGAGAATAATAAAGCATTCCTTCCATTTTAGAAATTGAACGCATTATTTTGGAAATGTCTTCAATCGTAACAGGATTTTCAGAAATTTCCGATTTTTTAATCTCATAAAGCTTTTCTGCAGAATAGCCCATTTCAGAAGAAATGCTTCCAAAAACGCGCTCCTTTACCTTAGAAGCAAGGCTTCCGTCCGGTACAAGCGTTACCTCCTGATCCTCAAGCGAAAGAATATGCTGAGTCTCCTTGTATTCCCTTCCTCCCAAATCAGGCTCCGAAAGCTTTGATTTAGAATTTGAAGCAAATACCGAAAAAGTAACGGCCGCTGCAATACCAATTACAAAACTAATCCTCTTCACTCATTCATCCTTTTTTTAAGGTTTCTCGATTAGAAAACCTTAGACAATACCCTTATATATAACTCTTACCTGTTTATATAAACCATCGCCCTCTGATTTAGTTTCAATATCAGGAATATCATTAAGTGTAGTATGAATCAAGCGGCGCTCAAACGGATTCATCGGTTCAAGCAATGTTGAATTGCGTGTCGAGCGAACTTTGTCTGCTGTAGTATATGCAAGGCGTACAAGCGATTCCTCGCGGCGGATGCGGTAATTTTCTGTATCGAGAATTACGCGTACATCCTCATGACCAAGGTGGCCGGCATATACGTTAAGCAAAAGCTGCAATGCATCGAGATTTTTTCCTTTGCGTCCGATAAGGATTGAAGAACTCTTTGAATCAAGCTTAAGCCCGATTTTGCGGTCTTCGCGGAACATAACGTCAACCTTTGCGTCATATCCCATTTTTGAAATTACTTCTGTAATGAATTCAATAAGTTTTTCTTCAAATTCACCCTGCGGAAGCGGATCTGCAACCTTGGCTGCCTTTACAGCCGGAGCGTGATGCTCAGAAGAAGCAACAGCTGAATCCTCTGTGTGAACACGAATTTTTACAAATCCCTTCTTAAAAAGCGAATTTTTCTGCGTTTCAAGAATTTCTACATCGAACTGGTCCCTTTCAAGACCAAGCTCATTTACTGCCTTTTCAATGGCTTCTTTTTCTGTTTTTCCTTCATACTCATATGTCATAATGTGTACCTCACAAAATTATTTTCTTTTTCCTTTACCCTTTGCTTTAGGCGGAAGCTTTACAACGTTATTTGTATTTGATTCTGCCTTGCGTTTTGCCATGCTCTTATTGATTATAACCTGCTGACCCATCTGAATCACGTTGCTGACTGTCCAGAAAAGAATCAATCCGGCCGGCGCGTTATAGAACATAAAGAAAAACATGAGCGGAAGTCCGTATGTCATGAACTTCATCTGGCCGCTTGTTGCCTGAGAACCCATTGAGCTTCCAAGCTGAGTTACTTTTCCGTACATAAACTGCGTAATAAGGTAAATCAACGGAAGAACCCTGATGTGGCTTCCGATAAGCGGAATACTGTGCTTGAACATATAAACACTGTCGCCGCTTGAAAGGTCATCGATCCAGCCCTTAATAAAGCCAGCTCCGCGGAATTCAAAATAATTGTTGAAAAGATTATACATTGCAAAAAGGAAAAGCATCTGGAACACAAGCGGAAGGCATCCGGACATCGGATTGTAGCCTGATTCCTTGTAAAGCTTTGCCGTTTCCTGCTGAAGCTTTTCCGGCTGATTCTTGTATTTTTCCTGAATTGCCTGCATCTTAGGCTGAATTTCCTGCATTTTGAGCGTTCCAAGCGAAGACTTCATTGTAAGCGGGAAAAGTGCAAGCTTAAGGATAATAGTAAGAATAATGATACTTACGCCCCAGTTCGGAATGAACTTATAGATAAGCTCCATAAAGAACTTGAGAATAGCCTCTATCCATCCAAAAAATCCGTTTGATTCCAGACATTCTGTAAGGCGGAGTGTTTCAAGATTCCATTTATTTGAATCTGCAGCGTTATATTTTTTAAGCTCTTTTTCGCTTCTTGGACCTACATAAATATAATACTGATCGTTAACCTTTTTATCACTGAACGACTTTCTTACTGCAAAAGCCTGGGCATTTGCATAATTTGAAACTTCAATATTTGTTGAATACCAGGCGTCCTGCATTGAATCGCTTTTTACCGGTACGATGATTTCGCAGAAATATTTACCGCCGATTCCAATCCAGTTATATGATTTATTGAACTGCTTAAATTCCTTTGTACCCAGGCGCTTTCTCTTTCCCTTTCCCTCGCTCATCGAAAGGAAAGAGCGGCTTTCGTAACGGTCAACCTTTGGATCAAAATACGGACCAACCTGAGGTGAAGTCCTTAATGAATAAGCTGCATTTAAGCCGCTGTCTGTTCCGTAATTAAAGCCGGCAAAATCAGCGTCGCCGTCTACGACAACATTAAGCTTAAACATATATTCGCCGGGAATAAAAGTGTACTGCTTGATTAAAGTAAAATCCTTATAAGTTTTTGCAAAAGCGATTTTTTTTGTACCATCAGCTTCCGGCTCAAACTCTTTTACGACAAACAAGTCATTTACGATGCCTTTTTCGGCGCCGCCAAACGAAAGCGCAAACGCCCTGTTCAGCGAGGAAATATTGTCCGCCATTTCGACGCCTTTTTTAGTCTTGTTGTCAAAATGTTCAGTCAATTCGTATCCAATTACGTCGCCGCCGCGGTTAGTAAATGTTACCTTAACTTTGTCGGTTTCAATTGTATAAATCTCTTCTGAGACAGCCTGTTCGCCAGAATCAGCCTCAGTTATAGAAAATTCTTTAACTGACTGTTCTGTTTCTTCCTGTACCAATGCGTCCTGGCCGCCTTCTCCAGCCGCGGCGGCTTGCTGAGCCTGCTGTTCTGCTATCTGCTCCTGAGTCGGCGCCGGAAAAAATTTTACCTGAACTATGGTATAGCCTATAAGAACGATGGCAGAGCAAATAATTGCCATCAAATAATTTTTGTTCATTCTGAACCTCTTAATTAAATAAAGTAAAAGAGTTTACCAGAAATGAAAAATACCTATAGATTTAGAAATTATGGAACAGGGTCGTATCCGCCCGGGAAAAATCTATTACAGCGTAATATTCTCTTGCAAGACATCATTCCGCCCTTAATAACACCATATTTTGCTATTGCTTCCAAAGCATAATTTGAACAGGTAGGATAATACCTGCAGCAAGGTGGAAAAAGAGGAGAAATGAATTTTTGATAGAATCTAATAAATAGACAGAAAAACTTTGAGAAAAGTTCAGAAAACTTCATGGAAAGTTTTGAAAACTTTAAAGTAAGTTTTATCATTCCCTTACAAGACCTGCCTTGTTACATAATGTACGAAATTGAACACACCTTGTGCTGAACGAGTCATTTCCGGGATACACTAGAAGAAGCATATCGTATCCGGTGTTCAGGAATGTTTTATAAAATCGATAGACTTCACGGCTGTAGCGTTTGCTTGCATTGCGTTGTACTGCGTTGCCGTAGCCGCGCGGAAGAGGGAAGGCTATCCGGTTAAAATCATTATCACTTTTAGCAAAAAATAATTTAGCTCCGGATACGCTTACCTTTTTTCCGTTTTTGAACAGATTCTTTATTTCGGCAGGATTTTTAATTCTTTCTTCGCGTCTGAATTTTCCTGCCATTACAAAGTCTGTCTCCATAGGTATTTTACCAAAGACTAGTATTTTTTCTTTTCGTCACAAACTGAAAGCTTTCTTCTTCCTTTAGCACGGCGGCGTGCAAGAACCTTGCGTCCACCCTTTGTGGCCATTCTTGCGCGGAATCCAAATTTTCTGTTGCGTTTTACTTTGCTCGGTTGATATGTCCTTAACATGGCATATTCTCCTTATTTTAAAGAGCACATGGCTCTAGAATTTACTAAAATGTAGTAATAGAATATATCATTAATTTTTGCTATTGGTCAACATGCTATTTTTTAAATCTTCAAATAATTTCTTCATGGATTCAGGCATTTCTTCATTTTTGCGCTCATTCTGACCCGAATTTTTATTCCGAATACCCATTTCTGAAAGCGCTTTTTCTGTTTTTTCTTCCTGCTGCTCGATTTTTTTACGCAGGATTTCCTTTTCTTTCTGTATTTCTTCTTCCTGACTGAAAAGCTTAATGTCGTTTCCCTTTAACCTGAATGCAATAGTCTTTATTTTAAGCTCGGGAACAATCATGTTAAGTCCCTTTAAAATAAAACCGCGGTGCAGCTGAAGCATTTGTGACCAGCCCGGATGATCTGTTTCTACCAGAAGCACGTCATTTTTTAAATCGATTACCTTACTGTGAGAAGCAAGCTTTTCGCCGTTTGGCTTTATCTTTAATACAGTTTTTTTCCAGGCGTTTACTACATTATTGCTTTTTTCAAGCTCGGCCGAATTTATATTTTCAAAAAAGCTTTCCAAAATCTGATTTGAACTTTTTATATCGTAATCATTCATGCCATTCACCTTTTTCTATCGTAAAAACCTTTGTCGTAGAATGCCTGTATCTTTCATATGGTTCACCCGGTAAAAATGTACAGAAAAGCTGATCATAATCAGGCAGCATCGAAGTCAATTTCTGCCTTTTGTCAGGATCAAGCTCCAGCATAACATCGTCCATCAAAAGAACAGGCTTTTTTCCGGTAATCTGACTGAAGTATACAGCCTGCGATACGCGCATCAATAATGCGATAAGACGTCGCTGCCCCATGCTTGCAACAGGAACAAAAGGCTTTCCGTCCTTAATAAACCTTATTCTATCACGATGAGGACCACTTAAAGAAGTTCCCATTATTAAATCCTGCTCGCGCTTAGAACGAAGAATATTAAGAATATAATTTTCATCAAATTTTTTTGTATCTTTATCTTCAGGACTTAATTTCCAGGAAGGCTCGTAGACAATCGTAACTCCGTTTATGCCGGTAACATCTTCATAAATTTTTGTAAAAATATCATTGAACTTAAATACGGTAATTTTTCTTTTTCGCTGAATTTCAATTCCGTTATTTACAAGCTGAACATCGTAAATATCAAGCATTTCTGTCTTTTTTTCCTTTAACAGAATGTTTCGGTTTTTTAATGTCTGCTTGTAACGCCTTATTACATCAATATAAAGAACATCATACATAGAAAGGCTCTGATCCAGAAAAAAGCGGCGCCTTTCAGGTTCGCCAGTTACAAATTCGAGATCATCATGGCAAAAAAGAATACACGGCATCGTATTGATTAAGTCTTTCCGGTCCTTAACGACCTTACCGTTTTTTTCTATTCTCTTTTTGCCGTCTTCATAAAAAATATTTACGCTTCGACTGGCGCCGCTTTCTTCCTGATAAAATGACTTTACCGAAAAATTTTTTTCACCAGTCCTGATTATGTCTGTATCTGTATGTGTTCTGAAGGAATTTCCGTACGAGCAGTAATACAACGATTCAAGAATGTTGCTTTTTCCCTGACCGTTTTTACCAACAAAATAGACCTCTTTTGAAAGGAGGTCTATCGTATCGTTCTTTAAATTGCGGAAATTATAAAAAGAAAGACTTAAAAAAGGCATTATTAATAAGTCATCGGCATTACTATATGGAAGTAGTCTGAATTAGGCTCGTTTCTGATAGTAATAGGCTTTGTCGGCTCCGTAAATTCAAAATTGATTCTTTCTGACGGAGAAAATTTAAGAGGCTCTTCAATATATTTATAGTTAAAGCCAATGACCATTTCGTCTCCGTCATACTGACACGGAATCTCTTCTTCTGCTTTACCGAATTCAGATTCAGGTCCGATGATTGTAAGTGAACCGGAATTAATCTTAAAGATAATTCTAAGAATCTTCTTATCAATCATGATGGAAATACGCTTAAGTGCTCCCTCAAGTTCTGCCTTATCTACCTGGAATTTTCTTTCCTGAGTTTCAGGAATTACTCTCTGGTAATTCGGGAAGCTTCCTTCGATTGAAAGTGAGCTGAATTCGTAATTTCCAAACTTAAAGAAAATAAGCTTATCGATTACTGCAACAGAAATATTTCCTTCTGACGGAGAATTCTTGTAAATACAGTTAAGAACTTTTGTAGGAATAATTGTCGGTGGAAAATCACTGATTGACTGACCAAGATTTTTTTCTACATAAGAAAGGCGGCGGCCATCTGTAGAAACCATTACGATATTATCGCCCTTCTTTTCAAGGTAAACGCCAGTCATAAAGTAGCGTCTTTCATCATCAGAAACAGAGAATGAAGTCTGATGAATCATTTCCTTGAGTTCTGCAGCCGGAATATCAAAATAAGTAAGTCCTTCTGATTTATTGATTTCAGGATATTTTTCGCTTGAAATGCTTCTTAAATCAAATTTTACTTTTTTAGCAAGCGGCTTGATTGTAACATTTATGTCATCCTGTTCAAATTCAATTTCACCTGAAGGAGATGATGAAAGAATGCTCATAAACTTGTCACAATAAATTGTTGTTGTTCCTTCTTCTTCAATTTCTACAGGAATCTTTGTAATAAAATTTATCGACGAATCAGATGCTTTTATTGTAAGTGTATTGCTTTCTGCAACTAAAAGAACATTAGAAAGAATTGATACAGGATTTTTGTTTGTAATAATTTCCTGAGCAATTGATATTTCCTTTATCATTGCATCGCGATCAAACTTAAATTTCATGACTGACTCCTTATATATATTAAATTTATAAATTTAGTAGTAGTAATAATAAGGGGCTGTTGATTTGTTTAAAAGTACTTTATTTCTTTGCATTACAACAAATTAGTCTGTTTAAAAGACATAAAGTTTTTTAAACAGCTTTTAAACTTATGAACAGGACCTGCACTTACTAACAAGTTATCAACAACATTCTATCACAATATTGAACTTTTTTTCCATATTTAAATTTTATTTTTTGTATTCCTTAATTTTTCTGATAAGAAGTTTTATTGTTGAATCAAGTGTAGAATCTGTCTTAAGCTGGTTTTCTACGCTTGTATTTGAGTGAATTATTGTAGAGTGATTTCTTCCGCCAAATTCATTTGCAATTTCAGGGAAAGAATAATTTGTAAGCTTTCTTGCAATATAAATTGCTATGTTTCTTGGAAATACAAATTTTCTTCCTCTTTTGTTTGATTTGATTTCGCTTAAAGAAATATTGTAATAATCAGAGACAACCTTCTGAATTGTTTCAACCGTAATGCTTTCTGAAGAAACGTTTAATGAATCTTGCAAAAGATTTTTTGCTATTTCAACAGTAACGTCATTTCCTATAAGCTCGCCGTATCCTATAATCTTAGTCAGAGCGCCTTCAAGATCACGGACATTTGTAGCAATGTTAGAAGCAATCCAGTCCAATACTTCAGGCGCAACATTTTTCTGCATAAGCTCAACTTTCTTCTGTAAAATTGCTCGCCTTGTTTCAAAAGTAGGAACTTGAATATCAATAACAAGTCCCTTTGAGAATCTTGTCCTTAATCTGTCAGAAATTTCAGGAATCTCAGAAATAGGACGGTCGCATGTTAAGAAAATCTGCGCCTTTAATGATTCAAGTGAATCGAATGTATGATAAAGTTCTTCCTGCAAAGATTCTTTTTCAGACAAAAAGTGAATGTCGTCTAAAAGAAGTACATCAAGATTTCTGTATTTCTTTTTAAATTTATCTGTCGTCTTATCATGAATCGACATGAAAAATTCATTTGCCATGGCTTCCGTAGAAATATAGGCAATTTTGACATTTCCTTTTCTTTCGTTGTAAATATAATTTCCCAGAGCTTCCATAAGGTGTGTTTTTCCAAGTCCAGAGCCACCATATAAAAGAATCGGAGTATATGCCTTTCCCGGATTTTTTGCTGCGGCTAAAGATGCCTGGTAAGCGTACATGCTGTTTTCACCCGGAACGAATGTATCAAATGTAAATTTGCTGTCTAATTGAGGATGAGGCTTAAAATTTTCATCACTTACAGACTGAACTTCACTTTTCTGAACAGCCTTTTTTGCATTTTCTTCTTTTGATTGTGATAAAGCTTTTTCGCTTAAAGATTCCGAAGAGCTTGAAGACTCCTGATTGGAAGCTGAATTTTTATAAACGGATGTATTTTGAATTTCAGGCTCAATTTCTATATCAGAAATTCCTGTAAGCTCAGTGATTTTTGACTTTATCTTTTCGATTGTTCCTTTTGAAATCATCTGTTTCCACAAAAATTCTGAAGGAACAGCTGTTTTTATGATATTTTTGTCATCTTCAATGTATTTTAAATTAAACCAGAGAGTAAAATATGATTCATTCTGAGATTCTATGTACTCCTGATGAATCTGGTTCATAGATTCATGCCAGATTGCTTCATAATTATTCTCGCTCATAACCGCTATTATAAACCGCCTTTACTTTTTTCTTCAATACAAGTATAATTTTTTGATACTCTTTATTCTATATTAATTGTATCTTAATTTTGATTAATTTTCAAAAGTTTTAAAAGGAAATACATATAATGGCTAGTAATTATTCTGCAGGTAATATTCAGGTTTTAAAAGGACTTGAAGCTGTTCGTAAGCGCCCTGGAATGTACATTGGTTCTACAGGTCCGCGCGGTCTCCATCATCTTGTATACGAAACAGTAGATAACTCAATAGACGAAGCCATGGCAGGCTTTTGTGATACGATAGTTGTTGCTCTTGAAAAAGACGATATTGTCCGTGTTGAAGACAATGGACGCGGAATTCCAGTTGATATTCACCCTACAGAAAAAATTTCTGCTCTGGAACTTGTTTTAACACGCCTTCATGCCGGCGGTAAGTTTGACAAAGGCTCTTATAAAGTTTCCGGCGGTCTTCATGGTGTAGGCGTTTCATGCGTAAATGCACTTTCTGACTGGATGGAAGCAACAGTAAAGCGCGACGGCCATGTTTACAGGCAGTATTATGAGCGCGGAATTCCTAAGACAAAAGTAGAAGTTATTGGCGATACGGACGCTCACGGAACTACAATCAGATGGAAAGCCGATAAAACAATCTTTACTGAAACTACAACATACAATTTTGATTCTCTTCGTGAGCGCCTCAGGGAGCTTGCTTTCCTTAACAGCGGCATTGTAATTACATTCCGCGATGAGCGCCTTGAAAATCCAAAAGAGGAAATCCTCAAGTTTGAAGGCGGTATCAATCAGTTCGTAAAGGACATCGATGTCGGAAAGGCAGTTGTTCCAGAAGAGCCGATTTATATCAAGGAAGAGCGCGATGATGTAATCACCGAAGTTTCCCTTCACTATAACAATTCTTATTCAGAAAATGTCCACACTTTTGTAAACGACATTAATACACGCGACGGTGGTACTCATCTTGAAGGATTTAAAAGTGCACTTCGCTTTGTATTGAATAAATTCTTTGAAGCAAACGAAAAGCTTAAAAAGGCAATCGATAAAGAAGAAAAGCTTACTTACGAAGATTTGAGTTCAGGACTTACGGCCGTAATTTCGATGAAAGTTCCAGAGCCTGAGTTTGAAGGCCAGACAAAGGAAAAGCTCGGAAATACTGAAGTCCGCACGATTGTCGATCAGATTGTAAAGGAAAAGCTTACTCTTTATTTTGAACAGAATCCGCAGGTGCTTGAATCAATCCTTAAAAAGGCAATTGATGAAGCAAAAGCGCGTATTGCAGCCCGCAAGGCAAAAGACAGCATGCGCAAAAAGACAATGAGCGACGGATTCGGACTTCCTGAAAAATTATCTGACTGCTCGTTAAAGGATCCTGAACTCTGCGAAGTTTATATCGTAGAGGGAGACTCAGCGGGCGGTTCAGCAAAAAAAGGACGCGATCCTAAAACACAGGCAATTCTTCCGCTTTGGGGAAAAATGCTTAATGTCGAAAAGGTTCGTCCAGAAAAAGTTATGAACAACGATAAGCTTGAACCGATTATCGCTTCTTTGGGTGCAGGCTTTGGAAAAGATTTTAACATCAATAAGCTTCGTTATCATAAGATTATCATTATGGCAGATGCCGATGTCGACGGAAGCCACATCCGCACGCTGCTTCTGACTTTCTTCTTCCGCTATATGCCGCAGCTTATCGAAAACGGTTACGTATATCTTGCAATGCCGCCGCTGTTTAAGGTTCAGAAAGGAAAGAAAGCCTTCTATGCATATTCTGATGAAGAACGCGACAGAATTCTTGCTGAACTTAAAAGCGAAGATCCTGACGCGGTTGTAGAAAATCCAGGTGAAGAAGGCGAGGCTCAGGAAGAGGCCGCACAGGATACAAAAAAGAAAAAGAGCAAGATTGATGTTCAGCGTTACAAAGGTCTTGGTGAAATGGACGGAAATCAGCTTTGGGAAACTACAATGGATCCGGCTCACAGAAAGATGCGTGTAGTAACAATTCCAGATGCGATTGCGGCCGATAAGATTTTCTCTGTCTGCATGGGCGAAGAAGTAGAACCTCGCCGCCAGTTCATAGAATCAAACTCAAGTTATGCAAATTTGGATATTTAGGAAATAAAAAATGGAAGAGATTAAAACCCCGGAAGGCGGCTCAGTTATAAAAATTCCTATTGAGGATGAAGTTAAGCAGGCTTATATTGATTACTCAATGTCAGTCATCATCCAGCGTGCTTTGCCTGATGTTCGCGATGGACTTAAACCGGTTCACCGCCGAATCATGTATGCAATGGATACGCTTCATCTTACAAGCGGCGGAAAGACAAAGAAATGCGCCACGATTGTCGGTGAAGTTCTTGGACATTATCATCCGCATGGTGACGCTTCAGTTTATGATGCTCTTGTCCGCTTAGGTCAGGATTTTGCACAGAGATATACGACTGTAACTCCACAGGGAAACTTTGGTACAATCGGCGGTGACCCGGCTGCGGCTTACCGTTATACCGAAGCAAAGATGTCAAAGATTACGGAAGAAATGGTTGCGGATATTTCAAAGAATACCGTAGACATGGTTCCTAACTTTGATGATACAACAAAAGAGCCTTCAGTTCTTCCATCAGCATTTCCTTTCCTTTTGTGTAACGGTACGACCGGTATTGCCGTTGGTATGGCTTCAAACATGCCGACACACAACCTTCGTGAAGTAAGCGCGGCCATTTCGGCTTATATCGATAATCCGGACATTTCAATCGATGAATTGATGACTCATATTAAAGGCCCGGATTTCCCGACTGGCGGTATTATTTACGGCCGTGAAGGAATTAAAAAGGCTTACAAAACTGGCCGCGGAAAAATTACAATCCGTTCGCAGTTTACGATTGAAACAGACAAGAACGGCCGCGAATCGATTGTATTTACGGAAGTTCCATACGGAATAAATACAACAAACATTATTCGCCGCATCAAAGAGCTTGTACGCGACAAACAGATAGAAGGCATTTCTGGCGCAAATGATGAATCATCTGACCGTTCGGGAATGCGTCTTGTAGTTGACTTAAAGCGCGGCGCGGTTACAAAGCTTGTATTGAATCAGCTTTTTGCAAAGACAGATTTACAGTCAAACTTTGGCGTTATAAATCTTGCGCTTGTTCCAAAAGAAAAAGATACGGGAATCCGTTATGAGGAGCCGGGATATCTTTCGCTTAAAGAAACTTACCTTAAGCCTGAAGTCCTGAACTTAAAGCAGCTTATCGAATATTTTGTAAAGCATCGTGATGAAGTTATTACGCGCCGCACAATTTATGACCTTAAGGTTGCTAAGCACAGAATGCATATTTTGGAAGCGCTTATTACGGCAATCAATAATATTGACGAAGTAATCAAGATTATAAAGGAAAGCCGTGATACAGAAGCTGCAAAGCTTGCGCTCGAAAAGAGATTTAATTTTGATGATGAACAGGCTCAGGCAATTGTTGATATGCAGCTTAAGCGCCTTACTCATCTTCAGATTGAAGACCTGCAGAAGGAAATAAAAGAGCTCCAGGCATGGATTGACTATCTTGAAGATCTTCTTGCTCATCATGAAAAAATTCTTGCAAAGATAAAGGAAGAAACAGAAGAGCTTGCCAGAAAATATGGTGATGACAGGCGCACCACAATTGTTGCCGATGAAGTAGAAGAAATCAATGTTGAAGACATGATTAAAGAAGAAGACATGGTCGTAATGATTTCTAAGCTCGGTTATATGAAGCGCGTTTCTGTAACTCAGTATAAAAAGCAGGGCAGGGGAGGAACTGGAAGCAACGGAACCGCACTTGTAGAAGACGATTATGTTAACCAGCTTTTTATCGGCTCTACTCACGATCATATTCTTTTTGTTACGACGGCAGGAAAAGCATACTGGATTAAAGTTCATGAAATTCCGGAAAGCTCAAAGAATGCGCGCGGTACTCACATTAAGAGCATGATACAAATCAGCGCAGACGAAGAGATTACGACAGTCGTAACGCTGCGTGAATTTACAGAAAAAGATTATCTGTTTATGACGACTATAAACGGTGTTGTAAAGAAAGTTCAGACAAGCGAATTCTCTAATGCAAAGACAAGAGGTATCATCGGTCTTAAGTTGAAGGAAGGTGATAAGCTTGTAAGTGCAATTCCGACAAACGGAAGCAGCGAAGTTCTTCTTGTTACCCGCCGCGGTAAGGCATTGCGCTTTAGCGAAGAAGATGTACGCGAGATGGGAAGGGCAAGCTGCGGAATTAAGGGAATGAAGCTTTCCGAAGGTGACGAAATTTCTGGTGTAGTAAAAGTTACTGAAGGGGAATCAATTCTTCTTCTTACGGAAAAAGGCTACGGAAAGCGCGTTAAGTTTGAAGATTTTAATCCGCATGGAAGAGGAACCGGCGGCCAGCGCATATTCGGAAATACAGAAGAGCGCGGCGAGATTGTTGGAATTCTTCCGGTTAAGGATTCAGATGAAATTGTCTGCATGACAAGTCAGGGTAAGACACTGCGCGTTCTTGCTGATACCATTAACCAGCAGGGAACCGGTTCAACAGGAGTCAAGGTTGTTAAGATTACGGAACCTGATTTCCTTGTTGGATTTGATAAGGTACCGGCCAAGGATGAATAAACTGACACCCTGCGGGTGCAGTTTATTCAGCTATGAAACTGACAGAGCACGCCCTTCGTGCCTGCTCTGCAGTTCAAATCAGCTTTAACCGACATCGCTTTGCGCTGCGGTTAAACCCATAGGGTAGGGCGCCGTGCCATTGCGCAGTTTATTGAAGTTGGATTAATGCTTTAAGCTGGCTCTGGTCGCCGTAAATGGCGACAATTTTTTTGCCTTCAATCTGTGCGTACTTTCCTGTAATTTCTTTTTCTGTTTTGATTTCGTTTTTGTAAGTGATTCGTAATTTTGTAAAGCGGCTGTTTTTATAAATTTCTTCAGGCAGTGATTCAAGTGCATAATCAAGATAAACAAGATTATGAATGTGGTCGTTAAAGTCAAAGTCACTTCGCCTGATTTTAATTACTGTTTCTTTTTCAAAAGTTTCTGGTACCGGGATTTTTGCAAGCTTTGAATCTTCAAAGGCTTTTTTGTCTTCGGGTTTATATTTGTCAATCAAATCCTTTTCGATTTTGCAAAGGCGTCCGGCTTTTGTGTCAAACAAAACCCAGCGTGTTGTTCCGCGGATACAGACTGAATCGTTCTGATATAGAAGAAAATCTCTGAGTGCAACCAGCGGCGATGATAGTCCCTGCGACCATGTTTGGGCTTTTATGCTGTCCGTGTAATTTGGAAATGATTCGGCTTCTACGCTCCACTCTGTAAGGATCCATGCCGTAGATGATTCATTATTCTGATAGACGCCTTTTCCGGCAATATCGGAATGCTTGTTTCCCATGTTTTCAAAAATCTTAAGTACGGCTTGCAGAGAAAGTTTTCCGTCTTTTGAAAAATCTTCAATCATTGGAGAGTAGTTGTCTGTTACAATCATTTTTTTACTTTAACAAAGTTTTTATTTTGTCTCAACAGTTTTTTGAATTCAGACTTAACGACTAAAAAATTATGGCTATATTAATTTGTAAAATTCTTAATGAAAGGATTTTAAAAATGATTAATAAAATGCGATGGAAGCTAATTAAGCCTGAAAATGATTTTATTGCATTAGAAGATGAACTTAGAAATTTACATTTTGCACAAAGAACCTATCAGATGTTTGGAACCCGCAGCCCTTATGTAAGCGCAGGCGATTATTCAAGAGCATTTGAATTCTTGGAAAATGTGGTCAAAGGAACTGAACAGTTTGTTTTTTGGGAACCAGCAGAATTCAGCTATGGTGAAAGACAGAATGTACATAGTATTAAAGAATATCTCAGAAAAGATGAGGATTGTGGCTATCTGGGAGATATGAGCTTTATTCCCATAGAAATAAAAAAGCCTGTTAGTTTACTTCAGTATCAAATATTATAAATATAAATAGTATATAGAAATAACATTTATTTTAATATAATATATAAAAATCAAACTAATTATCGTTAGTTAATGATGACAAAATATTTTTTTTGTTTTATAATTACAGATGTGAGGGGAAAAGGCAGAGATTGTTCTGCGATTTAAAAACATCAGGCCCGGGGTTAACCCCCGGTTTTTTTTGCCTAAAATGTTTCATGTGAAACATAAATCAGATTTAGTTTACACAGGAAAAATCAGCCTGTTGATAAACCTGTTTATATGTTGAAAACTTTTCTACAAGGCATCTAAAATTTGAACAAGTTTTCAACACCTGTTTATAACTTGTGTAGAGTATTTTTGATTTCGAGTATTTAAACGCTTTCTGCTCTACACCATACAATTTGCTTTGCAAATTGTTGTCTCTTATTTAAATACGCCCAGAATAGGGACTGGATTTATTTTGTGTTTCACATGAAATGTTTGGTGTAGGTGGTTTTGCGTTCAGAGTATTTAAACGCCTTCTGCTCTACACCATACAATTTGCTTTGCAAATTGTTGTCTCTTTTCTAAATACGCCCAGAATATTGACGGAGTTCATTTTGTGTTTCACGTGAAACGATTGGTGTAGGTGGTTTTGCGTTCAGAGTATTTAAACGCCTTCTGCTCTACACCTCGCGATTTGCGATGCAAATCGGCTGTCTCTTTTTATAAATACGCCCTTAATGATAATGGGTTGTTTCACGTGGAACATGTGGTTTTGATTTTTTTATTTTATGGGAGTGATTGTTTTTACTGAGTGTTTCATGTGAAACAATTTGTAATTATTACATGAAAGTAGAGAAGGGTGCTGTGCTGTTGTTTCACGTGAAACGGTTGAGCGGAAGGCGTTATTTTACTAATAACCATTCGTTTATATTTTTGAGAATTACTGGTCATTAACATGGAGTGTTTTATGTCCCAAGTAATTTAAACGCCTTCTGCTCCATGTCATACAATTTGCTTTGCAAATTGTCGTCTTGGTTCTAAATACACCGATAAATGATGCGCTGCTCTTATATTCAAGTAATTTAAACGCGTTCTGCTCCATGTCATACAATTTGCTTTGCAAATTGTCGTCTTGTTTCTAAATACGC
>CACYCX010000104.1 GCA_902772975.1 uncultured Spirochaetaceae bacterium
AGACGATGTAAAGCCTTCAACATATACAATGAGCGTTAAAAAAAATCCGCCGTCCTTATCGCAGTTTTGCATTTGCTCATCAAATACTACCAGTTTAGTAATAGAATATACCAATTATATCTTATTAATTCGGAATTTTAATAAAGAATATAACCAAGTAAGTAATAATTACTACTATAACAATTGTTTCTGCAAATAAAATCAGCTGCATAATAATTATATGGGAAAAAATGTCATAAACATTCCGGTTCTCTTTGGGCAGAACTTAAAAAAATACAGAAAAAATGCAGGGCTTACTCAGGAAGAACTTTCTGAAAAACTCGAAGTAACGCAGAAACATCTTTCCATGCTCGAAACGGGAACACAGTTTGCATCGGCTTCACTAATCGCAAAAATCTGCTCCGTGCTTGATCTGGAACCGGCATCTCTTTTTGAAACTGGCATTAATCAGACCGAAGCGAATAAACTTTATTCCCGCCTTGCAACTCATTTTGAAAACAGGCTGAACCAGATGCAGGCCGTCCTGTTAAGTGAATTGAAGAAATAAAAGATTTTTGCATAGCATACATTCTACAAATATTTCTATCTTTTGGTGGATGACGTTTTTTCTGTAGTCAACGCCCTCTCATCCTTCCATCCTTCTTTCATTTTGACATATTGACGGAAAATGTCAAGATTGTTACACTTAATCGAATACTTTACGAAAGCCATTTTTGGCGGGAGAAATTATGTCACAGAGACGCGTTGTGGTAACAGGACTTGGCGCAGTCAGTCCGCTTGGAAACAATGTCGAGGACACTTGGAACGGAATCAAGGAAGGCAGAATCGGAATCGATAAGATTACTGCATTTGATGCTTCTGAATACAAGACTCAGATTGCAGCCGAAGTCAAGAACTTTGATCTTGAGCAGTATGGCGTAGACAGAAAAGAAGCCCGCAAGATGGCACGTTTTACGCAGTTCCTTGTAGCGGCCAGCATTCAGGCATTAACTGATGCCGGTTACAACAAAGAGAACCTTGCCAGCGAAAAAGCCGGCATCATGGTCGGAAACGGAATCGGCGGTTTTGACATTATGGAAGCCGCATTTAAAAAATATTTTGAACCTGGAGCCGGCGCAAACCGCATTCCGCCGCTTACTGCTCCGGAAATGATTCCGAACGAAGCGGCCGCAAACGTAAGCATGATGTATGGAATTACAGGTCCGGCATGGACTTTGGCAACAGCGTGCGCTTCCGGAACTGACGCTCTCGGAAACGCTCTTGATTTGGTAAGAAGCGGCCGCGTTGATGTTTGTGTTGCGGGCGGAACTGAAGCTACAATTACAGGATACGGAATCGGCTGCTTTACGGTTCTCAAGGCGCTTGCTACACAGTTTAACGACGACCCAAAAAGAGCGAGCCGTCCGTTCGATAAAGACCGCGATGGATTTATCATGGGCGAGGGTTCCGCTGTTTTAATTCTTGAAGAGCTTGAGCATGCAAAGGCTCGTGGTGCAAAGATTTACGCAGAGTTTGCAGGATACGGTTCATCAAGTGACGCATATCATGTAACGTCACCGCTTCCGGACGGCTCTGGCGGCGCAAAGGCAATCACGCGCGCGCTTGAGGATGCAGGCCTTAAACCGGAAGACATTCAGTATTACAATGCGCATGGAACTTCAACTCACGCAAATGACCGCGGCGAAACAAATATGGTTAAGCTTGCATTCGGTGAACATGCAAAGAAGCTCAAGATTTCTTCTACAAAAAGCATGACAGGTCACATGATTGGAGCTGCCGGTGCAATCGAGGCTTTGTTCTGCATAAAGGCAATTAACGACGGCTTCTTCCCGCCGACAATGAATCTTGATAATCCTGACATTGAACAGGGATGTGATTTGGATTATGTTCCGAACAAAGGTCAGTACGGCGAGATTAATGCAGCAGCCAGTGCTTCGCTCGGATTTGGCGGACACAACGGATGCGTTATTTTTAAGAAATACAAAGACTAAATAAGCTTGAATAAGCGGAGTTATAAGGAGAACAGAAATGATTATTGAACCAAAAATCAGAAGCAACATTTGTATAAACGCTCACCCGATTGGATGTGCAAAAGAGACTTACAATCAGATTGAATATGTAAAAGCTCAGAAGGCAAAGCGAGGAATCAAAACTTACAAGGAAGGCGGAAAAGGCCCGAAGACAGTTTTGGTACTCGGTTGTTCAACAGGATACGGACTTGCAAGCCGCATCGCAGCTGCATTCGAATATGGTGCGGACACAATCGGCGTTTCATTCGAGAAAGTCGGAACAGAAACAAAGAGCGGAACTCCGGGCTGGTACAACAACATGGCATTTGACAAAAAAGCAAAGGAAGCCGGTCTTAAATCAGTTACACTCAACGGTGATGCCTACAGTCACGAAATGAGGGCTCAGGTAATCGAAGAAATCAAAAAGATGGGCGGAAAGATTGACCTGCTTGTATACTCGCTTGCAAGCCCTGTCCGCACCGACCCTGATACAAAAGTAATGTATAAGTCAGTAATCAAGCCGCAGGGAAAATCTTACGGTGGAAACTGCCTTGATATTATCGAAGAAAAGCTTACTACAATGTCAGCTGAGCCGGCTAACGCAGAAGAGGTTGCGAATACTGTAAAGGTTATGGGCGGCGCGGATTGGAAGATCTGGATTAAGGCGCTCACAGACGCAGGTGTCCTTTCTGACGGATTCTGCACTCTCGCATATTCTTACATCGGACCTGAATTGAGCCACCCGATTTACCGCGACGGAACAATCGGTGAAGCAAAGAAGGATCTTGAGGCAACAGCACGCGAGCTTGACAAGCAGCTTAAATCAAGCGTAAACGGCCGCGCATATGTTTCAGAAAACAAGGGACTTGTTACAAGAAGCTCTGCCGTAATTCCAATCATTTCACTTTACCTTGCAGTCCTCTTTAAGGTAATGAAGGCAAAGGGACTTCACGAAGGTTGTATCGAGCAGATGGAGCGTCTTTTTGCTGAACGCCTTTATACTGGTGCAGACAGCCAGATGCAGGATATTCCGGTTGACAGCGAAAACAGAATCCGCATTGATGACTGGGAGCTCCGTGATGATGTTCAGGCTGAAGCTGAAAAGGCAATGGCTTCAGTAAACGAATCAAATCTTCACGACTGGTGCGATCTTGAAGGCTACAAGCATGACTTCCTCGTAACAAACGGATTTGATGTTGCAGGCGTTGATTATTCAAAAGACGTTGCACGCATGGATGTAATCGAGTAATCGCTTAGACGAAGAAAAGACTAAGAAAATCGGATAATCTATTACATTTAAGAAATAGCGGTCATATGCCGAAAATAGCAGTATGAGAAAGAGTAATTTTTTTACTGTTACGGTTATGGCCGCTGTTTTTTTATTGGGAGTTTCATCAGTTATTTTTTCAGGATGCAAGACGCCTCAGATTGAAGGTGAACCGAATGGCGCTGCTGTTTCGGATCCTGACTCAGTTGAAACTTATGTAAACACAACGCCGTCAAAAATCGACGGAAAAATTTCAACGATTACAGTTTTCAATTCAATTACAAAGCTGACTGCAATTCACATGAAAAGCAGATGGCGTGCAGAAATTCCTGAATCAAATTATTCTTATAATCCGAAGACAACAGTGCTTGATGTTAATCTTCCAGCTGGCTTTCCTTACAAGAGGTACGAGCTTGTCTATCACATAATCGGAAAAGCAAAAAAGCCTGCTGTTTTTGTTCTTGCAGGTTACGACGAACAGCGCGGTGAGCCCGGAGTTTTTTTTGATGCAAAGACTGCAGTTGAAGGAAAGGATTATACTTTTGATCCTGCAACAAAGACGCTTACATGCATCAGAAAAATTGATGCAGATACTGATTCCTATCAAATTTGCTGGCCGACTGCAAAGGGCTCCGTAAACTTTTCAAATCACCTTGAGAAAAATGATGATGCATACAGACGACTTTACATTGAATGGTTAAAACGAGTAAAATCTTAATCTATGGAACAGTACAAGAAAGATTTTATTGATTTTATGGTAAGGTGCAATGCGCTTAAGTTTGGAAGTTTTACACTGAAAAGCGGAAGGCATTCACCTTTTTTTATGAACGCAGGCGCATATGTTACTGGAGCTCAGCTTGCGGAATTAGGTGAATATTATGCTCACGCAATTCACGATAATTTTGGCGATGATTTTGATGTTTTGTTCGGACCGGCATACAAGGGAATTCCTCTTGCCGTAACGACCGCAATTGCATACTCAAAGCTTTTTGGAAAAGAAGTAAAATACTGCTCTGACCGCAAGGAAGAAAAAGATCACGGTGCAGACAAAGGCGCGCTCCTCGGATACAAAATTCAGGACGGTGACCGCGTTGTAATTATCGAAGATGTAACTACTTCTGGAAAATCAATCGAAGAAACATACCCGAAAATCAAGGCGCAGGAAATAAAGGAAGGCGCAATAAAAATTGTCGGCGAAATCGTTTCGCTTAACAGAATGGAGCGCGCCGCAGACAGTACAAAATCTGCGCTTGACTGCATCACGGAAAAATA
>CACYCX010000105.1 GCA_902772975.1 uncultured Spirochaetaceae bacterium
CCGTCAATTTCGATAAGCTTATCGCCTGCCTGAATTCCTGCCTTAAATCCCGGTGTTCCTTCAATCGGAGCAATTACATCAACATACGCAGGCTTGTCCGGCTTTGACACAGGAGCCTTTGAAATCGAAAGCCCGACTCCAAAAAAGTTTCCGTTTGTCGTATCATCAAGACCGCGCTTATCCTGCTCATCAAGATAAACCGTATACGGATCTTCCATTGCGCTCATCATGCCGCGCATTGCACCTTCATACAGTATCTTAGGATCAACTTCCTCAACATACCGCTGCTGAATGAACATGTAAACATTTCTGATTATATCAAGATATTCTACTGATTTTTCAAATCGTTCAGTTTCCGGTGATGGTTGTTTGGTTTCCTGACAGAAAACCTTAGAAACAAAAAAGCCTGAAGCAAAACAAGCTGCTGCCAGAACTACGGTACGCAGAATTTTCATTCGCGAAGAATTCGATAAACTTAACATAATGTATTATTGTATGTCAGTGACTGTAAAATTTCAACCTATTCACATTCTATAGTAATGTGGTATAATTAACATTATGCAAATAATTCCAGTTGCCAGCGGAAAAGGCGGTGTAGGAAAGAGTCTTTTATCCGCAAATTTAGCAATCGCTTTGGGTCAGGCGGGAAAAAAAGTCGTTCTGGCAGATTTAGATTTAGGAGCTTCAAACCTTCACCTTGTTCTCGGCCAGAACTCTCCAAAATTCGGACTTGGAACATGGCTTACAGGTCACGGTGATTTTAAGAGCATAATCGCTCCTACAGAATACGAAAACGTTGACTTTATTGCAGGCGACAGTGAAATTCCGGGACTTACTTCACTTAAGGCACCGCAGCGCGCAAAGCTTATCAAGAACTTTAAGGCAATCGACGCAGATTACCTGATCATAGATTTAGGCGCAGGAACGCATCAGATTATCCTTGACCTGTTCCTTTTATCGCCGCAGGGCATCGTAGTTACCTCGCCTACAGTTACGGCAACTTTAAACGGCTACCTGTTCATCAAAAACGCAGTCTTCCGCCTGATGCATTCTTCTTTCAAGCGTGATTCGGCTGCGGCAAAATGGCTTACTAAAATACGCGCGGACTCGACTTCATTACAGAAGCTTTATATTCCTAAAGTAATGGAAGAAATTGCAAAAATCGATCCGGTTAGCGCGCAGGCATTTGAACGCAACATGAAGACATTCCGGCCGCGGCTTGTAATGAACATGATTGACGATCCTAAGGACGCGGACAGAGCACAGAAAATCAGGCACTCATGCGGACAGTATCTCGGACTTGAAATCGAGCATATGGGAATCATGTACCGCGACTCACTGGAAGACAAAGCGCTTTCTTCACGCCTTCCGATTTTGATTTACAAGCCGCAGAGCGTTCTTTCGCAGGCTGTATACCGCATTGCCGAAAAGGTCCTTGCTTCTGAAACACTGAACTTTGGTGACGATTTTACGCCTGCTTCTGATTCAGGCGCTTCGTTTGATGTCGCTAACGAGCAGGCATCAGAAGACTTTGAGCTTAAGATTTCGGGCATTCAGGATTTGCTTGGAAGCGGTGCGCTTTCGACCGGCGAGCTTATCGAAACAATCAAGATGCAGCAATACGAGCTTAATCAGGTACGCAAGGAAAACAACCTTCTAAAATCAAAACTGATTAAGGCAGCACAGCAGGGATTTAAGGTCTAGCAATGAATTTTCTGTATATTAATTATCCGTCCTGGATTCATCCTGAAATTTTTCCCGGATGGCCTGTACTGGGGCTCTTGCGCTGGTACGGCTTGATGTACATTTTTGCTTTTGGTTTTGCTTATTCTATTTTAAAAAAATTATATCTTAACGGATTTTTAAATGAACCTGGCGACAACCGCGAAATCACTGAAGATGATGTAATCGGCTTTATCGCAACAGGAATTATTTTTCTTCTGATAGGCGCAAGAGTTTTTTCGACTCTGGTTTATGATACTACAGGTGACTACTACCGCGAGCCGTGGCTGATTTTCTGGCCGTTCGACAAGCAGGGAAATTTTATCGGGCTTATGGGAATGTCATATCACGGCGGCGTAATCGGCGGCACACTGGGACTTATAATCTGGTGCACGAAGCACAAAAGAAAATTCCGCAGATGGGCAGACGCAATGTCGATTGCAATTCCGTGCGGCTATACTTTCGGGCGAATCGGAAATTTCTTAAACGGCGAGCTTTACGGACGCATTACAAAAATGCCGTGGGGAATGGTTTTTCCGCAGGCTGACAGATTTTCTGCCTTTCCATGGGTCAAGGAATTTGCCGCCAATATCGGAATGGAAATTCCTGCAACGGGACTTGTAAATCTTCCGCGCCACCCGAGCCAGTTATACGAAGCTTTTTTTGAAGGCATCGTCGTATTCGCAATCCTCTGGCTTTTAAGGAACAAAAAGCATTTTGACGGATTCTTTGCTTCGGCCTATCTTGTGCTTTACGGAACATTCCGCTTTTTCATCGAGTATTTCAGAATGCCTGACGCTGATCTTGGCTTCAGGATTGCTGCGGACAAAACCGCCTCCATTTACACAAACACATCGCTTTTAAATATATCGACAGGACAGATTCTCTGTCTTGTGATGATTGCTGCAGGAATTGTTTACGGCACGATTTGCTTTGTGCTGGGGAGGAAAGACAATGGCAAACAAGCAGTGGTTTGAAAACGAATCATTCTGGAAAAATTACGGCCCGATTATGTTTGACGGTCAGCGCTGGGCGGAAGCGCCTGATGTTGCCGAAGCCGTCTGCAAGATTGCGGGACTTTCAAAAGGGAATTCAATTCTTGACGCCGGCTGTGGTCCGGGACGCATTTCGATTGAGCTTGCGCTTTTGGGGCTTGATGTTACGGGCGTAGATTTGATTCAATCAGAGCTTAATGCCGCAAAAGAATCTGCTGATGACGAAAACGTAAAGATTGATTTTATCAAGGCGGATTTGCGCACCTTTACTTCCGAAAAGAAATTTGACGCAGCCGTAAATCTTTACACCTCGTTCGGATACTGTGACACAATCGAAGAAGACATTCAGATTTTGCGGCATATTTCTGCAACGATTAAAGACGGCGGATTTTTTATTCTTGAATCGACAAGCCGCGAGATTGCCATAAAATATTTTACGGAAGGCGAATGGTTTGAGAGGGCCGGAATGACCGTACTTACCCAGTTCACGGTTGAAGGCGCGTGGGAAGGCTTGCGTTCAAAGTGGATTTTAATCGGAAAGGACGGCGGCAAAATCGAGCATGAATTCGTGCAGCGCCTTTATTCGGCAGTTGAATTAAAGCGCCTTATTCTTGCAAGCGGATTTTCTTCTGCTGAAATTTACGGTGATTTTGATTTTTCTCCATACAACCAGAACGCGCGCACAATGGTTATCGTAGCAAGGAAATAAAATGCCGGCTGATAAAAAAACAAATGCGATGCGCATTCTTGAAAAGCTCAACATTCCTTACGAAACGGCCAGCTACGACGATGACGGCGAGCACGAATTAAAAAAAGGCGCTGCAAACATGACGGCGCAAAAGCTCGGAATCGATCCTGATACCGTTTACAAGACAATCGTAATGAGAAACGAAAGCAAACAGATTTTTGTTTTCTGTCAGAGCGCCACCAACGAAATCAATCTCAAAAAAGCACGCGCTGTAACCGGTTCAAAGGAAATTGCGCCTGTAAAGCCTGAGGAGCTCATGGCGCTTACCGGATATATAAGGGGCGGCTGCTCGCCTCTTGGCATGAAAAAGCAGTTTCCGACTTTTATCGATGAAAACGCGCAGCTGTATGACAAAATCCATATAAGCGCGGGCGTGCGCGGAATGCAGATTATTATTGCACCTGACGACCTCAAGCGGGCCACCTCTGCAGAATACTGCGACCTGATATTAGAAAAATAAATCATTACAGAAAGCGTATAAGTTTTACTATGAATGCAAGATTCTACAATCATATCCGCTTGCGCTGTTATTTGTTTTTCATTAATCTATAATACAGGTAGGAATAATGGAAAATCAGGTCGCCGGTGAAGAAAAAGACATTAACTCAGAAATCGAAGAGCCTTCTGTCCTTCTTGAAAATTTCTTCAAGGATTTCCCGGATTACGAAGCCGACAAAGAGAAGATCACAGCTGCATGGAATTATCTTCTTGAAAAAGCCGCCGGTGTCAAACGCAACTGCGGAAAACCATGGTACCTGCATCCGATGCGAGTCGCGCGCATCCTCGCCCAAAACAAGCTCGATTCCGATTCAATAATATCAGGCTTCTTTCACAGCATTCTTTCCCTGCCAGGAACAAGCCTGGACGAAATCAAATCCCGGTTCGGTGAAGATGTCGCAAAAATAGTAAATGGCACGACAAAAATTACAAGCCTTCCGATAAACAGCAAGACGCTCCTTCAGGCAGACTCCATCAGGAAAATGCTTTTTGCAATGGTAGATGACGTGCGCGTTATTCTTGTCAAACTTGCCGACCGGCTTGACCGCATGCGCAACATCAAAAACGCCGACGAAAAAGACCGCCGCATAATTGCACACGAAGCGCTCGACATATGGGCACCGCTTGCAGACAGGCTTGGTATTTCAGCCGGAAAAAATGAACTTGAAGATTTAAGCCTCAAATATACAAACCCTGATGTGTTCCAGCAGATTAAGGCGATTGTCTCCCAGAAAAAAGACGAGCGCTCTGAATATCTGAACAAGGCAACTCAGGCAATTTTAAAATCAGCTGCAAAAGCCGGAATCGAAATTACGATTACAAGCCGCGCAAAACATTTTTATTCGATTTACCAGAAAATGCGTAAGCGCAATAAAGAGCCGGGTGAGCTTTATGATTTGCTTGCCCTAAGAATTTTGTGCGAAACAGATTCAGAATGTTATACGCTTGTCGGAATCGTACACGGATTATGGAAGCCGCTTGAAGGCCGCTTTAAAGATTATATTGCAATGCCAAAATCAAACGGCTACCAGTCACTTCACACCACGGTTATGTGCGAAGGAAAGCCTCTTGAAATTCAGATACGCACAAAGAAGATGCACAATATTGCCGAGCACGGTGTTGCAAGTCACTGGCTTTACAAAAAAGGCACAAGTCACGATTTAGTTGACGTTAAGCAGCTTTCAATTTTCAATCAGCTTCAGGAACTCAGGAACGAGCATCTTGATGACGAGACCTTCTTCAATGAATTCAAGAACGAGCTTTTGGGCGATGAAATTGTCGTGTTCACTCCAAAGGGCGATGTAGTAAAGCTTCCGGCCGGTTCAACTGCAATCGATTTTGCATACCACATTCATTCGGCAGTCGGCGAAAAAATTGTAGGCGCAAAGGCAGACGGAAAAATCATTCCGCTTTCAACAAAGCTTTCAAATACTCAGATTATCGAAGTGCTTACAAATCCTCAGGCCCATCCGACCGAGGCTCAGATTAAGCTTGCAAAGACATCAAAAGCGCGCCAGAGAATTCACGCATGGCTTACCGCAAACGATCCTGTATTCATCGAAAAAGCCGCAGCTAAAGCAGCAGAAATTGCCGAACGCGAGAATGCGCCCAAAAAGCAGCACAAGCGTGGAACAGGAAACGGCGTTCAGACTGCAAATCACTCGGGCAAAATCAAAATCGGAAACACAACAAATTTTGTAATCACGATTGCAAAATGCTGTTCACCAAAATATCCTGACCCGATTGTAGGATACATTTCCAGGGCGCGGGGCATTACGATTCACAAGGCAAGCTGCCTCACATACCTTCGCATTCCGGGAATTGAAAAGCGTTCCATCGAAGTAATCTGGGACGAAGAAACAGAACAGCAGAAAAAGCCGGGCGACAAAAAATAATTTTCAGGAAACCTTTAATATCCTTCAACTGATACAGAAACATTTCCGGTAGCAGTGTTGACCGTAACAAGCGCAGCCTTATTGTATTCTCCAAGTGACTGAAGTCCAAACTCAATAAATTTTCCAAAGTCAGTTTCGCCGCCCTCGTGATGATGTCCGTCAAAAAGATATTTTACGCCGTTTTGTGCAAGCACCGAAATAAAAAGATTCCGCTCCATTGTATCCTGAATCGTAAAAAGCAGAACGCCGCCTGTAAAAAAAGGATAATGACTGAACACAATTTTATAATTTGAATCTTTCTTTATGTCATTCTGAAAATCATTCAGTTGTGATGAACCCAAAGTACCGCTTGCAGTATCAAGAAAGTAAAACGAAAAATCCTTTACCGAAAATTTATAAAATGAATTGTACGGAAAAATTCTTTTTTTCCATTCGCTATATCCGTCATTATACAAATCATGATTTCCCAAAATCGTGTACACCATAAATTTTGAAGTGCCAAGCTTTGCCTTTGCTTTTTCACCAGCCTTACCGCACATCGAAAGATAATCGTTGTACTGCCAGTCGCGGCCACTGTCTGAAGTATCACCCATGCAGACCATAAAACGCGGGCGCAATGTCTCATCATCCGAATCAAGCTTTGATTCAAACCATTTGAGGAATTGCTTTTCGTTCTGATTATATTTTGGAGAACCGTAATGCGTATCTGTAATCAAAACAAAACTGAAAACATCGCCGCTTCCTACATCAGGAAGATTGTCGCCGGAAATCACACGCAAATCACGAGCGCGCGAATCAGCATCTTCTTTTCCCCAGTTAAAAAAATACGCACCCATATCTGCACACGAAACAAAAAGCGTACAGATTAAAAATGTGCAAAGAAAAAATAACGGCTTAATTTTTTTCATAGCACAAACCTCAGCGAAAATATTCCATACAACGCGTGCACGTTTGTCGTAGTAGTAAACATATCAGTTACGCGGATTTTTCCTTCGAGACTGAGCCTGATATATTTTGGAAAATTCCATGCAAAGCCAAGCGAATAAAACGGCGAGATAAAAAGCGGATAACGGAACAAATCGTGACACTGCATTGAACCGAAAACCTCAGCGCCACTCGTCCATTTTTTATCGATTTTAAAACCAAAATACGGTCCCTTATCCTCGATGTAAGGAAGGTAACTTGCAATCGCAAAA
>CACYCX010000106.1 GCA_902772975.1 uncultured Spirochaetaceae bacterium
CTCAGCAAAAGATCTTCTCCGCCGTGAAAAAGATGAAACAAAGCGTACTGATTTTCTGGATACTTTTGATGCAAAAGATGTTACAAAAAAACTTATGGACATCCTGAAAATTCGCAACAAGGAAAGACAGACCATTGAAATCGAAGAAGTTCATATTCAGGAGATTACCGAATACTTAAAGGCCCTGGATTTACTTGAAATCGTTTACACAGAAAATATCCCAATCAGTAACAAAAAGCAGGAACGGATTATTTTCACCCAAAGCGGAATGCGTTTCTGCCAGGCTCAGGTGCTTATTTATTCTTTGATGCAGGATGAAGTTTTTGGCTCTTTGACAGGAGAATTACGCGATATTATCGCAGAGAAAATTCTTGAAGATGTTCGAGGCCGAATGCTTGAAGATATTGTCTTTTTGGAAACAAAGCGAACTTATGGTTCAAAGCGCAATGTCTTTAAACTCAAATTTGCTTCCGGTGAATTTGATATGGTCATTCAGGACAAAACAAAAAAGCAATGTGAAATTTTTGAAATCAAACACAGTAAGGAACCTTTCCCTGCTCAGTACCGCCATATTAATGATGAAGAAAAAATCAGTCTTACAGAGGCACAATTCGGCAAGGTTGTACGAAGATGTGTACTCTATCGTGGTGAATCACAAATGCTGGAAAATGGCGTTGAGTATAAGAATGTGGAAGAGTTTTTGAAGGGGTTGGTTTAAAAAATCGATTTCACAAAATTTCCAAACCCCTTCAGTCTTAGCCACTTTTGGAAATTTTGTGAAAATAGCCCGATAGTTCGGCGATAAGTACCTAAAAAAAGGAGTTTATAATGGCATATCCAAAGCCTCTTTCTGAAAAATCGATTGCACGAATGTATACAGATTCAAAACTGTCGGAAGAAAAGATTATTTTTTTGCGAAAGTTTTTCGATTCCTGTGCATCCCTTTATGGCTCAATCTGTTTGAATGACATGTGGGAAGTTTACAAAGAACTTTCCAAGAAAACCGATGTTGTAAAGATTCAACGAAAAGATATATTTGATTTTTCCTCTATAGCTCGACGCGAAATTCATGAATATTACGTTTACGAAATTGATGAACTCTATTCCGAAGAAAAACGTGCAGACAAGGACCGCTATGTCATTTTTAAAGACATAATTGATTTTGCAAGTATCCAGCTTTTTTATCAGCTTGAGGAATTGCAAATGACAAAGCCTTTCTATGTACCGGAAAACCTGTTGGAGCTAAAAGGTTATATTGTTTCTCAGGAAGAAGAAAAACTTTTTGAGTATATCGAAAACTTAAGAGCTACCAGTCCTGTTATCCGAGATCGCTGGAATGAAAAGTGGAGCAAGCCTTCTCCTCATCAAGGAAAGAAACTAAAAGATTTTTCTTTTTTAAGTTCCGATGAAGAATTTGAAATAAAATGGTTGTGCGGGAAGTGCGAACATGGGCCAAAAACATGTCAGCAGAAAAAACTTGATGAGTTCATGGCTACAGTCCAGGGGACGTTTGCAGAAAAAGTTTTCCGCGATTTACGTTTCAGTCTGTTTACTGGTTGGAGAAAGTTTATGGATCAGATGAAACACACGATGGATAGTTTAGCAGAGGCTGGTGTAGAATTTACTGCAGATGAAGCAAACAGATTTTTGCAGCTTATCCAGGAATTCAACAACAATTCGCATCTTTACATAAACAGAGGCTGGACTCCTTTATCTTTATCAGCTCAGCATAGAAAAATTACCCCGAATCAAAAACCTGTTATAACACTGGGGCCTGACATCAGAAAAGCAATAGAAAAAGGAGATATTTCGCTTGAAGATTTACAGGCACAGGCTAAGGCCAAGGGGTTTGAAATTCAGTTATAACGATTTCAAAAAGGGGTCGGTATAAAAAATCCCCTACTCCACCTTATACACATCTCCCATAATCCAATCATGCCTGCATTCTTTTACAAACCGGCACAAATCGGAAAAATTAAGGCTGATGCTGGCGGTGTTTCTTAGCGGATGAATTATGACTTTCTGGTTCTGGAAATTCTGATCGAACAAAACTTTAACTTTGCAGGAAACGTCTGCTTTTATGCACAAGGGAGAAACGGAACCTAGAGTAATCTGGAGATACTGCATTAATTCATCGGGGTTGCAGAAGCTCAGACGGTCGTAGCCAAAAAGAGCGGCGATTTTTTTGAGGTCAGCGCGTTTGTGTAAGTCCATGGAAACAAGGCCGTAGTTTTGATGCTTGTCTTTTACAAAAAGGTTTTTTACATCAATGCCGGGCAAAGTTATTACAACGTCTTCGGAATCTTTTTCGGAAAAAATTGCTTTGTGTTCCTGGAGTTCAAAAGGAATATTCAGATCTGTAAGAGTCTGTAAAATCGGTTCCATCACTTAATATATTTATTCTTTATTATATCTGGAGCTGATCGGACTTGAACCGACTACCTCTACAATGCCATTGTAGCGCTCTAGCCAGGTGAGCTACAGCCCCAATTAATAAAAGCATTATAACAAAAAAAACGAAAGATTTCTATAACCTGCTTTGGATTTCTAAATCCGCTGCAGGTTGTAAAAATCATTTCCAGAAACCTATTTGTCGTTCTGAATTATTAGAAACAGACATTTCCATTAATCGATCAATTTTATTGGAATCCAATTGCTGGCGCTGCCCTTCATCATCAAATAAAACAGAAAGATATTTTATTATGGAAGGTCTAATTTGTCTTGGCTTTCCGTTGCTAAGTTTATAGATTATATCAACTTCTTTTGATGAAAGAGTTTCTGGAATCAAATCGTTATGACTGTCTTTATAAAATTTGTATTGCAGAGGGATTACTATACTTTTTAATTCATCCTGAGTATAATCACGAAACTTTATAATGTTAAGTCGATCTAACAAAGCCTCTGGTATTGATTCAAGATTATTTGCAGTCGCTATGACGTTTAAATGGAAATTCCGAATAGGAACCTGAAAATAATTATCCTGAAACTGCGAAATGTTAATATCTCCTAACAGCTGAATAAGAGTTGCGTAAACATTCTGATTTGCATCGGTTGACAAATACCCATTTTTATCCAGCTCATCAAGGACAACAAGCGGATTAGCGCAGTTTGAATTCCGATTCGCTAACCAAATTGCTGAAAGGATTTTACCATGTTCCGCAGATTTATATTCGGGGGTCGAGCCCATCATACCGGCCACCCCTAGTCCAGAGCCTAAAGGGATAAAGATATCATTATCTTGATTCAAAACTTCTCTAAGCTGAGTGCATAATAAAGATTTTCCACAACCGGGATTTCCCACAAGAAGCAGCGGAGGAATCTTGATTTCAGAATTTTTTGCAAAAAGAAATGCATCTTTTATAAATGCCAGAAGCACATCTTTATCTACAAGATTTGGATGCTGGTTGATTATCTCATTAATCTTTTTAAGCATATTTTTTTCAACAGTCAAATAATAAGCCGGTTCCATTAGCCTTCGATAAATATCCATTATCTTTGTGAACATACCTTGATTTTCAGAAAGCAACATTCCGTCACGACCGTAGCGCTTAAAGAAATCACTTTCTTCAACCATTTTTACTCTTGTCTTGTTTTCCAAGTTCGTCTCTTTAGAATTTCTATTTTTCAAAAATACATTTACGCAGGTCACACCAAACGGATCTTCCAACCGAGTTCCGGAAACAATTAGTTTTGTATTTGTTTCATTAACCTTCTGAAGAAGCTCCGATTCCTGAAGAAGATTTCCTGGTTGATAATTATTTATCCAAAGCTTTTCATTCAGAATTTTATCGGCTTCAAAGCATTCCAATAATTCCAGCGCTTCCTTCATATCAGCTGCATACCAGAAACGAATTTCTTCTTCCTGAAGCTTTGCATAAATATAAGAAGCAGCATCTGAACCTGTAAACGCAAGAAAACAATTTTCACCTATAGAAGAAAAATTTTCATTTTCTGTTAATTCAAAATCGCCTGTATCCCGCACTTTGAATTCTGGAATATGAGAAAGCCTCAACAACTCATAAGTAAAATTATTGGTCCACGACATTCTTTGTCTTATTTCATCAAGTTCCGCAAAGCCTTTCTCAATTGCTTTTTCAATCAAAAATCTTGGATACACATTTCCTTCGGGAAAGACAAATGTTAAAAGATAGCAGAAATCATCAAAATAAAATGGTATTTTTTTTGCATCAAAAATAAATTTCAATATCGAATTAAAACAAAGATCTATTGCAATTAAGCCAAGTTTTTCATCCAGGCTAAAATCCGAAAAATACGAATGATGATTATAAAAAATATATTCTATACATTCACCATTTTCATAATTAATCATTTTTGAAAAATCTTCATCCGAAATATTTTCCAGATTTGTTGTTTCAACTGCAATCAAAAGAAGCTGTTTGTCTTTTTTTGATTTAACTGATGATCCATTTAAAAATTCAAATATAATTTCACGCAAGTTCCGGTTAAGAGAAAAGTAATCCAAACTAAAGTCGTCAATGCTTAGCAGACCAATTAAAAGCTTCTTATAAAGAGCTCTAAGATTTAAATCTTTCGTTTCCATAATTTCCTCCTTTTGAACCATCCGTGTTTCAGGAAGTTCATTTCTTAGTTTAAATTTTCTAACAAAGAGACTACCCTATTATCAAAAGAAAAAAACTAACTGTATACAAAACTTTTTTTTCAATTATTTATTGTATTTCTTTTTAAGTTGTGCTATATTCCTTCTCTGATTTTTTTATATTCGTAGAAGATTGGAGAAAAAATTCAAAATTTTTTTTCTGATTTTCGATTGACATTTTTTGTGAAAATTTTTATAGTTCTAAAAATTTCAAAGAACTATAAAAATAGTTTTAACCATTGGCGAAGTTTTCAAATCAGAAGGCTTCTTTTTCCTGCACATTTTCATTTCCTCACAAAAATCCTTTATAACAAAGTAAAGGTATCTTTGTCCGCGGAATGAAAGAATTATCTAAACAAGGAGAAAAAAATCATGACAACACCACAAAAACAAAAAACTATTTCTTTAAAAATTATCCATGACTTTGTATCAACCGTTTGTGACATTAAAAAGAATGATTTATTATGGGGCGATATTGAACCTTATGACCGAAAAACCTATACCGAATACTCACCTGATTGTTTTCTCTTCGAATTAAATCAATATCAACATGATTGTTATAATGACGTATTAACTACCGAAGGAACTCTAAAAAGAATTTGGTATGGACAGTCCAGGTCTTTTCGTTTTGATGAAGCCCAACTATATGCTGAGTTTATGTTTAAACAAGTTCAAAATCATTGTTTGACTAATAAACGCGAAGCATATGCAATTCTACGTCCTATGCTGCGTTCACTTTTATTGCTTCATCAAAGTGAAAATAAAATTGATCAGTCTTTCAACATTGATGCATATCTGGAAGCATTGTTCAACAAAGAAAATCAATCATATAAGGAGGTCTAAAAATCTACGCGCATAAACAAGATTATCTTATCGACATTCCCGGAGACTGGCGAGCTGGTCCCGGGATTTTTTTATGTCTTTTTCGATCTAAAGATTTGTGATTTTTCATTTTTGGTGATAAAATATTATTAACTGTTGATGGGAAAAATTATGGATTTTCAGACAATTGTTGACGGATTTTCTGCGGCAACCTGTATTATCTCTGTTGAAAAAAAGCCAGATGGTACTTATGGACAAATCCGTATTGTTACTGGGAATAAAGCTTACATAGACTCTATTGAAGGTACTTATGATGCACCAAAGCTTCTTTCAAGCAAATTCATACCTAACTCTGAATATCAATTATATTTTCCACGTGATTTAAATTTTGAAGATTTTTGTTACCGCAGCGCAATTTTAAAACAATCACTTCATTCTTATGTTCATCCCGACCGCTTTGATTTCTGGTTCAAATTATTTTTCCTTCCTCTTGAATCTGATAACGATCAATTCGGCTACTGTATTTACTCGCAGGAATTTACCCGCCAGAAAAATACACAGGAAATGTCAAACATTAATTCTCAGAACGCCACTGCTGTTTTGAATACATGTATAAAGCTACGCGGAACCGATGATTTTGAAAAAACAATGTCGAACGTCATAAAAGATATCCGCGAACTGTGTAAGGCAAGCTATTGCTGTATTATGCTTATGAATACAACAGACAGAACGTGTTCTTTGCTTTGTCAGTATTTTGCAGAATATGCCGATTTCCATACTAATGATAACTGGATGGACGAACACTTTTATGATATTGCCGAAACCTGGGAAGACATTATTGGCGGAAGCAATTGTCTTATTCTTAGAAACAAAACCGACATCGACGATTTTATAAAAGAAAAAAACAGGGTCTGGTATGATTCTTTAATTCTGTCCGGCGTAGAAAGCATGGTCCTGTTTCCGCTTAAAATAAATGGAAATCTTTTGGGTTATATCTGGGCAACAAATTTTGATGCCGCCGATTCTGTAAGTATAAAGGAAACCCTTGAACTTACAACCTTCTTCCTTGCTTCCGAAATTTCAAATCATCAGCTTTTTGAAAGATTCAAAATAATGAGCTCTATTGACTCTCTTACAGGCGTTCTTAATCGCAACGAAATGAATAATAGGGTTGATGAAATTTCTGCCGGCAATGGTTATGAAAAGAAATCTCTTGGAATTGTCTTTACAGATTTGAATGGTCTTAAAAAAGCAAACGATATTAACGGACACCTTGCCGGTGATATTATGCTTAAAGAGGCTGCAAAAATTCTTCGCTCTTTCTTCCCTGATGATGAAATCTATCGTGCTGGTGGCGATGAATTTATGGTTCTAAGTCTTGGAACCACAAAGGAAGTTCTTGAAAAGAAAGTTGAAGAATTAAAAGCAACTGTCGAAGCAAGCGAAACAGTTACTTTTGCAATAGGCTGCAGTTATGATCCAAGCAGCAGAAATATTCTTTCTGTTATGACTAATGCCGACAAAAAAATGTATGAAAATAAAGAGCTCTTCTATGTTGAGCATCCAGAAAAAAAACGCTGGAATTAATTTTCGATTTTATTTTCTTTCTTCAAAACACCGTCTGATTTTTTCTCGCTTATAAAGAGTCCTGTAATTGTAATGACTGCGCCGACAGCTCCAAGCCAGGTAATTTTTTCGCCCAAAGTAAAGAAAGCAAAAATTATTGTTACAACAGGAATAAGATAAAGCCCGCAGGTTACCTTTACAGTTCCGACAATTTCGCACGCTTTGTTCCAGGCACTAAAACAGAAACCACTTGCTATTACACCAAGAAAAAGCAGATTGAACCAGTTGAGCGGCTTTGCAAAACGTTCTGCATTTGTTGCCTTGTTAAGAGTAACTAACATAGATTCCTTGAGCCCCTGGAGATACGGCGCTTCTGAATTTGTAACACCAATTCCTGCAAGCATAAGCGGCAGCATAAAAAGTACCGCGTAAAAGAAAACCCTTCTTGTTGCACAAATAGGATCGTAATTTTTTTTGTTGATAAGAGAAACAAACATTGAATAAAAGCCCCAGCAGATTGCAGAAAAAAGTGCAAGCAAATCACCCTTAGGATTTAATTCCAGTTCGGCCTTTCCGTTAAAGCAGACTAA
>CACYCX010000107.1 GCA_902772975.1 uncultured Spirochaetaceae bacterium
CCTGATATCACTGTTGTAATGTGTGCTCCAAAGGGACCAGGTACCGAAGTATGGCACGAGTTCCAGCGCGGTTTTGGTGTACCTGACCTTATCGCCGTTCACCCTGTAAACGACCCTGAAGGAAAGGGCTGGGCTTATGCAAAAGCTCTTGCTGTTGGTATGGGTGGTTCAAAAGCCGGTGTACTTGAATCAAGCTTTGTTGCAGAAGTTAAGTCAGACCTTATGGGCGAGCAGACAATTCTCTGCGGTATGCTCCAGGCTGGTACAATCGTTTGCTACGACAAGATGGTTTCTGAAGGAATCAGTCCTGAATATGCTACAAAGTTCCTTATGCACGGCTGGAACGTAATTTCTGAAGCCCTCAAATGGGGTGGAATTACAAACATGATGGACCGTCTTTCTAACCCTGCAAAGATTAAGGCAAACGAGCTTTCCAAGGAAATCAAGAAGCTTCTTGCTCCGCTCTATCAGAAGCACATGGACGACATCATCAGCGGAAAGTTCTCATCAACAATGATGGAAGACTGGAAGGCTGGCGACAAGGATTTGCTTGCATGGCGCGAAGACACAGGTAAACTCCCATTCGAAAAGAACGCAGAAGCAAAAGACGAAATCACAGAGCAGGAATACTTTGACAAGGGTATTTTGATGGTTGCCATGGTTAAGGCAGGATGTGAACTTGCATTCGAGACAATGGTTGACGCTGGTATTAAGGAAGAATCTGCATATTACGAGTCACTCCACGAAGTTCCGCTCATCGCAAACCTCATTGACAGAAAGCGCCTTTATGAGATGAACCGCGTTATTTCTGATACAGCAGAATACGGATGCTACCTCTTCAGCCGCGTTGCAGCTCCGATGATGGCAAAAGACCTTATGCCGAAGCTCCACACAGATGTTATCGGTAAGGGACTTGATGTTAAGGACACCGAAGTAAACAACACAGAGCTTGTTGCAGTAAATGCTGAGATTCGCGAACACCCGATTGAGGTGGTTGGAAGAAAACTGCGCGCTTATATGACAGCAATGAAACCGTTAATCTAAGATTAACGGTTTCATTGCTAACGAGTTTGTGCTCAGTCGCATAACGGCGCGCCTGTTTTTGCTTCGCAAAAAACGCACAAACTCGCGTGAGGCAATCTGAAAAAAAAAGCTTGTTTTACGCAAAGGGAAGTGCTCTGGCAAATGATTGTCAGAGTGCTTTTTTTTTGTATAATACTCGTAGAAATTATATCATCACACGAGGTATTCAAATGAAAAAACTTATTTCTACAATCGCAGCACTCTTTCTGGCTGCATCTTTATTTGCAGAAAACGAGCTTGTAATCTCTGCCAATGTAAAAAAAGGAACGATGTTCAAGGACAGGATTTTCGTAACAAACATGACTTCAAAGCCAGTTTGCATGGAAGTTTACGGACAGATTTCCGAAGGCTCAGATGAAATTTTCCTTGGAAAAATGATTGCAGTTCCAAACCCCACAAAGGAAGGACATCAGAATCTTGTTTCTGAATATGAAGGAAAGTACAAGACATTCACAATCTATAAGTTCAAGACAGAAGGCGAAGTAAAGGCTTTTGAAGCTGTTTTCAAGAACAACGACATGGATGTCATCATCACCGGATATCAGATTGAAAAGGCATCCGTAAATGCGGACTATTCAAAAAGCCAGAAAACTCTGACAATCACACGCACTCTTGATTCAAACAAGGATAATTGCGAAAACGCCTTTGCATACCTTTCGTCACAGAAGCAGCTGATAAAGGGTCTTAATCGTGTTTCTGAAAAATCAATTCAGGGAAGCTCATCAAGCTCACATTATGATGCAAGCGTAAAATTCAATCTTCTTTTCAGTGACTCAAAGCTTACCGCAACATTTACAGGCATCAACAACATTGAAGAAGGCGTTACCTGGGCTACAAAAATCGCGCAGGATATTTTCGACTATATTGATTCTGTAGATTAATGCTTAACTGTGGAAAACCGGCGATGGCGAGTTTTCCGCAGTTCCATCAAACACAGCGGGCGGCATGAACAAATCCCGCCTGCCCTACTCACCCTTCGGCACCTGCATCGAAGAAAAGCTTATCTTATCTAAAATCGAAGAATTAATGCTGAAATAATTTGCGTCGATTTTTTTGCCGCCCTGCTCTATGCGGACGACGGCAAAAGACGGCGGGAAATTCCTTCGCGGAAGTGAGCAGCTTCCGGGATTGAGGAATATCGTTTCGCGTATATTTGCGTCATGTGAATCTGATGAAGCATCAGAGGCGAAAAACGGAACATGAGTATGTCCGAAAAGCACAAGGCCGGCTTCCTCTTCTTTTGCTGCTAACGAAAGGTTTGTAAGTCCGTAATACACGCCCTGTAAATGTCCGTGCGTAAATAAAATTTTACAGCCGGCCGCCGTTATGGTATTGCGGCGCGGAATAATTATATCCACCAGTCCGTCTTTTGCCGGAGTATATTTTGAGGCGTCCGGATTAAACGAAACATAGCCGGTATCACTGTCGCCGTTTCCACCGACGAACGCCGCCACAGGGGGAATAACGGCGCGCAATTTTTTTGAAGAATACGCGGCATCAAGGACAGCAAGAAAATCCTGGATACCGTCGCCGCAGAAAATGAGCGCGTCCGCATATTTTCCGAACTCAGTAATGATAGTCTGAAGGATGCTGCGGTTTCCGTGAGAATCAGAAATTACAAGAATGGACGCTTCTGTTTTTTCAGAAAGAGACTTCAATGCTTTTTCACTTCCAAAGACAGAAGAATCCGTAAGAAAAAGTTCATTCATAATATGTTAAGGCTTTTTTATTTTGATGTTTTTACGTTTGAATCAATTACAAAATGATTGATTGATTCAAGTCCGCTTTCAGGATCCGAGAATCTTGAAACTGTATGAGAAGGTCCTACAATCCGCTGGACATGAGCCATAAGCTCCTTGTTTCCCGGCAGCGGTTGCTCAGACAAAAGCATGCATTCAATTGCTGAATCAAGAATTTTATCCATTCCTTCAATGCGGGTCTGCAAGATTTCCTCGCTTCCTTCCTCACCGCCTTCCGAAGAATCGCCCGAAGAAATTCCAGTTCCTTCCATTGCCCTGTCGACTACAAAATTTGAGGTCGCTTCAATTCCCAGAACATCATCCTGCGGAAAAAAAGAATAGACCGGATACGGAAGATGGTTGTCCCATTCCTCTTCAATTTTAGCAAGCGCATAGTTTGTATTTTCGGGCGCACCGATTGTAATTACGCCGGCAAGATCAACGTCTTCAAGCTTGTCCGCAAGCCGCATAATCCGCGAGTCACGAAAATCATCCGGGAACACAAAAGGAAGAATCAGTCCGCCCTGCGAAGTTCCGTCATCAAGTCCATACTTTGCACCCAAGGCAGAAATCGTTTCTTCGGTAAAAGCCTTGTCGTTGTAACCATAACCGAAAAGTATGCAGATTTTTTTTTCTGACGGATGCCACGAGGGAACAACTTTTTTTATTCCGGGCTTTTCATCTGACGGCTCTGCAAGTTTTTCTGCTGAAGAAACATCTGACTGGCGCGGCGCTTTCTGACATGAAACAAATGCCAGCGTACAGATTGAAATAAAAAGAAATGATGCTGTAAATAAATCTTTTAAAACTCTTTTTTTCATGCGTATATAATAACCATTTTGCGCCATATTGAAAAGTATACCCCGATAATGTATCATTAATTCAAAGTTACAAATTTTAAACGGAGGGTGATAAAAATTACGTCCGTGTAATTTTTATCACGGCAGATTTTGCCGTTGGCAAATCTGCAATATGATGCCTCCTGCATCACCGCTAACGCGGAGTTTTATAGGGAATAGTATGCCTGTATTTTTGACATTGCTTCAACTTATCGGAAGCCTCGCGTTCCTTTTATATGGAATGAAATTAATGAGCGACGGTGTTCAAAAAAGTGCGGGCGAAAAACTTCAGCGCACATTATCCGTCGTAACAGGGAATCGCTTTGTAGCATTGTTTACGGGCATCTTCATAACGATGGTGATTCAGTCATCAGGCGCTACAACAGTAATGGTAGTTACTTTTGTAAACGCGGGGCTCCTTACGCTGCAGCAGTCGGTCGGAGTAATATTCGGTGCAAATATCGGAACTACAATCACGGCCTGGATTGTAGCAATCTTCGGATTTAACTTTGAGATATCAAGCTTTGCAATGCCG
>CACYCX010000108.1 GCA_902772975.1 uncultured Spirochaetaceae bacterium
TCGCCGGTTACAGAACCTTATGACTTAAAGCATACTATTTTCAATTATACAGGCGGCGATTCATGGAAGAGTTCCGGCCAGTGGATTGACTGGAATATTGATATTCCGGAAACAGGCTGGTACACAATTTCAGTGCAGGCACGTCAGCTTTACCAGCGCGGCTATGTTGCATGCCGTTCTTTCTATATAGACGGAAAAATTCCATTTGACGGTGTTAAGGCTGTTGAGTTTGACTACAGCTCAGACTGGAAATTTGTTACACTTTCTGATGAAAATAAGACACCGTACAAGTTTTACCTTGATAAGGGCACCCATACACTGCGTATGGAAGTAACGCTCGGCTTAATCGGGCCGGTAATTAACCAGCTTGAAGACTCAATTTTCAGATTAAATACAATTTACCGCACAATTCTTGTTTTGACGGGTACACAGCCTGATCCGTTCCGCGATTACGAAATTGAAAAAGCTTATCCTGATGAAGTTGAGGCTATGAACCTTGAGGCAAAGCGTCTTTACAAAATGGTTGATGACTTCGTTAAGATTACAGGTCAGAAATCAGACAAAATTGCTCCGGCTCAGACTCTTGCCGTTCAGCTTGAGGAATTTTACAAGAATCCTCACAAAATTACAAAGAGCTTTCAGAATTTTAAAGACAATATCACATCAATGGGTTCTTCACTTTTAAGCATGACAGAATCTAAGCTCGATGTTGACTTTATTCAGATTGATGCAGTGTGTGACGGTGTTAAGCCTGCTGCACCGAAAGCTAATTTTGTCAACAAAGTAGGGCACGAGACAGCTTCGTTCTTTACATCGTTCTTTGTAGATTCTACCATGCTCGGTGATGTCTACGATAAAGATGCAGACCATTTGATTGACGTCTGGATTGTAACAGGCCGCGACCAGAGTACAGTTCTTAAAAACATGGTTGATGACAGCTTCTCGCCGCAAACAGGTGTAAAAGTTAACGTTAAGCTTATTAATCTTGATGCACTTCTGCCTGCTGTTGCCGCCGGTAACGGTCCTGACGTTGTAGTTTCGCTTATGGACCGCTCTAAACCTGTAGATTATGCGCTGCGTCATGCAAATGTTGACTTGATGCAGTTTGAAGGTGCTGAAGAAGTTATCAGACAGTTTCCACCTAGTTCTTATGAACCTTTTAAATATGACGGCGGTCTTTACGCTCTGCCTGAGACAGTAACTTTTAACCTTATGTTCTACCGCAAAGACATTTTTGAGCAGTTAGGCATTAAAGTTCCTGATACTTGGGATGATCTGATTACGCTTCTTCCGACTTTGCAGGGAAATAACCTTAACGTTGCTGTTCCGTATCCGAATATTCAGGTTCCTGATATGACAGGCTTTTATTCGCTTGTTTATCAGAACGGCGGAAAGATTTACAACGACAGGGGAACAAAAACACTTATTGACAGCGAAACCGGTGTAAGCGCATTTAAGACTTATACAAGTCTGTTCAACAGCTACGGCCTTCCGACTATATACGATTTTGTAAGCCGTTTCCGTTCAGGTGCAATGCCTCTGGGTATTGCAAACTATGGTACTTACAATACGCTTGTTGTTTCTGCGCCTGAAATCCGCGGACTCTGGGATTTTACCTATCTGCCGGGTACACTAAAGCAGGATGAGAACGGCAATGAATATATTGACCGCGCTACAATGACGGACAGCTGGAGTTGTATGATGATAAACAAGGCAAAACCGTCAGAGAGAGATAATCCGCCGGCTAAAGAAGTTGAGCGCCGTAACGATTCATGGAAATTTATGAAATGGTGGGTTTCAACTGAAACGCAGGTTCGCTTCGGACGTGAAATGGAAGCTCTGCTTGGTACTTCTTCGCGTTACCAGACGGCAAACATTGAGGCATTAAAACAGCTTCCATGGAAGTCTTCGCAGATAAAGGTTCTGCTCAAATCAATCGAAGATTCTCACGGTATTCCGGAAGTTCCGGGAAGTTATTACACAAACCGCCACATGGTAAATGCTCTGCGTAAGGTAATTAACGAAAAAGACGATCCGCGCTAAGTTATTATTGATTATTCAAGAAAGATTAATGACGAGCTGATTAGAAAACGGCAGGAATTCAAACTGCCTGTGGAGGAATAATCATGAGCGATTTATTGAAGAAATATAAAGAAAAAAGATTGCTCCAGCTTTCTGACGCATGGCA
>CACYCX010000109.1 GCA_902772975.1 uncultured Spirochaetaceae bacterium
ACGTGGTGTTGTTTCAACTGTAATCGTACAGCGTGGTTCCCTCAAACAGGGTGATCCTTTTGTTGCAGGAATTTATTCCGGCCGCGTCCGCGCTATGTTTGACGACAAAGGACAGCGCATTCAGGAAGCAGGCCCGAGCATGCCGGTCGAGGTTCTTGGTATTGAAGAAATGCCTAACGCTGGCGATCCGTTCCAGGTTACTGAAAACGAGAAAGACGCGCGCGCGATTTCGGCAAAGCGTCAGGAGCTTAAGAGATTCGAGGCTGCAAAGGCTGTCAAGAAGACTACGCTTGAAACTCTCTTTACTGATATCGAAGAAAGCGAAGTCAAGGAACTCAAGGTTATCATCAAGGCTGACCTTCAGGGTTCTGCAGAAGCGCTCAAGGCTTCACTTGAAAAGCTTTCTACCCGCGAAATCCGCCTGAATGTAATTCACTCAAGCGCCGGTGCAATCAACGAATCAGACGTTACTCTTGCAGCAGCTGACTCTAATGCAATCATCATCGGATTCAATGTACGCCCGACACCAAAGGCAAAGCTTCTTGCCGAGCAGGAATCAGTTGACATCAGAAAATATAACATCATCTATAAGTGTGTTGAAGAAATTCAGCAGGCTATGGCCGGTATGCTTCGTCCTGATACAAAGGAACAGACTACAGGTACAGTTGAAGTTCGCAATACATTCCGCGTTCCAAAAGTCGGAGTTATTGCAGGATGTTATGTTACTGACGGCGTAATCAAGCGTTCTTCTGGCGTTCACATTATCCGCGACGGAATCGTTATCTTTACCGGTAAGGTTTCTTCACTCAAGAGATTCAAGGATGATGCAAAGGAAGTTGCAAAGGGCTTTGAATGCGGTATCGGAATTGCTGACTGGCAGGATATCCGCGTAGGCGATCAGTTCGAGGCATTCGAGTATATCGAAGTTGCACGTAAGCTTGGTGATACTCTTGTTGACGAAAAGGCAAAGAACGAAGAGCTTGCTGCTGAGCGTGCCGCTGAACTTAAGGCTAAGAAGGAAGAAGAAGCTGCCGCCGAAGCAGAGCGCATAGCTGCCGAGAAAGCCGCCGCAAAAGCTAAGAGGGCTGAACAGGAATAACGATGGGTGAATACAGACTTATCCGCCTTGGAGAACAAATCCGGGGCGAAATTTCTACGATGATTCTTCGAAGCGAGATTAAAGATCCGCGCGTTTCTCAGTTTCTTGTCATTAACCGCGTTGAAGTTGCGGCGGACCTGGGCTGGGCAAAGGTTTATGTTTCCACATTCATGCCGGAAGCTGAACTTAAGCGCGGTGTAAGCGGACTTGAAAATGCCGCCGGCTTTATTCAGTCTTCGATTGCGAAAAAGCTTGCAATCAGAAAATTCCCTAAGCTCAAATTTATTGCAGATACAAGTGTCCGCGATGGATTTGAGATGGTTCAGAAATTGAACGAACTGGAAAAGGAATCACAGGATTTATAGAGGCGGATGGGAGAATCTCAAAAATCAGGAATTGTGCTCCTGGCAAAGCGGCCGGGACGCACAAGCTTTTCTTCTCTTGGTATAATCAAAAAGGCGCTCGGTACAAAAAAAGTCGGGCATACGGGAACTCTTGATTCCTTTGCGGAAGGGCTCTTAGTCGTATGCGTCGGAAGCCTTACGCGCCTTGCGTCAATAATCACTTCTTTCGATAAAACATACGAAGCAATAATTGAATTCGGAAAGGAAACTGACACGCTTGACCCGACCGGAAATGTAATCAGGCAGGCAGAGCTTCCTGAATATTCACTGCTTTTAAAATCACTTGAAAAAATCAGCGGAAAAATAATGCAGGCTCCTCCTGCGTTCAGTGCGCTTCATGTAGACGGAAAAAGGGCAAGCGACTTAATGCGTAAGGGCGTTTCCGTGGAACTTGAAAAACGCCCGGTTGAAGTTTTCTCGCATAAAATTCTTGATGTTGAATTTGAAGACGGCAGTGCGCTTTCTGGATGCGAAGAAGATTTTTCAAAAAAAGTAAAATATGCAAAAATCCAGTTTCATGTAAGCAAGGGAACTTACATACGCTCGCTTGCCCGGGATATTGGAACCGATTGTAAAAGCGCGGCGTATTTAATCGGACTTTTACGCACGCAGGTTTCAATGTTTACGCTTGATAAGGCTGCCGGATGCGGTTTGCTTGAAGAGTTTACGATAAGGAATGCCGTTGCAAGGTATGAAAATGCAGGCGGAAAATCTGATTGCGCAAATGCAGAAGGCAGCATGGAAAGCCTCGCGGATTGCGGTAAGGGTTGCGGCACAGATTGCGATAAGGATTGCGGTATTCAAGACGGCGATGTGCGTGCGCAGGACGAAGCGCTTAAAGCTGAGATTTGCCAGAAAATGCAGGGGATGTCGCCGCGCTTATCTCTGGAATGCGGCCTGATTCCGGTTAAGCTTTTACCGGAATACGAGTATGATTTTTTCCATGGCCGCCCGCTAAAGAAAAAGATGCTTTTGCCTTTAGTTTCAGTTGCAGAATCAGAATCTGAATTGTACAATATAAATGGTGCAGTAAAATATGCAGTCTTCCTTTCTGACATGGATTTTGCGGGGGCTGTATTGCTCGAAGGCGGGCGGCTTAAATACAGTTATGTCATTCCGCATTCTGAAATTGCCGGCAAAAAAGCAGGCGGGGATAATAAATAATGAAGGTTTTTGACTGGAAAGAAATAAAGGATTCCGACGTTTTTAAACAATCATTCAATTCAGGTACTGCAATTTCAATCGGAAGCTTTGACGGACTTCATCAGGGGCACCGCCAGCTTCTTTCACTTTTAAAAGACGGAGCCGAAAAGCTTAAATTAGCAAAAGGCGTCCTGACTTTCTCGCGTCCGCTTCCAAGTTACAAGCATTCAGAAAATTATCAGGGCGACCTTTCCTCGCTTTCAATACGACTCAGGCTTTTTGAAGAGCTTGGAATGGATTTTGTAATCGTCGTAAATTTTGACGAAGAGTTTTCGAGCGTAAGCGGAATTGACTTCCTTAAAAAATTGATAGATGTGTGCGGCCTTAAATTTATAGCAGAAGGTGCTGATTTCAGGTGCGGCTATAAGGGTGCGACGGATACTTCGGCAATCAGGTATTTTTGCGAGGAAAATCAGGTTCAATACGATTTCCTTGATCCTGTGTTCACGCGTCCGGGAACCGAAGAAGAGGAGCGCATAAGTTCGTCATATATACGAGAGATGGTGCTCAAGGGTTTTTTTGCGACAGTGAACGAGCTTTTGGAACGCCATTATGAGATTGAGCTTACGGCGGAGGATTCAACCCTTCATTTTCCGCGGAATAAAATTTTACAGGCATTGCCGCCGCAGGGAAAATATAACGCAACAAGCGACGGGTTTGAGGCAAAGCTTGAAATCAACGAATCAGAGGTAATCGTTAATTTTTACGGAAAGCGCGAAATTCAGGCTGGGACGAAAATCATTCTGCGCCTTGATTAAATATTTTATATCTAGTAAAATTATAGTGCTTGTCTTACGGCGATATTGTTGCGATGGCAGTGAACTCTTACTGTCGCATGCAGTTTCGACCGCGTATTCAGGCTGAAAAATTACCGCAGAAAAATCTGCAAAAAGGAGTTCCTATGGCACTTTCAAAGGAAACAACTGCTTCAATCGTAAGCAAGTATGGTGCAAACGAAAACGACACTGGTAACACAAAGGTTCAGATTGCTCTTCTTACAGAAAGAATCAACCAGCTTACAGTGCACACAACGAGTTATCCAAAGGATAAGGCTGTTAAGCGCGCTTTGATGAAAATCATCGGTCAGCGCAAAAAGTTCCTCAAGTATCTCCAGAATACAGATCTTGAAGGATACCGTGCTCTTATCAAAGAACTTGGAATTCGTAAGTAGTTTTCAAACGATGTGGGCGGAACTTGTTTTCTTAAGTCCGTCCACATTTTTTTAAAGACATTATTGGTTGACCGCGTTCCATAATTGCGGAAAAGAAGTTAAAAGAAGGAAAAGATGGTAGAAAGAGTTACTTACAAACTTGGTGACGCCGACCTTATTCTTGAGTCGGGAAAAATCGGAAAGCAGGCTAATGGCTGTGTTTATGCCCAGTGGGGCGGTGCTGCTGTTATCGCAACTATTTGTGCTTCAAGCAGCGTTACAGAAGGACAGGATTTTGTTCCTGTTACTGTTGAGTACAACGAAAAATTTTATGCTGCCGGAAAGATTCCGGGTGGCTTTGTAAAGAGAGAAGGACGCCCGAAGGATAAGGAGATTCTTGTTTCACGCCTTATCGACCGTCCGATGCGCCCGTTGTTCGAGCCTTCATTCGGACATGAGCTTCAGATTGTTCCTACATGCGTTTCTGCTGATGGAGTTCACACACAGGATATTCTTGCTGTAATTGCAGCTTCTGCAGCTACAACAATTTCTGATATTCCGTTCCACGGACCAGTTGCTGCCTGCCGCGTAGGTTACCTTAACGGCGAGTACATCATTAACCCGACATTCAAGCAGATTGAAGAAAGCGAACTTGAAATCGTAGTTGCCGGAACAAAAGACGGCTTTACTATGGTAGAAGGCGGCGCAAACGAAGTAAGCGAAGAGGTTATGCTCGGCGCTCTTGCAAAGGCACAGGGCTTTATTACTGATATGTGTCTCTTGCAGGAAGAACTTGCAAAGAAGTGCGGAAAGGAAAAGCTTCCGCTTAACCCGCTTGATGTTACTCTTGCAAACAAGGAAGCAATCGAAGCTGATGCAACACCGCTTCTTAAGGAAGCATGCTTCCAGGACAGCAAGATCAGCCGCGGAATTGCAATTGCAAAAGTACAGAAGCAGCTTGCTGAAAAATATGCAGAGCAGCTCAGCGATGATGTTCAGAAAAAGCTTTTTGATGCCCTTATGGACGACATTCAGTACAAGCTTCTGCGCAAGTCTATTCTTGATGACGGCGTTCGTATTGACGGTCGTAAGACTGACGAAATCCGCCCGATTACATGCGAGATAAATGTTCTTCCTCGTCCGCACGGTTCAGCTTTGTTTACACGCGGCGAAACTCAGTCGCTTGCTGTATGTACTCTTGGTACGACAATGGACGAGCAGGTTTATGATGATATCGATGGAGACAGAAGCGAGCACTTTATCCTCCATTACAACTTCCCGCCGTATTCAGTTGGCGAAACAGGTAAGCTTACTACCGGCCGCCGCGAAATCGGTCACGGAAATCTTGCACGCCGTTCACTTGCTCCGATGGTTCCAAACCGCGATGAGTTCCCGTATACAGTACGCGTAGTTTCTGAGATTATGGAATCTAACGGTTCATCTTCACAGGCTTCAACTTGCGGCGGCTGTCTTTCAATGCTCGCTGCCGGCGTTCCGATGAAGAAAATGGTAGCCGGTATCGCAATGGGTCTTATCACAGAGGCTGAAGGCGACAATCCTTATGGCCGTTACAAGATTCTTTCAGATATCCTTGGTGAAGAAGATCACCTTGGCGACATGGACTTTAAGGTTGCAGGAACAAAAGACGGTATTACTGGTTTCCAGATGGATATCAAGATTGCCGGTGTTACAACTGAAATCATGAAGAAGGCACTTGAACAGGCTCGTCAGGGCAGACTCCACATCCTTTCAATCATGGAAAAGTGCATTGACAAACCGGCTCCAATCAGCCAGTTCGCACCAAAGATTCTTTCAATGAAGATTCCTGTTGACAGAATCGGCGCCCTCATCGGACCGGGCGGAAAGAATGTTAAGGCACTCTGCGCTCAGTACGGAGTTACAATCAACACTGATGACGACGGAACTGTTACAATCTACGGTAAGACTGGTACTGCAGCTGAAGAAGCAAAGAAGGCAGTTAAGGGAATTACAGAAGATCCGGAGCCAGGCACGATTTACAATGGCGTCGTAAAGAGCATTAAGGACTTTGGCGCATTTGTAGAAATTCTTCCTGGAAAAGAAGGTCTCTGCCATATCTCTAAGCTTTCAAGAGCCCGCGTAGAAAAGGTAACTGATGTTCTTAAGGAAGGACAGGAAATCCCGGTTAAGCTTCTTGAGGTTGACCAGAGAGGACGCCTGCAGCTTTCTTATATCGATGCAGTTGAAGAGCTTGAAAAAAACAAGTAAAAGAAAAATATAATGGCAATAATTTCGCAAGTTCTGCGGAATAATGTCATGCTCATTACAGAACCGGTTGTGTCAGGCAAAACCTGCGCAATCGGTTTTTGGTTTTTTGCCGGCTCTCGGCTTGAACCGGACGGAATGCATGGCGTGACTCATTTTGTAGAGCATATGCTTTTTAAGGGAACAAAATCTCGCTCGTTTTATGAGATAGCATCTTCCTTTGACAGAATCGGCGGCTATATAAACGCCTTTACTGAAAGGGAAGATGTTTGCGTGTATTGCGTCGTGCCATCGCGCCATGTCCTTTCTGCTTTTGAAATAATGGCTGATATGACCGAAGCGTCTGTTTTTCCTGAAGCTGAGCTTGAAAGGGAAAGGCGCGTAATCCAAAGCGAAATCATTACGTCTTGCGATGATGCGGAAGAAGCCGCCCTTGATGCCGTCAGCGAAAGCATATGGCCTTCTAATCCTTTAAGCCGCACGATAAGCGGCTCCGTTACTGATGTGGAAGGCATTACCCGAAAAGAGCTTGTCGGCTGGTACAATAAATATTTTAAAAAAGGCGAGCTTTGTATCTGTGTGACGGGCGGCTTTGACCAGAATCAGATACAGTCGCTTAGCGCGCAGTTGGGGCAGCATAAAAAAATCAGGAAAAATCATTTTCCAAAAAAAACGCCCGAATGGAAAGGCGGAATCTCTTTTATTATGGCGCCGTTCCAGCAGGAGCAGTTTTTTCTGCTTTTTCCGAAATACAGAATTGATTCTGAAAAAGATTATTACGCGCTGCTTGTCCTGAATGCCCTGACAGGGGATACTATGAGCAGCCGCTTGTTTCAGAGGCTTCGCGAAAAGGGCGGTTACTGCTACAATGTTTACAGCTTCTTTAATCTTTACGAGAATGCAGGCTGCTGGTGCGCGTACGCTTCGTCTGCAAAGGCAAGCAGCGCTAAAATAGTATCGGACATAGCTGACGAAATAAAACTGCTTCTTGAAAATCCGCCGTCCAATCAGGAAATAGAGCTTGCGCGCGAGCATCTGGCCGGCGAAGAGCTTATTGCAAGCGACGATGCTGAGTTCAGGATGAAGCGGCTTTACAGAAATTATATTTTCGGCTTTGAGCAGAAAAATACTTCCGGCGTAATAGAATGCATAAGACGCGTTACGTTTGAAGATGTTATGTGCGTTGCAAAAAAACTTTTTGATTTTGAAAAATTTGCCTTTGTTGTTTTTGGTCCTAAGCTTACCGAAAGCAGAAAGGAACAGATAAAAAAAATAATTTACGGAGAATTGAATGAACGAGATTGAAATAAAAGTTAAGGCAGAACCAGGCGTTGAGATCCCGTGCTATAAGACAAGCGGAGCGGCCGGGGCTGATATTCAGGCACATTTATCAGAGCCTGTTGTAATTAAAAAGGGTTGCCGCGCAATGATTCCGACAGGCCTTTATTTTGAAATCCCGGAAGGATATGAGATACAGGTGAGGCCGAGGAGCGGACTTGCTGCTAAGAACGGCGTTACGGTATTGAATACCCCCGGCACGATTGACAGTGATTACCGCGGCGAAGTAAAGGTCATCCTTATTAATTTAGGTGACGAGGACTTTGTCGTAAACGATAAGGAGCGCATTGCCCAGATAATCGTGGCACCCGTTACTATCGGAAAATTCAAGTGCGTGTCCGAGCTTGCCTCCAGTGAGCGCGGGGCCGGGGGCTTTGGTTCAACAGGAGTAAAATGAATCAGACCATAAAGCTGCTTCAGGACAAACTCGAAAAAATCATTGCAAGAGCTTTAGAGCTTGTAGTTTTTTATTACGGGATTGCCGCCAAAAAAATCAAGAGGACTCTCATACATATTCTTTTTTTAAGAAGAAGCAATATGGAGCACAGGCTTATCCGTTATATCGTCAGTGAGCTTTTGCTTTATTTTCTGGTTTTGTACCTTTTCTTTTTCCTTGTTTTTTTTGTA
>CACYCX010000110.1 GCA_902772975.1 uncultured Spirochaetaceae bacterium
CGCATCTGACTGGGAATCTCCAGAAGGTGTACCTATTTCTGCAATCCTCTTTGGTGGTCGCCGCCCTTCAACTGTACCTCTCGTACACCAGAGCCGCAACTGGAACCACGGTGTATTCCTTGGATCAATCGTTGGTTCAGAGATTACAGCAGCTTCCACAATCAACGCAGCAGAAGTTGGAAAAATCCGCCGCGACCCGTTTGCTATCATTCCGTTCTGCGGATACAACATGGGCGACTACTTCCAGCACTGGATTGATGTTGGTAACGCAGCAAGCGACAAAGACAAGCTTCCTAAGATTTTCTATGTTAACTGGTTCCGCAAGGACGAGAACAACGCAGATCTTCCGGGCGGATTCATGTGGCCGGGATACGGTGACAACAGCCGCGTTCTCGCATGGATTTTCGACCGCTGCAACGGCGTAGACAATGCTGTTGATACACCAATCGGACTTATGCCGAAAGACGGTGCACTTAACACAGACGGTCTCGCTGACTGCTACAAGAAGACTCTTCCAGAAATCCTCAAGGTTGATGTTGACGGATGGAAGAAAGAAGTTAAAGATATCCGCGAGAACCACTATCCTAAGTTCGGTAAGCACTTACCAAAGGAATTGACTGGAATTCTCGATGATCTCGAAGCTAGACTTAACAAGGCTTAGCCTGACGCTTTAAGCGCAGTCTAACCCACTATGATAAAGACAAAAGGGAAGCCTGTCGGCTTCCCTTTTACTTTTCAAACCAATTTCTAATCTTTTTGTTTTTGTAAGGATTTATGACCGTCAGTTCAAAAAATGTAGACATGCTTAACGGTTCTCTGTGGGATAAGATTTTATTATTCGCACTTCCTATAGCCGCGTCCGCAATACTGCAGCAGCTTTTTAATTCGGCGGACTTAGCAGTTGTAGGACGCTTTGCCGGAAGCGGAGCCGTCGCCGCGGTAGGAAGCAACGCACCTGTAATAAACCTGATGATAAATTTATTTATCGGGCTTTCAATAGGCGCGAATGTTATAATCGGAAACCTTCTCGGACAGAAAAAAATCAAGGATACGCGCGATGCAGTTCATACGGCAATTTCGGTAGCGATAATCTCAGGCATTTTTTTAATAGGCGTGGGCTTTGTCCTTGCGCGTCCAATCCTTACGATGATGGGAGCGCCGGAAGAAATTATTGAGCTTGCGGTTGTGTACCTGAGGATTTACTTTTCAGGAATGCCGTTCGTAATGCTTTACAATTTCGGCTCCGCGATTTTGAGAAGCAAAGGTGATACTAAACGCCCGCTCTACTGCCTGATAATTTCAGGCGTAATAAATGTTATTTTAAATTTAATACTCGTAATTATTTTTCATCTTGATGTTGCCGGTGTTGCGATTGCTACGGTAATTGCAAATGCAGTTTCTGCGGTTATGATTGTTTCGTTTTTGATGACGGAAGAGCGGGCTGTACGCCTTTCGTTCAGGAAGCTTTCTATCAACAGGACTTACCTTATCAGAATGATTAAGATTGGAGTTCCGGCCGGTCTTCAGGCAATGGTCTTCAATTTTTCAAATATCGTGATTCAGAGCGCAATCAACAGCTTTGGGACAAGCGTAATGGCGGGCTCTGCGGCAGCGCTTAATTATGAGTTCTACAGCTACTTTATCGTAAACGCATTCAACCAGGCTTCAATCAGCTTTACAAGCCAGAACTATGGAGCCGGAAAATTTGAACGCTGCAAAAAGATTTTCAACATCTGCGCGGCTTTGAGCGTTCTGCTTTCAATGGGAATGATTTCCTTTTTCATCATATTCAGGAAATTCTGCATCGGCATTTACACGACAGATCCGGTTGCAATTGAATTCGGCATGAGGCGCATTCTGGTTTGCGAGCTTTTCGACTGCCTCGTAATTTCGTACGAGCTAGCCGCGGCCACTTTACGCGCGATGGGGCACTCACTGCTTCCGGCGCTCCAGACAATTTTCGGGATATGCGTATTCAGGCTTTTTTGGATTGCGACTGTGTTCAGGCATTACAGACCGCTTATTTCTCCCATTGATTCCTTCAGCGTACTGCTGGCAGTCTACCCAGCTTCATGGCTCATAACGGGCACGATTGTCCTTTCAACATATTTTTTCATCAGGCGGAAAGATTTTAGAACGAAAATTATCGCAGTATAACTGGAGCAGCGGATCATCGGAGTAATCAGGCGGACTGATTGAAAATTCTTAATCTATTTTTTTAAAACCTATATTCACGCTAAAGAAAATTTACTATAATTAAAGGGTAAAACCGCAAACGCGGAGTTTTTACGGGATGTGCGATAAAAATTACGTCCCTGCAATTTTTATCACTGCAGATTTTGCCATTGGCAAAACTGCGATATTGCACCTTCTGTGCAACCGCTGACGCGGAGTTTTTACGGGAGCATAAATTGAAAGACATTGCAAAACTTATGGACTTTCGCCCGAGCATCAAGGTAGTTGACGCAACATTAAGAGACGGCGGACTTGTAAACGACTTTTATTTTCCAGAGGGCTTTACAAAGGCATTGTATGAAGCAAATGTAAAAGCCGGAGTTGATTACATGGAATTCGGCTATCGCGCCGATAAGGAAATGTTTGATGTAAACAAATTCGGACCGAGCAAATTTAGCGATGACGATTATATCCGCAGTATTGTTGGTGAAAACGACACAGATTTAAAAATCGCAATCATGGCTGACGTAGGACGCTGCAATTACAAGCAGGACATTCAGGATAAGGCAAACAGCCCGGTTGATTTGATCCGGGTTGCAGCTTACCTTCACCAGATTCCGGCTGCAGTTGAAATGATTGAAGACGCCCACAAAAAAGGATACGAGACAAGCTGCAATATTATGGCTCTGTCAACAGGACAGGAAAACGATATCCGCGCCGCGCTTGACATCATAGGAAAATCTTCTGTGGATGTAATCTATATCGTAGACAGCTACGGCTCGATTTATCCAGAGCAGATGGCCCGTGTATGCAACATCTTTGGTGAAGTCGCCGCTAAGTACGACAAGAAAATCGGTATTCACGCACACGACAATCAGAAGCTTGCTTTTGCAAACACAATCGAATGCGTCGGCGACGGCGTAGATTATCTGGACGCAACTTACCTCTCAATGGGACGCGGCGCCGGAAACTGCGCGATGGAGCTGCTGCTCGGGTTCTTGAAGAATCCCAAGTACAAGGAGTTTGAAGCCTTCAAATTTGTCGAATACCACATGAACAAGCTGAAGGAGGAAGGTGTTGTTTGGGGCTACGATCTGCAGTACCTGATGACCGGTCTGCTCAACCAGCATCCCAGGACAGCGATCGAATTTACCAAGAACAAACGTAAAGATTATGCGGAATTCTACAAAGAATTGATACTGCTTGATTAAATCAGTAGGCATAATACCG
>CACYCX010000111.1 GCA_902772975.1 uncultured Spirochaetaceae bacterium
CTACAGAATCAAGAAGTCCGTTTATGAATTTGTACGAATCATCAGAACCGTATTCTTTGGAAATATCAACTGCCTCATCGATTACAATTGAAGGATGTGTTTCGGGCTGGAACAAAATTGAATAAACACTCATTCTGAGGATTGCAAGTGAAATTTTATTCAATCTGTCAAAATCCCATTTTGGAGAAAGATGAGCCGTAATTACCTCATCTATTTTTTTAATATTCTCAAAAGTTCCGGCAATCAAAAGTCGGGCAAAAGACAATTCCTCGGGATCCCCCGAATCCTTTTCTTCCACCCACTCGCACTTAAGGATGTCTTCCTGTGTTACACCACCGACATCCCAAGAATACAATGCCTGAAACGCTATAATTCTGCTTTTTCTGCGGGACACTGGCTCACCTTACCATGCAAAAAGCTTTTTGAGCTCTTCATCTGTCTTTTTGCGCTCTACGTTTTCCTTTGTGTTCAAGCTTGTAGTAATGTCCTGAACTGCCTGCATAATGAACATGCTCTGCTTCTGATTAGTAAGGTTAGCCCTGATGTAATCATAAACAGTTGTTGTACTTCCCGGCTGAACTGAATCGCTGATTTTAAGCTCTGGATTTGCCGGATACTTTTCAAGAATAACATAGAACTGATAGTCGCGGTCTGTATCCTTGCGCTCTGAAGCAACATTAACCGGTTCTTCAAAAATCTTTATAAGTCTGTCGTTTGAAATTCCAAGGCGTGCCGCATGTGCTGCAAGTTTGCTGATGAGAAGATCGCCTGCCTGATAACCGGCATTAGCATCCTTTGACTGAACCCTCATCTGCTCTACAGTAAGCTTTCCGCTTCTGAAATCTGCCATAAGTGAATTAATCTTTGTCTCTGCTGCCTTTCTGTCGCTTCCATAAGGAACTGAAACGAGGAACAAACGGAGCATCTCAGGCAGGCTGAATGACGGCTTGTTCAATTCATAGAAATCGCGGATTTCTTTATCTGTTGCAGCAACATTCTGAAGTTCACTACCCTTCTGGCTGTAAACATAGCGCTGAGAAATAAGCTGTTCCTCAAGTCCTTTCTTGTATTCGGCAAGAGTCATTCCAAGCTGAGTTTTAAGAACTTCTTCAAGCGTAATTTTTTCAGTCTGTCTGATATAATCAGAAAGCTCTTTTTCTGAAACAAACTGGCGTCCATAGCGCTGAGACATATCTGCAAGAAAATACTGGTCAACCATGCTTCCTTCAATTGTAATGCCTGCTTTTTTTGCGGCCTGAAGGACAAGCTTCTGATCGATAAGTGCATTAAAAATATCAAGCCTTTCTTCCGGAGTCAAAACACGGTTTGACTGGCGCTGATAATTTTCAACCTTATCCTTTACATCTTTTAAAAGAATATTTGACGACCCGTTAAGTTTTACAACTGCAAGCGGCTGAAGTGCCGACTGTGCAAAAGCTCCTGAAAGAGCAGCAAAAAGCAAAATTCCGAATGCAATTTTTTTCATAAAAAACAACCTTTTCCTTTAAGATATAAATTAAACAATTTCAATTTAAAGAAGTTACTGAAAGCCTAACTGTTCTCCAACGGAAGACCGCCGCTGATTACGGCACGAATTCTTCGTACGCCAGCTGATGAACTCTGTTCCTTCTGAATCTTAAAATCACCAATCTGAGCCGTATGCTGAACATGAGGTCCGCCGCAAACTTCCTTACTGAACCAGTCCGACTTAACATCGCGGCCGATTGTATAAACCTTAACGCTTTCGCCGTACTTGTTTGTAAACAGAGCACGTGCCCCGGATTTCTGGGCATCTTCAAGCGACATGACTTCCATAGTAACAGGAAGGTCTTCCTTAATCTTTTCGTTTACAATATCTTCTACCTTCTTAATCTCTTCCGGAGTCATCGGGCGGTCGAATGTAAAGTCAAATCTCATGCGCTCGTCGTTAATATTACTTCCTTTCTGTGCAACCTTGTCGCCAAGAACATTGACGAGGGCCTGCTGCAAAAGGTGAGTTGCAGTGTGGTATTTTGTCGTAGTATCAGAATGCTCTGCAAGACCGCCCTTTGCGGCGCCCTTATCAAGAGTCTTTGATGCTTCCTGATGCTTTTTCTCAGCTTCCTTAAAGCCCTCAAGGTCAACAGTAAAGCCGTGCTCAGCACCAAGCTCCTGTGTAAGTTCAACAGGGAAACCGAATGTATCATAAAGACGGAAAGCAACCTTTCCTGAAATTTCTTTTTTAGGATTCTTCATCAGATTAGGAAGAAGCTTCTGGAATTCAGCCTCGCCTTTTCTGAGTGTATCTCCAAAGCGCTCTTCTTCTTTAGTAAGCTCCGCCGCAATCTTATCGCGGTTAGACTCGAGTTCAGGATAAGCGCACTTAAAGTTCTGGATAACTGTATCAGCAACCTTTGCAAGGAATGCGTTTTCGATTCCGAGCTTTCTTCCATGGCGCACTGCACGGCGGATAAGGCGGCGGAGAACATAACCAGCACCCAGATTTGATGGTGTTACGCCCCTCTGGTCACCGAGAATGAATACTGCCGCGCGGCTGTGGTCTGCAATAATGCGGACACTCTTGTCCTTTTCGTCATCTGAGCCGTACTTATATGAAGAAAGCCCTTCGATTGTATGGATAATCGGCTGGAAAACTTCAGTTAAATAAACGCTTGTCTTTCCCTGAAGGATGCAGTTTGTGCGTTCCAGACCCATTCCCGTATCAACATTCTGCTTTTCGAGCGGAACAAGCGTCTTTTCATCAATGCGGTTATACTGCATGAATACATTGTTCCAGATTTCAAGCCAGTTTGCGCTGTCAGTCCCCTTATTCGAACCAACAGGCGGAAGGCCTTCGCCTACCCAATAGAAAATTTCTGTATCAGGACCGCACGGACCTGTAGGACCTGCTGCCCACCAGTTGTCGCTTGCAGGAAGATATGCGATTTTGTCTTCCGGCATTCCGTTATCTTTCCAGTAGCCGGCCGCTTCTTCATCGCGAGGAGCATTTTCGTCTCCGGCAAAAACTGTTACAGAAAGCTTTTTTGGATCAAGTGCAAGCCAGTCTTTGCTTGTCAGGAATTCGTATGAAAATGCAATTGATTCTTTCTTGAAATAATCGCCAAGCGACCAGTTACCAAGCATTTCAAAGCAGGTAAGGTGGCTTGGGTCTCCAACTTCTTCGATATCACCAGTGCGGATGCATTTCTGATAATCTGTAAGGCGTGTTCCAGAAGGGTGCTTTTCACCCAAAAGATAAGGAACAAGCGGATGCATTCCGGCCATTGTAAACAAAACTGAAGGGTCATTTTCGGGAATAAGCGACTGTCCGGAAATCTCCGCATGATTTTTTGATTTAAAGAACTCAATATATTTAGAGCGTAATTCGTTCGCGGTCATAGTAGATAATAGTATTAATTACTAGATTTTATGTCAAGCATGGAGTGTTTTTGCTTCCAACAAGTTTACGCCATACTGCTTGCTTGGGAAGTAAAAAAATGGGAGATTCCCTCTCCTTGTGTCATCTCCCGAACCGCGAAAACCCGGCAGTACCAGAAAAGATACTGCCTTCAATAATAATTTCTATCCCGGCAGCTCCACCACCATGCGCACTTTTCATTTGCCATAAATATTTTCCCCCGCGTTTATCGTCCGCCGACACATTGATTCTGACTTTATTTTAAGTCCATTCGGCTTTGTGCGGAAGTTAGTTCACTTTGGGATTTTATGTGAGCCAACTCACTGTTTTTTTTGGGAGAATAATGAACTGTCTGGTAATGCAGTTTTCTTTATTCCGTTGCGGTAAGGGTTATGACGCGGCCTGTTATTTCGTAGCAGCTTGATGACATAATGGCTGCCGGCTGAAGTATAATCACATCGCGGTCGTCAACATACTGCAGCTTTTTATTTCTGTTGCCCGCCGGCACTTCCTTCTGACTATATTTTATTATATATGAATCCAAAAGATAGCGTAAGGCAGACTGCGGATTAAACTGGATTACGCAGCAGTTTCCGATCTGAGTGATAAAATAAACTCCGTTTTCGTTATTGGTATCGCTGTTTACAGAATAAAATCCGTCGCGGAATACAAAGCTTGAGCCGTCGGTAACATACCAGGCTTCAGACTCCTCTAAGCGCGAGGTAAAATCCTTGGAAAGCGCGTCCGTGTCTTCTTCTGCATTAAAATCCTTTTTGACATTCATCTTGCGGTACTGACCGTCCCAAAGCGTATCGCTTCCGATTCTCATGCGTACGTCATCGTAGACATGGACGCGCATTTCGTCGATATCAGTAAGGCTTATGTCGAAGCGACGGCGAAGATTGTCGATGGAGCTGTTTACGGTCGAAAGGTAAATGCCGTTCCTGTAAAGGGTGCTGTCAAGCCAGTTGTATACTTCCTGCGAATCGTTTACAAGAAAGTTCACTTCTGAATTTTCGTAGTCAAAGAAAATATAGCGCACTTCATTCGGCGAATTTTCCGTCTTGTACCAGAGTCCGTTAAGGTAGCCTGCAAAAGTCTTTACCGTTCCATCCTGAATTCTTGCAAGCTCTTTTGCCGCAAGATTTTTTCCGGTTACATAAATCTGACGCGTCTGAACATACCGGCCGGCACCCGGATCCCAGTCATATTCCGTCTGAACCTGGCTCAAGTTTCCGGCTCCTTCGCGTGTATCAGAGCTGTAAACCCAAACAGGGAAGCTTGAGTCCGATGACTGAGAAAGCTCGTAAGTATCAGTACGGTTTGACTGCTGGATGAAAATAGTACCGTCAGAACGGAAATCACCGATTTTTGTAAGGACAAAATTTCCGCCTGGACGACGGCAAAAATAAATCTGCATTACAGATTCACCTGAATCAGTCATTCCCTGATAAACAAGCGCAGTTCTGTGATCACCGGTAACATCGATTCCATTATAAGAGAAGGATTTTAACTGAGTTACAGGCGTTTCGATTTCGGCCATGCGGTCATAAAGTGAAGTTGCCTGATTATAAAGTCCGATTACAAGATAGAGGTTCGGTTTGTTTGATTTTCGTACGACAAGAATTTCATCATCAAAACGGTCATCATCAAGATCGATTCCCATTGAGTTCAAAAGAGTCTCGCCGTTTCGAAGCGGCATGAATGAAACAGGAGCTGCACTTTCTACAGATGCGCCGCTGTCAGTTTCTGCCCTGAGTACGGATTCAGAAGAAGATTCCGAAACAACAGCAGCCGTTGATTCAGAGGCAGCAGATTCGCCGGTGCGGCGTGTTAAGAAAACAACTATGAGCGTGGCAGCAACCAATACAAAAAATGCCGGTACAATTCGTTTCATATATAGAAAAAATGATACAGTTTTTTAAGGCTGTTTGCAATATGCGATTTAATTGTGATTTTGTTGCAATATTTGCAATATTCTTTTTTATATATTTCACTTTACGCAATACACCACATCATATATACTGACACTGAACTTTTTTAACTTTATTTAAGAGGTACAAAAATGGGAAACAATTATTTCAATTCAATTCCTTGGCGTGAAGCTCGCCTTCAGCTCGGACACTGCCGCTCTATGGCAAAAGAAGAATTTGCTGACGGAGTAAACGCCCTTAAGGGAAAGAAAATCGTCATCGTAGGTTGTGGTGCACAGGGCTTGAACCAGGGCTTGTGTCTTCGCGATTCAGGTCTCGATGTAAGCTACGCACTCCGCGCATCTGCAATTTCAGAAAAGAGGCAGTCATGGAAGAACGCAACAGAGAACGGATTCAAGGTTGGAACATACGATGAGATGATTCCGACTGCTGACCTTGTAGGAAACCTCACTCCTGATAAACAGCACACTCCTGTAATCACAGAAGTTATGTCAAAAATGAAGAAGGGTTCTGCCCTCTGGTATTCACACGGATTTAATATGATTGAAGAGGGAATGCAGATTCGCCCTGATATCACTGTCGTAATGTGCGCTCCAAAGGGACCGGGAACAGAAGTATGGCACGAGTTCCAGCGCGGTTTTGGTGTACCGGATCTTATCGCCGTTCACCCGGTAAATGACCCTGAAGGAAAGGGCTGGGCTTATGCTAAGGCTCTCGCTGTAGGTATGGGTGGTTCTAAGGCCGGTGTTCTTGA
>CACYCX010000112.1 GCA_902772975.1 uncultured Spirochaetaceae bacterium
GAGCAGTTTGATGATGGAATTTTAGCGCCGTCAATCTTTATCTTTTTCTGCCTCATGTCAATCGTAAGGCAGTGCCAGCTTGAGTCCATATAGTTTTTAAGTATGTCAGAATCAATCGTTGCCTTTACTGCAATTTTTCCTTCTTCTGCAGGCGTTGAAGAATCTGTATCAAGCAGAAATGTCATTCCGTTATCTGAAAGCTGGACCGGAGAGCCTGATGAAGGAGTGTAAGCATCAGAAACTGAATATTTAAAATACATGTTTACTTCGCCGTATGGAGCAAGGTCAGTTCGTTCAAAATATTTGTACATTGAAATTGCAGTGTCGGACGGAACAGTAGTTTCAGAAGTCTTCCAGTAAATTTCCTCAGCATAATTTTTTGAGCTGTTGAATTGGTTTGTCTTTGAATTTGAAACACGAGTCTGTGTATTCTGAATTGTAAAGGTCTTGTCCTGAATCGTATAAATTCCTTTTGAGCAGGCTTCGTAGGGACCTGCATAAATCGTACCGTAAGAATAAGTGCCGTCAGAATTTACGATTACAATTCTTGCATCATGATGGTATGTAGAAAAAGCCCTGTCCGTATCTGAAAGGATTACTGTAACTGTCTGCCATGATGAGCTTGACATGTTGAGGGCGCGGCTTACATCTTTAGGGAGCGCTTCCGAGGAATTCTGTACGGAAATTTTCCATGTAGGAATCGAGCCTTTGTTTTCATTTTTGAAGGAGCTTGATGCTTCTGTTCCAAGCTGAAGGTATACTTCCGGTGCATTTCCGGTAACTGTAATTTCAGGCTTAAGTGCAATGCTGAATGTTGATGCCGAACTTAATGAGGATGCGGAAAGCTTTATTGAATTGGAAGCCCATTCGTTCTGTGCGCCGCTTGAATTTGTAAAGCTCCATGAAACTGGAATCTTGTAGCCTGAAATATCTTTGTCTTTTGAACCGGATTCAGCTTTTTTTGATTTGTTATAGTCCTCCGATAAATCAATGGCGCTTTGAGAAGATGAGCGCGGATTAAGGCGCGGCGCAAATTTATCTGGAAGTGATACTCCGGCGTTTTCTGAAAGATAGGTTGTTGAGCTTGCCGCATCATCCATTCCAAGGACGCGGTAAAAGCCAGTTATGTTGTCGTGCTCGATTGTGCCGGATACGGCGTTGTATGCCTTCCAGTTTTCGTCTTGGTACGAAATCATTGTTGCTAAAGTGCCGTAAGCCGGAGCTTTTGTTTCAGCGTCGGCATATTTTAATTCAGGTGAGGCAGGTAATCTTCCTGCAAGCGAAATGTCTCCTGAAAGGTTATCGGTAAAGTTATATTTAAATCCGAGCGCGCCAGTAACGGAACCTGTCGTGTTTCCAGCGGCTTCCTCGTACCATGTTATGTATATTTTATCTGTGTCAGTTACTTGTGATGAAAGCGTAACTTCACCGGACTCGGGATTGAATTTTGCTCCGCCGTCAATCACGCCGTTTTTATAGACATGCACCGTTCCCGAAATTGCATCGCACCCAATATCAAATCTGTTTACGGGAGTAAATTTTCTTGCGCGGATTACAAGGTCGTCTGATGAAGGAAAGCCTAAATATGTTCCGGGTGAATCCTGACAGAAAGGGTAGCGCACCTTTGGATCTGAATAATCAGAAGAAGAAAGGTCGGTGATAAAGACATCTGCGTACGAATGCTGCTGGCTGAAAAAATTGACGCTTTCAAAGGAAAATGAATCCAGTGAAACAACGGCACTGTATTTTGAAATTCTTGTTTCGGCCTGATTGTGCGCTACAGATAAATCATCGACTGCAGCGCTTCCTAAATCATATTTATTTGAGACTGAAAAAGGCGAAAAGCCTGCGGAATGCTGGATGATTAAAGCCTGACTTGAATTTATTTCCGTAAAAAATCCGTCGATGCTTGTACCTGAAGAATCAGGAATGCTCCGTCTGCCTGACTTTCCGCCGTAAGAAAATAAAGATACGTCGCAGCCGAAAACCTTCTGTATGTCGCCTAAAAAACCGGGACCTGGCGAAGCGCTTGTTCCGTAATATCCGAGCTCCTGCCTGAGTGATTTTTGAGCACTTGAATTAAGTTCGATTAAGACAGCCGGCTGGTTTTTGGAAGTAATACCCGCGCCGGCATCGCTTGAAAGTAAAAGTATTTTTCGTGCCGGAACTGCAAGATAATCGGAAGTCGAAAGCTTCCTGTATTTTCGTCCCGAAGAATCTTCGTAAGTTCCGGAATAGTTTTCCACATATACTGCCGTGATTCCAGCTGCGACTTCCGATGACGGAAAGGCAAAAATCTTTCCGGTCATAAAATCAGATTTTAAGATATTGCTGTCTGTTACTGAATTGCGACCGTAATAAGTTTTGTCGCGGGCTTTGAGCATATCATACCTGAATGCCGCATCAAGTTTCCAGTTTCCTGCCGGATCTTCAAAATTGCCTGAAATTCCTGGTGCCTGATTTTCGCCGCCGCCGATACCGCGGTTAACTTTATCGACCGAATAAGTATCAGGGAAAACAATTTTTCTGTTTGAAATCCTTACATCCTTAACATAATTACCGCCTTTGTAACCGGCTGTAATTGTGTTTTTGTTGAACTCGTCTGCAAAGGCGGCTTCGAAATACCAGTGATGATTCAGGAAGAACCAGAGCGACAGGTCAACATTCTGCGTAAATACAGGCGGCGCAAACGAGATTGCAAATGGATTTCCAAAGCCGTATGTGGCGGTTGTCGTCTGCCTGATTTTGCTGTCCCAGAATCCCTGTGCAAAAAATTCTATGTCCTGATCATAAATCGATTTGCTGAACAGAAGAGAACCGCCGTTAATTGTTTCAGGAGGGATGTTTGATTTGTCAGATGGTACGACTGTACCGGCTCCGTCTGATGATACTTTTTTTGTCGTGTCGCAAAAGCTTTTCTGCGGTGCAAAAAGTCCGAGCAGTAAAAATAATGGCACAATTAAAAAAGGATTCTTTATTTTATTAGGAGAGCCTTTTAAAAGCCGCGCCTTCTGTATTTTTATTCCCGGATGTTTTGCTTCAAGTGCAAGGATTGATTTTTCAATGTTTTTTTTCTTCTCGCTTCCGTCATCAAAAAGCTCAATCTGGCTTTCCGCATCATCCTTTTCGGTATTGTAAACCGTAAGCCCCAGAAGCCTTATGCCTCTTCCGTAATCATATTTTTTTCTGAATAAGGAAAGCGCCCAGTCATATAAATCGTCTGTCGAAGAAATTTTTTGTCCGCGCGTTTCCTGAGCGTGAACCATTGAAAAATCTTCGTAGCGTATTTTGATTGCTATTGTGCGGCCTGTACTGTGATGACGCAAAAGCCTGAACATAAGTCCTTCCGACAATTCAAGCAGCGCTTCTTCGATCGTGTCCCGGTCCGTGATGTCGTATTCGTAAGTCGTTTCGATTCCGATGCTGTGCGATTTAGGTTTGGAGAGAAAGCCTTCCGGTTCGATTCCGCGGACTACATTATAAAGAAACTGCGCCGTTGCATTACCGAAAACTTTTTTGAGTAAATCAATGGAATGATTTTTGATGTCACGGGTTGAATTAAAGCCGGCGCTTTTGAGGCGGCTTAATGTTTTGGTTCCGATTCCCCAGACTTTTTCGAGAGGAAGGCTCTGCATGAAATTTTCTTCGTCACCTGGATGAACGATAAAAAGGCCGTCCGGTTTTTTTAACCCCGAACAGATTTTTGCTATGTAGGCAGAGCTTGAAATTCCGACTGAAACAGTAAGCCCTGTATATTCCCTTACTCTATCCTTTATTTTTTGTGCGGTCTGTTCCGCTTCACCAAAAAGCCGCCCCGTGCCCGTCATATCCAGAAACGCTTCGTCAATCGAAACCTGCGTCACATCCGGCGTAAACTCAGAAAATATATTCATTATCTTTTCTGAATATGAGCTGTATTTTTTCATGTCACCATGGAGGTAAATTCCGTTCGGACAAAGCTCATATGCACGGGCGGTAGGCATCGCAGAATGTACGCCATATTTTCGCGCCTCGTATGAAGCAGTTGAAACTACGCTTCGTTTTTCTCCCGGAAGTCCTCCGATAATGACAGGCTTTCCCCTGTATTCAGGATGTTCCTTTTGTTCGACGGAAGCAAAGAACGCGTCAAGGTCAACATGGAAAAAACATTTGTTTCCGTCAAATTCCATTTTGAGCTCTCTCTGAATTTTCCGGTTCGCGTTCTACTATGATTTCGCCTTCAATTTCAAATTCATGAAGTTCTTTTTTAAATACGCTCTTTTCTGAATCATAAAAATAAAATTCAATAAAAAGCACGCACTGCGCATTTCTGTCGGGAGAATAGGTTATCGAAAAGCTTTCAGGCGGATTGTCGGGAATAAGGAATTCTACAGTTCCATCAGGATGAGTTTCAGTTCCAAGTCCTGTGTAGTAAACCGGGTTTTTTGATTTTCCCTTGATAAAGACGGCGCAGCGCTCCATCGGTCTTGAAGCGGAAAGCTCTATGTGCCTGATGATTCCAGAATAATACGCCGTATCATAAACATTTACTGAAGAAAAAATATTTTGTTTTGAAGCAGTTACGGGAACAGGTTTTGCATGGTTTCCTTCCGTTTTGTAAACAATAAACCGGAAAAACATCTCTGATGCAAAACCAAAAATGATGATTGCTGTAATGCAGGAGATTGCTCCTTTTGCGTATGAGGAAATAATTTTCAATCTTGATTTTGAATCCGATTTGAACCTGGCAAGAATCCTGAGCCACATGAGGACGAAAGGAATAAGTGCGCATGCAAAAATCATATTGTCTTTTGCTGAGCAGAATACAAGCGCCCTGATTTCATCACCGGAAAGTGAAAGGAGAATCATGAATATTAACGGCATGAACGGAATCAGGTAAAGCACCATGAAAATATAAAGTGAAATTGATTTTTTTACGCTTCGAGAAACCTGAAGTATTATGTATTCGGCTGCAAAAAGAATGCAGAGCGAAATTTCAAACGCGGAAAAAATAAAAATATTGAGCGTCGTCATTATTATAAGGATGTATTCGTAAACGTACGGAACTGCCTTATGAAATTTTATTTCTATTATAAAAAACGACGAGATGAATAAAAACGCAAGCACCATTTTTATTCCGAAAAGCATTTCAGCTGAAGAAACAAAACGCGCGAAAATAAAATACGTAATTCCCTGCGCCATCGAAAGCGTGAGGATTTCAAGAATAAAAGTTACAGGGATAAGGTAAAGTGACCGCAGTGCGTTTATTCTGTAAAAGGTGCCGCGCGAAATCCTCTGATGTAAAATAAACGAAAAATCTGAAATCAAAAAAAGGCTAACGAAAGTAAGCAGGAGAAGAAATCCTAAAAGCATTTTTTCGTTTGCCCAGAAAATCTTTCCGCCAAATTTAACCGGTGCATAATGACGGCTCCACTGTGCGTCAGACGGAGAAAGCTTATTGATAAAAGCATTTATTGCACAAAGATATTTTTCTTCTGTCTCAAAATCTCCTGCAGCGTACGAGCAGAAGGAAAGGGCAATTGCAGGAATATCTTTTTCCAGAAAATTTTCAAGACGCCCGTCGGAGCCGAAAAGTCCGAACTGATAAAGCGTAAGGAACAATCCTCCCTGAAAATGAAAGTCAATGTCATTCTGAATAAGCGAATAAGCAAGCGGCTTTGCAATATATTCAGGCGATACCTTCCTGCATGCACCTGGAATTATTTTCGTCTTTTTCTTTTCCCTGAATCCAACTGTTACAGCCGAAATATTATCGGAGCCTTCAAGACCGTCGCAGAAAATGTCGGAGCCTTCAGTTTCCTTGTTGCCTGGAACTTTATGCTCATCTCCGGCCGTTATAACGATGTGGACATCATAGGGGAGTTTTTCGGAAGAAAGAAGCTTCATCAGCTTTTCCAGAAAGGAAATATGCTTAAAAATATCTTCTTGTGTAAAATCAAGTATAATTGTGTGAAGTTTTTCTTCGGCAGTATCGGATGCTTGATATGAAAATTCGATGTTGTATGGAAAATCATCGCTTTGAGGATACAGAAGTGACTTAGCTGCATCAGGCTTTTGTGCAGATATCCGGGCATAGACATGATCAGACAGTGCCTTGCCGCTTAAATTTTCCTTATTCGATGCATTAAAAGCTTCCCCAAAAAAAAATGTGGAGAAAATAAAGAAAATAGAAATAATTGCACAGATTCTTTTTTTCATCTATACATGTTACAATTTATTAGTTTACATTTCAATATCAATGTTGTACAATGAAGCAAGAATGAGTCTCAAAGATGAGGTTTTGTTAGATGGCGCCCGGAAAAAAATTCATGCTTGATTTACCGCTAAAAGTTATTCTGACGGAGGACGGTACATCCAATTTTATCAGTCACAAGAAAAAACTTCTTAGGATTCGACTCGCTGACAATATTGAAGAATACGGTATTTCACTTAATAAATTCTCGCCCCAGTCTATCCAGAACATGATTCTGATTGATTATATTTCAAAAATTGAAATTTCAATGTCAGAATTCGTTTCAAAGCGCCAGGAAATCATGGATTTGTCCAAGCTTGTAGTATATTCAGTTATGTACAAGCAGTTTGACAGGGAAATTTTCCAGGCATATATTGCTGCTGACTGTGTAAGAAAATATAACCGCGTTCATCCGGGTAACCTTATCGATGAAAAAACGAATATCAGCGACAAGCACCTTCGTTCTACGCTTGCTCCAAAAAATCAGCTGATCGATTCAATCCGTAAGACTATCCTTACGCCAATCTGGAAAAACATAATGTCGAATCCGGAATATTCGGCAGAAGAAAAAAATGTTTTCCTTTTGATGTCAGAAAAATTCCTCAATCGCCTGAGCCTTTTGAACTGGTATATTCTGACAGAATTCAATAAAGACGAAAATTTCAGCGAGCTTGTAAGTGCAACGCGTCAGGTGCTTTCACGATACATGGATAAGTCACGCGTAGCCGATTATATTTCTACGATGGTCATGGAGCTTGCACTCAATAACGAAAACGCAAACATCAAGAAGGAAGCGCAGGCAATGTATCCTAACCGCGATGACCTTAACATGCTTATTCTTGATCCTGATGTAAGAAAAAAGATTGTCCATGAACTTGAGCAGAATCACGAGCAGGTATTCCTCTCATGGAAGCTTGGCGGCGGTTCAACATCAATCGGAAAGCAGGGACGCCTCCAGATTACGCTTTACAACAAGTCTGACGAGTTCCAGGAAGTAAAGGATAATATCGAGGCAAAAGCGAGCGCTGATACAAATAAAAAGTCGCTTGTTGACTTCTATAGGGAAATGCCGGATGGTGAAGAGGGAACTGATTTGGGTATGTACTATCTGTCTTAC
>CACYCX010000113.1 GCA_902772975.1 uncultured Spirochaetaceae bacterium
ATTGAATACCATTTCCTAAGCTCTTTTTTCTTCAGTTTGGTAAGTTTCAAATACTCTTTCATATAAACATGACCAAGTATATTTTTATAAATCCTGAACAATATTCTTATGATTCTTCCGGCGGGAAAAGGAATATATGGCGAAACTAGCATCAAATAACTTCGTATCAAATCGCCCTCTTTATTTCCTGCATAACAGTTCATCCAGTCTATCGCTACATAACCTGAGCTGTTTACTATTATGTTTCCCGCATGTAAATCACCATGACAAATACAATTATCCTGTTTTATTGATTTTAAGCCCTCAATCAGGACATCTTTGTATGATTCTATGCCAGTTGATTTATTAATCAGATAGGAAAACCGGTCAATTTGGCTTGTAATATTGTTATTTCTTTTTTGATTAATGCTGATTTGGGTTTGTGCTAGTTTTTTTATCAGCTTTATGCCTTGCGGCAAGGAAGATTTTAACAGCAGGGAAAACAGTAATTCACCTTCAACAAATTCATAGACTATACCATTTTGCCCGTTGATTATAATTGTCTGATAAAATTTCGGCGCAGTGATGCATGAGTCATTAATCTCTTGTGCGATTTTAGCTTCATAATTGACGGCGTCAATGTCATAATCATTGTTGAATAATTTAATGATCTTGTTCTTGTCATATAAATAGACATTTGCCGTTGCACCGGAGCCTATAAGCTGTAAATCATCTATCTTAATCATATTTCCTTGTATAATTATAAAGTAAAACCGGATAAAAAAACTGCATTTCATCGGTAAAAACACGCATCTTATGTGAAAATCCAAGTTTATTATTATTATTTATTTTATAATTTGAAGCAGGAGAATGAAAAGTGAACATTGATTTTATCGACAAAGGCAAATCTTTTGACTGGGGAAAGACTTCCGAAGATTATGCAAAGTACCGCGACATCTATCCGAAGGAATTTTACGATTACATTCTGAATCTTGGGCTCTGCAAAGACGGACAGAATGTTCTGGACATTGGAACCGGAACCGGCGTGCTTCCAAGAAACATGTACAAGTACGGTGCCAGGTGGACGGGCACTGATATTTCTCCAGAGCAGATTGAACAGGCAAAAAGACTTGCCCTTGAGGCCGGAATGAAGATTGACTTTCTTGCAAGGCAAGCGGAAGAGATTGATTTTGCTGACGGCACTTTTGATGTGATTACAGCCTGCCAGTGCATCTGGTATTTTGCACACGAAAAGACAGCTCCTCTTTTTGCCCGGCTTTTGAAAACTGGCGGAAAGTTTTTGATTCTCTACATGGGTTGGCTTCCTTTTGAAGATAAAATTGCAGGAAAGAGCGAAGAAATCATCCTCAAATATAATCCTGACTGGACAGGAAAAGGTGATACGGTTCACCCGGTCTGGGTTCCCGAAGAATATCTGAAACATTTTGATTTGATCTCGCAGGAGGAATTCAGAGTTGACGTTCCCTTTACCCGCGAAAGCTGGCACGGAAGAATCAGAGCATGCCGTGGAGTGGAAGCCTCAATGCCAAAAGATGTCCTTAAACTGTGGAACAAAGAGCACAAAGCCATGCTTGAAGAAAATGCGGCAAAAAGCTTTACAATCAAGCATTACGTTTCAATTGCGGAGCTGAGAAAAAAATAAAAGATGATAAAAGCTGTAGATGAAAAGAATATCGATATAGCCTCGCGCATCCACAGTGAGTCCTGGCAGGAATCTCACAAATCATTCTGTAATCCTGACTTTGTGGCAAAACATACGCCGGAACATCAGAAGAAATATCTGGTGGAGAAAATCAGGAGGGGCACTGCCTTGTATATGCTCTTCGACGAAGCTTCGGAAAGAGACGTGGGAATTGTTTCAGTAACAGAAAATCTGATTGAAGATTTATATATCCTTCCATCAGAGCAAAACAAAGGCTACGGTACGGTGCTCTTGCGGTTTGCCTGTAGTAAATGTAAAGAGGCTCCTACACTCTGGATTTTGGAAAATAATTTAAATGCGGCCCGCTTGTATCAAAGAGAAGGTTTTTCTAAAACAGGAAGGCGCAGTCAAATCGATAAAGGTCTGGATGAAATTGAATTCATCAAAACTGTGGGGTAAAAATTCGGGTGGAGTGAGGAAGTTTTTATCGTAAAATTGAGGATGCAAAAATATCAGAAACATGAAAAAAATACAGCTGAAAAATGATGACTTTCTTGGCTATGTGAAACATTTGCGCCATGCGTGTCGCGGAATCGTTGTGAAGGACGGAAAAGTTCTTTTGGGCTACGAGAGTAAAAATGACAAATATATAATTTCTGGCGGCGGTGTTGAAGAAGGTGAAACTCTCGCTCACTGCTGCGAGCGCGAACTGCTTGAAGAAACCGGAATGCAGGTTCGGGCAAAAGAAGAATATCTGGAAATTGAAGAGCTTTTCTGCGACTGGCGGCATGTGAATCATTATTTTATCTGCGAGCTTGTAAAAGATACGGGAAACGTAAATCTTACGGAAGCAGAAGCCCGTGCTGGCTGCACTTTCAAGTGGTTGCCGATGGCACAGGCTCTGGACATTTTTGGAAGCTACGAAGAATATCACAAAACAAATATTGCGGATTATGGTTTGTATCGGCGCGAATTTACGGCGTTGAAAGAGTTTTGTGAACTGCTTACAAACCGCTGATAAAATCACGGAAAACCGATGGAATTTAATACATGAAAATTGAAGAAGTAACTGCAAACAAAAAACAATTTCTCGACCTTCTTTTGCTTGCCGATGAGCAGGAGAGCATGGTTGACCTTTATCTTGAAAAGGGCCGTATGTTCGTTCTTGATGATGACGGTATAAAAGCGGAATGTGTCGTGACCGACGAAGGAAACGGAGTCCTTGAAATCAAAAACATTGCTGTCAGTTCCAAAAGTCAGGGAAAAGGTTATGGCAAAAAGTTGATAGAATTTATCGCGGAAAAGTTCAAAGATGATTTTGACACGCTCCAAGTCGGAACAGGCGACAGTCCGCTTACGATTCCATTCTACGAAAAGTGCGGATTCAAAAGGCATCATGTTGTAAAAGACTTTTTTACAGACAATTATGATCACCCGATTTTTGAGGCAGACGTTCAGCTTGTTGATATGATTTATTTGCAGAAGAAAATGGAGGACTATAAAATGAGTGAAATAATTTTTGACACTGCAAAAAAAGAAGATATTGCGGAACTCGTACGGCTTAGAATCGCGTACATGATAGACGATTTTGGCTCGATAAGCGAGTACGAAGAAAAATGTATGCGCGAGCAGCTGCCTGATTATTTTGAAAGACGACTTGGCAAAGAGCTGGTTGCGTTTGTTGCACGTGCGGAAGATCGTCTTGTTGCGGCTGCGTATCTTTTGATAATTGAAAAACCTGCTAATCCATATCTGCCCAACGGGCTGGATGGCGAAGTTTTGAGCGTTTACACAGAAGATGCATACCG
>CACYCX010000114.1 GCA_902772975.1 uncultured Spirochaetaceae bacterium
CAGTTATATTCACTTATTCCCGACAAGGAGCTGTGCCCTGACTACATTGCCATGGATATCAAGACGGCTCCCCGCCTCTATGCCTCCCTTTTAGGTCCAGACGCATCAGAAGCTCAAGGCGCAGCTGTCGCACAAAAGATAGAAAAATCAATCAGCATATTAAGCGCACTTCCAGAAAGCACTTACGAGTTCCGCACTGTGCTTTATCCGCCGCTTGTTTCAGAATCTATAATCAGGGAAATATCAGAAATGCTTCCTCAAAAGGCATCGTGGTATTTTGCGCATTTCAGGAATAAAAGCTGCCTTTCAGAAAAAGCTGAGCAGGTCGTTCCGTTTACAGCGGAGGAAGAACAGCTTCTTGTTAAAGCAGCGCAGGCCACCCATCCCGCCGCCTCCCTCCGGTAACTTTTTCACGAAAAAAAGCACTTCCGTATTTTTCACCACCAGCAAAGCGATTTGTTAAATCGCGCCGCACGAAGCAGACTTGCCTCAACTTTTTCACCAAAAAAAGCACTTGCGCACTTTTCACCACCATCAAAGCGATTTAAAAAAAATCGCGCCGCACGAAGCAGACTTGCCTCAACTTTTTCACCAGAAAAAGCACTTCGTGCATTGACCAAAATTTAATTATTTGCTAATATAATAAACATTACGGCGACTTAGCTCAGTTGGTAGAGCACACGGCTCATATCCGTGATGTCAATGGTTCAATCCCATTAGTCGCTATCACGCCCCATACGGGGCATTTTTTTTTATATTTAACTGTAACAACTTTAAGCTTTATTGATTATATTTTCATAAGACATTTTTATGGAATATATCCGGGAGAAATTAAAAAATGAAAAAAACATCAACAAAAATCTTTGCCGCAGCCTTCCTGCTTTCAGCCTTCTGCGCATTGGAGCCTGTATTTGCAAAACCGCAGCAGCCGCAGACAGACGAATATATTGACGAAGAGCCTGAAGCTAAAACTGAAAAGCAAAAGAAGGCTTATGAAAAAAAGCCTAAATATTATCAGGAAAAATCAGACCATCCGTTGCGTGACTTCTTCCTTGGAAAAGAAAAGTATATTGAATACGACATCACAAACCTCGGAACAGGAACGCTTACATTCGGAAACAAACAGCGCGAAGCGACAATGCTTTACAACCCTAAAACACAGAAGGCAGGAATCCGCGTTTACTATCAGACAAATTTCTACAACATCCTTTTTGACAAGGCTACAAGAGATAAAATCGCATCCTGCGTAGAAAATTACCTTTCTGACTTTGAAAACAAAAGACTCATCCGAAAAAGCGGAAAGACACGTCACTGCTACGGAAGATCAAAATGCTATGTTGAATGGGGAACAATCAAGCAGATGATGAACCATTACGGAAACACAGACATGTTCCTCGGCTATACTTTCATCGACAAGTCCCCGTATTTTATGCTTACAGTCAAGCAGACAAAAAACATTGCAGAGCATCAGGGTGAATATACACAGAAGGATTCCGTTGAAGTTCAGCTTTATTTTACTAAAGCACAGGCACGCGAATTTGTACGCCAGCTTTCAGATGAAGTCCTCAATCCGATTGTCGGCGATTATGAAGAGGAAGCCAAAGAGCAGCTTGTTCCGGTAACAGATGACTACGAAGACGGAAAGGGAAAGAGCGCTCAGTTAGAAGCACTCAAAAAGGAATCTGAAGAAACAAATGAAGAAGCAGCAGAACCTGAAGCCGCTTCTGAAGAAGAAAAAGAAGCCCTGGAAGAAAAATCAGAGAATACTGAAGCGGCAGAAGACGAAGCTGAGAAAAATCAGGCTGAAAATTCTGCGGAAACAGAAGCTTCCGATGATAATGAAGAATAATCTTTTGAAAGATTGAAATTTCTTGTGATATTTCAGTTGTAAAACGGGCAAATTGCCTTTATACTTATCTGTATAAGGCTACCTCGGAGGTTTATTATGAAGTCAAAGAAAATTATCATTGCCTTAGCAGCATTTTGCTGTGCTTTACTTCCTGCAGCAGCAGAGGCAAACAACGCAGGCGGACACAAAGAGTCCTCGTTAAGTTATAAAATGGCACCTGTTTACAAGGTAATGGAATCACGCGATGCTTATGTCGTAATCTACGGAAGGTACGGCTCAAAGCTTGCAACTGCAAAAATTCCTAAGGAATGGGCAAAATATAAACCGGACACAACCAGAAAGCTTACAATCCGCTCACTTCCGCCAAAATTGAACCCGTACATTACTGTTGTTAAAAAGGACGGAGAATTCCACAAGGTAATCCTTACGGTTCCTTCAAACAAAAATGATACAGTATGGGGAACTGCAAGCAACAGCAAAGTAGATGCTTCAGGCGTAGAATCTATCGAGCTTGAAAACTAAGCATGAAAATTCTTACTCAGGAGCAGATTGACTCATTTAAATCATTCCTTGCGCGCCACGATAATTTCATAATCGTCGGCCACAAGGATCCGGACGGCGACTGCATATCTTCCTGCCTCGTCGCCGCGAAAATCGTTGAATATTCACAAAAATCACCTCTCCTTCTGTCAGCAGGTCCGTTCAAGCGCCCGGAAGTAAGGGCTTATGAAAGCCTTTTTGTATCAGAGCTTCCTTTTATGAGCGAACAGGACCGTAAGGAAACCGGGCTTATAGTCGTAGACTGCTCGGAGCTTTCGCGGCTTGGCGAATTGGGTGATTTAAAGGGCTTTGACACATTCATCATTGACCATCACAAGACAGCAGAAATTCCGGAAGGCGCGCAGGCAATAATCGATTCTACTTCTCCAGCCGCCGCCTGCCTTATGCAGATGCTCTACGAGGGTATTGCAGGTACACCGGATAAAGAAACTGCGACGATAATGTTTTTCGGACTGTCTACTGATACCGGATTTTTCAGATTCTTGCGTGAAGAAAGCGCGGAAGTATTTGAGCTGGCAGCGCGGCTTGTACGCTACGGAGCTAACCCGCAGATGATGTATGATAAAATCACCGGTGGAAAACCCTATTCTACGCGTAAGCTTTTAGGCGTCCTTTTGGATCATGCTGAGCGGTATTGTAACGGCAGGCTTGTTGTAACATTCGAAAAGCTTGAGGATACAAAAAAATACGGTGCAGAGGGCCGCGATTCAGACATGCTGTATCAGTCGCTGCTTTCGTGCGAAGGCGTTGACGCGGTTGTCTTTTTGCGTCAGGAAACGGAGCATTCATGCACTGCGGGCTTCAGGTCACGCGACGAGATTGATGTAAGCGCGATTGCGGCAAAGTTCGGCGGCGGCGGACATAAGAATGCCTCCGGATTGAGCACAG
>CACYCX010000115.1 GCA_902772975.1 uncultured Spirochaetaceae bacterium
GCTTGCTGCTAAGGGAATTGAGGCATGGAGCTTAAACAGCCACAATCCGTCTGCGCGCGGAACTAGAATCGGTAAGGGACCGTATGAATCATCCAATCCTGCAACCGGATTTGTACGCGGCATTTCGTGCCTCAAGAAAACTTCAATAATCAGCGTAAGCGGTTCCGGTATGCGCGGCCGAAGCGGAACGGCAAGCCGTATTTTTGCAGCAGTATCGCGCGCTGGAATCTCAGTGCTTCTTATTACTCAGTCTTCTTCTGAATATACAATTTCATTCTGTGTACGCGACGAGTTTGCAGATAAGGCGCAGGATGTAATTAAGGCTGAATTTGATCTTGAGCTTCGTGACGGCGTAATCAATCCTGTTGAAGTAATCAAAAACTGCGCCATCGTTTCGATTGTCGGAGACGGCATGAGGCAGCGCAGGGGAGTGGCAGGACTTTTCTTTGACGCGCTTGCAAGAGCTCAGGTAAATATTCTTGCAATTGCCCAGGGCTCTTCAGAAAGATCGATAAGCGCCGTAATTACAGGAAACGACGGGGATGTTGCAGTCAGAATTGCACACAGGTTTTTCTTTGATACAAAGCAGTCAATCGAAGTGTTCGCGTTCGGAACAGGAACAATCGGCGGAACACTGCTCGACCAGATTCGTGATCAAAAGCAGAGCCTGCTTCTTCAGAACATCGACATAAAGGTTATGGCAATCTGCACGCGCAAGGGTATCGTATTCAGCGAGGACGGAATTGACCTTTCTGACTGGCGCAATCTTCCCAAGATTCCGCCAAAGAAATCTGCAATTGATGACATCATCGAATATGTAAACGAAAAGAAGCCGCTTAATCCGGTTTTCGTTGACTGTACTGCAAGCTATGAGCTTCCTGAGCGCTACATCGATATCCTTAACGCCGGCATGTCAATTGCAACGCCGAACAAGCGCGCAAACTCAATGAACATCGAATTCTATAAAGAGCTCCGCCACACGGCAAACAGGGTTCAGCGTCGCTTCCTTTACGAGACGAACGTAGGCGCGGGTCTTCCGATTATCGATACATTGCAGAATCTTTACAAATCTGGCGACAGGCTTACGGCATTTTCTGGAATCATGTCGGGCTCGCTTTCTTATATTTTCGGTCGTCTTGATGAAGGCGCTTCGTTCAGCCAGGCCGTAAATGAAGCAAGGTCCAAGGGCTTTACTGAACCGGACCCGCGCGATGACCTTAACGGCATGGATGTTGCAAGAAAGGCTTTGATCATTGCGCGCGAATCAGGCTATCAGATTGAGCTTGATGACATCATGATAAACAAGGTTTTCCCGGACAGCTTTGATTCATCTGGAACAACAGAAGAGTTCATGCAGAATCTTCCTAAGGTTGATTCATACTTTAAAGATAAAATCGAAGAGCTCAAAAAGCAGGGAAAGGTTTTACGCATGGGCGCTTCAATTCACGATGGAGTTTGCGCAGTCGGCATGCTTGAGGTTTCAGAAGGAAATCCGCTGTATGCAGTAAAGGGCGGCGAGAATGCATTTGTATTCCATACGGTAAGATACAATCCTATTCCGCTTACAATCCGCGGATATGGAGCAGGCGCCGAAGTTACTGCAGCCGGTGTGTTCGGAGATATCCTTCGTACTGTAAGCTTTAATCCTGAAAAATAATAAAGCCGTATTTAAAAATTTTTATGGGGAAGCCGACAGGTGCTTCCTCTGATATCACAAACATTTAGATTTAAAGGGGGCACTATGGTTATCGTATTAAAGCGGAATATTACTTCTGATGAAAAGAATTCGCTTAAGAAATTTTTAGGTGACCAGAATTTTAAGACGAACGAAATCCCCGGCGAAGAAGAAACCATCATCGCTGCAGTCGGCCGCCTTAAAATGGATCCCCGCGAAGTAGAAATCCTTCCCGGTGTAGAACGCGTAATTCCAATTTCAAAGCCATACAAAATGGCAAGCCGTGAATTTAAGCGCGAAAATACAATCGTAGAAATTCCGTCTCCATCAGGCCAGATTATCAGAGTCGGCGGCCAGCGCGTGATAGCAGTCGCGGGACCGTGCGCGGTTGAAAGCCGCGAGCAGATGATGGATGCTGCAAAGGCAGTATCAGAATGCGGTGCCGTTATGTTAAGGGGCGGCGCGTATAAACCGCGCACTTCGCCATACAGCTTTCAGGGCCTGGGTGAGGAAGGCTGCCGCATATTAAAAGAGGCCGGCGATAAGTACGGGCTTCCTGTCGTAACGGAAGTTGTTGCCGCTGAATATCTTCCTGCAATGGAAAACGCCGGAATTGATGTTTATCAGGTCGGCGCCCGCAACATGCAGAACTTTGAGCTTTTAAAGCAGCTTGGAAAATTAGGTAAGCCTGTAATCTTAAAGCGCGGCCTTTCTGCTACGATTGAAGAATGGCTTATGAGCGCAGAATATCTTCTTTCTTCGGGAACAGATAAAGTAATTTTGTGCGAGCGCGGAATCCGTACTTACGAGCGCGCCACACGCAATACGCTTGATTTAAGCGCAATCCCGATTCTTCACGGCCTTACTCATCTTCCTATCATCGTGGACCCGAGCCATGCAGTCGGAATACGCGATAAGGTTTCGCCGATGGGACTTGCCGCAATCGCAGGTGGCGCGGACGGAATTATAGTAGAGGTTCACTGTAATCCTGATAAGGCGCTTTCTGACGGACCGCAGTCTCTTTATCCGGTTCAGTTCGAAAAGCTCATGCGCGATATCGAAGCGCTCTCTCCTGTAATCGGAAGGCAGGTTGCGCATATTCACCAGAGCAAGGCGCCTGCCGTAATTTCAGCCGGTAAACGAAGCTCTGATAAAATCATCTGTGCGTTCAGCGGAAAGCGCGGCGCCTATGCCGAGCAGGCTATCACAAAATATTTTGATGATGAAGCAGAAGCGCTTCCTGTTTCTTCTTTCAGGGAAATCTTTCAGAGCGTGCTCGACGGTAAAGCTGATTTTGGAATGGTTCCGATTGAAAATTCGCTTGCCGGTTCCGTCTATGAAAATTACGACAACCTTGTAAATTTTGAAGATGTCAGCATCGTAGCTTCTCTTACGCTAAGGATTCAGCATTCACTTCTTGGAGTAAAGGGCGCAAAGCTTTCTGACATTAAGACTGTTTATTCACATCCGCAGGCAATTGCGCAATGTTCAAAATTCCTTGAAGCACATTCTGACTGGACAAAGGTTGATGCCGTTTCTACAGCGACTGCCGCCAAGACAGTTTCTGATGTTGCTTCTCCTTCAAATGCAGCGATTGCAAGTGCGGTAAATGCAAAGTATTACAATCTTGAAATTCTTCAGGAAGGAATTGAAGATGATCCAAAAAATTACACGCGCTTTTTTGTAATTGCGCCGAACCATATTACAAAGACTTCTTCAAATCTTTCTGCCGGTCTTGCCTTTGAAACTCAGAAGGTTACAGGCGAAAAACCGAATTGCGTTACGCTTGAGTTCACTTTGAAAAATGAACCGGGCGCCTTGTATAATTGCCTTGGAATTTTCCAGGAATACAATCTTAATCTTTCGCGTCTTGAATCGCGTCCTATTTCTGGAAAAACATGGCGCTATAGATTTTATGCTGATGCAGTACTTGAAGAAAAAGACAGAAACGCAGAATATGTAAGCAGGGTGCTTGATTCGTTAAAACAGAAGGCAGAGGATGTTAGGCTTCTGGGCGTTTACTCTGCAATCGTGCGGTAACGGCAATCGCGCATCACCGCTAATGCGGATTTATATATGGAGGAAAGTTATGGAAAGATTTGTTCTTTCAGTTTTAGTTGAAAATCACGCTGGTGTTTTGAGCCGCATTTCGGGATTGTTTTCCCGCCGCGGTTACAATATTGACAGCCTTACAGTTTGCGAGACCAATATTCCTGAGCGCTCAAGAATGACGATTGTCGTTCGCGGTGATGAATATATTCTTGACCAGATTGTAAAGCAGCTTTCAAAATTGGTTGAAGTAATTTCAATCGAGCACTGCAATCCTGATACTTCATGCCAGAGGGAAACTGCATTGATTAAGGTTAAGGCATCAGGTGAAAAGCGCGCAATCATTATTGAAACATGTAATATTTACCGCGCTCATATCGTTGATGTTGATGTTGATTCTGTAATCGTTGAGGCAACTGGAAGCGAAACAAAAATCGACAGCCTTATCCGTCTCCTTGAGCCGTTCGGAATCCTTGAATTCGTAAAGACCGGACTTACGGCAATGGCGCGCGGCTCAAGCGTTATGGAGTGATGCCTTAAAATTATTTCAGGCTGATCCAGATTTCATCGAAGAATTGCCAGCTGGATTTATCAAATTCAGCGCGGCATATTCTTACAGAAGATATATTTGTAATCAAATTTTCACCGGTATCCCAATCCAGAAATGCGCGCGCTTCGCCGTTAAAAGCTTCTTGATTATCACGCGCTGTCTTTTCAAAAAAATCACTTACATTAAAATCGGCACTGTTTATTTTAATTCCGCAATAAGCCTTAATAAAAATCCCGCGCTTGCTTTCGCGTTCGCTTTTTTCTGAAAGCTCAAGCTTTACCGGAAAATAAATCCCGCGCGCATCTTCTTTAATATCATAGACTGCCGCGCCTCTGATTTGTTTCGCGCTTTCCTTTTGGCATTCAATAAACCGAACGGGCGCGCTTACCGGAATGAATTTTACCAGGAAGCCGGATTGGAGCGCGGCATTGTAATTTAAAATAAATTCATCCGCCTTTTTGCAGAGCGTGTTTAAAAGAGAAGGCGTAAATGATAAGACTGTAACGCTGATGCTACTCATCCTGAATGACGATTTCTTCCGGCGGATTGATTGCGATGTTGAATAATTTTTCCGCGCCAACAGTACTCGGCGGACCGTGTCCCGGCATCAGTACAGTGTCTTCCTGCTGCGAAAGAATTTTTGCTTTTATATTCGAGATTAAAATCTGTTCTGAAAATTTGGAATTGGTTGAGCCCATCATTCCGGCAGAAAGCACGTCGCCTGTAAAAATAACCTGCCCGATTTTGTAAATCATCGAGTCCGCCGTATGGCCGGGAAGCGACATGTATTCAACTGTAAGGCCAGCCACCTGAATCGAGCCGTCGCCCTTAAGAAGGACAGTTTCGCTTCCGGCAACCTCCCAATCCGCCGCATATACAACCGGCTCATAAATCTTACGAAGCGTTACAAGCCCCTGGACATGGCTTCCGTGATTATGCGTTATGAGTACGCCTGTCAGCTTGTAGCCGCCGTTTTCTATATGCGAAATGATTTCCTGCGTGATGTAGCCTGGATCAATGATAATTGCTTCGCGAGTATTTTCGTTAACGATTACATAGCAGTTTGAAAAGCCCTCGAGATTTAAATGGAAGTAAACTTTCACAGCGTAACTCCCGGCTCAAAAGAATCCGAGCCCCACAGCTCACTTCCGCGTTCATCAAAAATTGCTTCGCGTGTATTGGAAGACTTGAAAAGGACATTCTGCTGCTCGATATTAAAAAAGAGCGTTCGCTTTATGTTGCAGTTCCTGAAAGAAGTGTCGATAAGCTTTGCGCGGATAAAGCGTGAGTTGTACAAATCCGAATCATCGAACGAAGACTGGTATGACTGAATCCCCGAAAAATTATCGTGAATCATATCGCTTCCCGTAAAAAGCGTGTGCGAGAAAATACAGCCGCCGAACGAAGTAAACTGCATGTTCGACTGAAGGAGATTGCAGTCACTGAAAATTGCAAAGTCAAACATGCTCATGCGGCTTCTGAATTTTGTTGAGTGAAGGTTTGTAAAGCGGCAGTGCTGGAAATTGCAGCCGTAAAACCTTTTGTCCGTCAGATCAATATTTTCAAAGGTTATGCCCGATGCGTTCAGTCCTACAATTTTTGAATGCTGATTGATGTACTGGTAAATCTGTTCCTTTACATATTCCGGGTTTCCTGTATGCTCAAGGCAGTAGCCGTGATTTTCCGTGATTTCCCCGTAGTAGTTGAATATAGAAAGCGCTGAATTCGTGCAGTCCTTTTTCATGCATTTATTGTAAGCGAACATACATTAACTTTACGGTATTGACCGCAATTAGTCAAATGGTTAAAATCAAAAACATGTGTTGGAAGTGCGGTAAGCCTTTAAGCATCGACTCTGTTTATAGAAATTCAACTTGTCCCGATTGCGGCGCCGATTTACATTGCTGCAAGGGCTGCTCCCTTTATTCTCCCGGAAGCCATTATGACTGCCACGAAACAATCGACGAACTTGTTTCAGATAAGGAAAGGGCAAATTTCTGCGATTATTTTTCAATGAAAAAAAACGCACAGAATAATTCCGGCATAAATCCTTCACAGTCAGCGCGGAGTGCATTCGATGCCTTGTTCTCAAATTGATTTTGCTTTTTTAGACAGCGGAACAGGCGGCATTCCTTACATGCTTGCATTAAAAGAAAAATCTCCTTCATCATCCTGCGTCTATCTCGGCGATACGGCTCACTTCCCGTATGGCGAAAAATCGATCCAGCAGATAATTGATTCTTCCACTCAAGCCGTCGGCCTCATAATCAGCCACTGGTCGCCGCGCACTATTGTAATTGCCTGCAACACAATTTCAGTAACTGCGCTTGACGCCCTGCGCAAAACATTTTCTGATGTTCCGATTGTCGGCACAGTTCCTGCAATCAAGCTTGCTGCCAAAGTAACGCGCAATAAAAGAATCGGCTTTTTAGCTACAAATGCCGCGGTTAACCATCCGTACAGTGCGCGTCTTGTAAATGATTTTGCAAGCGACTGCATTGTAGTAAGCCGCGGGGATCCGGACCTCATAGAATTTATAGAACATGATTTGTTTACTGCAACCGAACAGCAGAAGCTTGATGCCGTTAAGCCCGCGGTTGATTTTTTTGTAAATCAGGGCTGCGATACGATAATTTTAGGCTGCACTCATTTTACACATATTGCGCGTTACATAAAGGAGGCCGCCGGTACTGGTGTCACAATCGTAGACAGCCGCGAAGGAGTTGCAAATCAGGCACTCCGCGTTGAGCATCAAAAATCAGTTCAAGATTCCGCACCTGATTCTAAAGGCTGTCCGCTCGACCTTTCGTTTTTTGCAACTGCCGCAACGCCTTCCCAGGAAAACGAGTACAAAACTCTTTGCGCAAATCTTGGCGTTAAGTGGGGCGGGGTAATCCACTCATAATCAGCTCATAAAAAAAAGGCTGCCCGTTAATTGAAGTAAATCAATTTCGCGGACAGCCGTCTTTTCTTTTTGCTTGCCTTATTTCAGGCAGCGTTTAACAGTGATTAATATTTAGTTCAGCTTTGCTGCAATCCTGTCGATGAAATCCCAGCTGTTCAATATTTCCTTTGCGGCCGGATTTGCAAGGCGTGCAAGGTCGCCCGTCATAACTCCGCTTTCGATAACATCGAGCGCTGCCTTTTCTAGCTTCTTTGCAAAAGCGCTGAGCTCCGGAGTTCCGTCAAGTTCAGCACGCTTGTTGAGTGCGCCCGTCCATGCAAAAATAAGGGCGACCGGATTTGTAGAAGTCTTTTCGCCTTTCTGATAGCGGTAATAATGCTTCTGTACGGTTCCGTGGCTTGCCTCGTATTCGTACTTTCCGTCCGGGCTTACAAGAACGCTCGTCATCATGGCAAGACTTCCACATGCTGAAGCAATCATGTCGCTCATAACATCGCCGTCGTAATTTTTGCATGCCCAGAGGAAGCCGCCTTCACTTTTCATAACGCGCGCTACGGCATCGTCAATCAGAGTATAGAAATATTCAATTCCGGCCTTTTCAAATTTTTCTTTGAATTCTGCATCAAAAACGCGCTGGAAAATTTCCTTGAAGTTTCCGTCGTAAGTTTTGGAAATAGTATCCTTTGTGCCAAGCCATACACTGATTTTCTGGTCAAGCGCATAATTAAAGCAGCAGCGCGCAAAGCTTTCGATTGAAGCGTCAAGGTTGTGAATTCCCTGAATGATTCCGGGACCCTTCATAACCTGAATTGTCTTTCTGATTTCCTTTCCGTCTTCACCGGTAAAGACAAGCTCTGCTTTTCCGGGGCAGTCAGTTTTAATCTCACAGTTTTTATAGACATCGCCGTAGCCGTGGCGGCCGAGCACGATAGGCTTTTTCCAGCTGTCTACATTGCATTTTACATTTTTGACAAAAATAGGTGTGCGGAAAATGGTGCCGTCAAGTTCACCGCGGAGAATACCGTTCGGGCTTGGAGTAAGTTGCTTAAGGTTGTATTCTTTTACGCGCGCGGCATTTGATGTGATTGTGGCGCATTTAACACCGACGCCGAGCCGTTTAATTGCATCAGCAGCTTCGTATGTAATTTTGTCGTCGGTATTGTCACGGTTCTTAAGGCCTAAATCGTAATATTCAGTCTTAAGATCAACAAAAGGTTCAAGCAGTTTTTCCTTGATGACTGCCCATAAAACTCTGGTCATTTCATCGCCGTCAAGCTCGGCGATTGCATTTTTCATCTGTATCTTTGCCATAATGCTGAAATTATAGCAAAATCAGCAGTTTTGGTCGATACGGTTTTTAAGTCGGATTGAATAATTTAAATAATTATGCAGGCTGAATCTCTCTTTCAAGAGTCATAAGAGAGCTGTTTGTAATCGGATCGTATTCATCATTTACAAGCTTCCATCCGTCCTGAATGCATTCCTCAAGCTCGCTCATGCAGCCTGTAAAGCATTCGTCATCAAGTGATACGATAACTTCTGTCTGTTCCATAGGAATCCTCTCTGTAAATATCAGTTTTATACAAATGTCTACTAAAAATATCGACAATATTTGTTGATTATAAAGAAAAACTTTTCTTTTGCAATATAGATAGTAATACAAATTACAAAAAAAACCAATTTTTTGCAGAAAAAAGTTAAAAAACACCCGGTTTTTTCACAAAAAATGATGAAAAAAAAACTGCATTTAGTTAGAATGGACTTACTATGATTAATAGAAACACAGGATTTTCAAATTTAACAGCCGGATATCTTTTTCCGGAAGTAGCCCGAAGAAGAAGGGAGTATTTACAGGCTCACC
>CACYCX010000116.1 GCA_902772975.1 uncultured Spirochaetaceae bacterium
CCTTGTAAAACTTATCTTGAGTCTTTCCTTTTTTATCTCCGCCGGTAAGCAAAAAAGCTTTCCTCTTGGAATCAAAATAATAGGAAACTCTCAAAAGATGTTGTTGAGTCTGATTTCTTAATTCTTTCAGGTTCTTATATTTTTTTGAACCATGAAGAACATCTGCATAAGGACGAGGAAGATTTGGGCCGTACTGTTGTAGTAAAAGAACTCTTTGCAAAACGGCCTCTTTACTTTCATCGTCCAATGCTAAAAACCAAGCATCGAATTCATCTGATGAATCTACATTCCACATAAATTATTATATGAACTAAAGTGAATATTTGTCAATAAGAATAAATATGGGACTTTTAAATAAGTCATATATCTGTTTATGTGATATAATATTAAATATTCAGGAGATTGTTGGTATGAATTGCGGAAAGTGGCGTTTAGGCTTAGATTTGGGGACAAACTCAATTGGGTGGAGTGTTTTTTCATTAGATGATGATAATAATGTTTTAGAACTTAAAGATATGGGTGTCAGAATTTTTTCTGATGGGCGAGATCCAAAAACAAAAGAACCTCTAGCTGTTGAACGTAGGACGGCACGGTCTCAGCGAAAATTGTTTTACCGGAGAAAACTCAGAAGAAAGCAGACCTTCAGGTTATTACAAACGCAAGGACTTTTCCCAAAACGAAAAGAAGATTGCTTAAAACTGAAATCTGAAGATCCATATTTATTTAGGATAAAGGCACTTGATTCAAAACTTGAACCTTATGAACTTGGTCGTGCATTATTCAATCTTGCTGTTCGAAGAGGTTTTAAAAGTAATCGTAAAGACGGAAGTCGAGAGGAACTTTCTGAAAAGAAAACTACAGATGAAATCAAGTCTCAGTCGGATATGCAAACTAATCTTGAAAAAGCCATCAGAGAAAGTGGTTGCAGAACTATTGCAGAATTTCTTGTTAAAAATCAAAAAGAAAATGGTGGTTTACGATTTGTTCCTGGAAGAATGACTTATTACCCAACTAGAAAAATGTACGAAGATGAATTCTTCCAGATAAAATCAAAACAGATAAAGTATTATTCGAACATTGACTGGGATGCAATTTATAAATCAATTTTCTATCAGCGTCCCTTGAAAGCTCAGACTCGCGGATATTGTATTTATGAAACTGATAGGGAAAGAACATTTAAAGCTATGCCTTGTTCTCAGAAACTCAGAATTTTACAGGATATAAGAAATCTTGCTTATTATGATTCAGCAAAACAAAAAAAAGAATTGAACTGTGATCATGATAAGATTTTATATGAATTATTGAATTCAAAAGATAAAGTAACTTTTGATCAGATGCGAAAAGCATTGAACTTGTCAGAAAATATTACTTTTAATCTTGAAGAAAATCGTGATTTTCTTATTGGAAATCCAACAGCGGTAAAGATGCGGAGTAAAAATCGCTTCGGAAAATTGTGGGATGAAATTCCGCTTGAAGAGCAAGATAGAATTATTGAGACAATTATCACAGCTGATGAAGATGAGCAGGTTTATAAAGTAATTGAAAAGTATTCACTTTCTGAAGAACAAAGAAATTTCATTGTAGAGAATACAGTTCTGCAAGCTGGCACTTCAATGCTTTGTAAAGAAGTTTCAGAAAAACTTGTTAAACGGATGGAAGAAATTACAGATTTAAAGTTTCATGATGCAGTTTCATCGCTTGGATATAAGTTTTCTGACCAGAGCATAGAAAAGTGTGATTTATTGCCATATTACGGAAAGATTCTTACCGGTTCTACAATGGGTGTAAATCTTTCCGAGCCGGAATCAAATCCCGAAAAACGATATGGTAAAATCAGTAATCCTACAGTTCATGTTGCATTAAATCAGACCCGTGTCGTAGTTAATTCTCTGATTAAAGAATATGGGAAGCCTTTTCAGGTTGCAATTGAATTAAGCCGTGATTTGAAAAACAGTGTAAAAGAAAAAGCTGAAATTTCAAGGAAACAAACTCAAAGGGCAAAAGAAAATATTAAAATAAATGAATCAATTTCAGATTTATATCATAAGGCTTTTCCTGGAAAAACATTTTTCCCAAACCGTACTGACCGTTTAAAATATCGTTTGTGGGAGGAATTGGGATTAGGAAATAAATGTCTTTATTGTGTTAAAGGAATAACAGCATCAGAATTATTTACAAAGGAAATTGAAATTGAACATATATTGCCTTTCAGTCGAACGCTTCTTGATTCAGAACATAATTTAACTTTAGCACATTCTTCATGCAATGCATTTAAGGCCGAACGTTCTCCTTACGAAGCCTTTGGCTCAAATCCTCAAGGTTATAATTGGAATGAAATTGTAACCCGTGCAAATCAATTAAAAGATGCATCTAAAAAGAATAAATTTTCTCCAACTGCAATGGAAAGATTTGAAAAAGATTCAAGCTTCATCACCCGCCAGCTTACAGATAACCAGTACATTTCAAAAGCTGCTTTGCGGTATTTAAAATGTCTTGTAGATAATCCTGCAGACGTATGGGCAACAAATGGAAGTATGACAAAACTTCTTAGAGATAAATGGGCAATGGATTCTATACTTTGCCGTAAGTTTACAGAAAAAGAAGTTGCTGCACTCGGTTTAAAACCTGAACAAATTGGAAACTATAAGAAAAACCGATATGACCACAGACATCACGCGGTTGATGCAGTTGTAATAGGATTAACAGACAGAAGTCTTGTACAAAAACTTGCTAACAAAAATTCTCATAAATCAAACCGAATTGAAATACCTGAATTTCCTATTTTACGAGCAGATTTAATTGAAAAAGTTAAAAATATTATTGTAAGTTTTAAGCCAGATCATGGTGCAGAAGGTAAGCTTTCTAAAGAAACACTACTTGGAAAAATCAAATTACACGGAAATGAAGTATTTGTTTGCCGCGAAAATCTTGTTTCTCTTTCAGAACAAAACCTTGATGACATTGTAGATGAAAAAATCAAACAAAAAGTAAAAGATTATGTATCAAAGCATAATGGCGAAAAAATTGATTCTATACTTACAGCATTTTCTCAAGAAACAGGTATTAAAAAAGTTCGTTGCAAAAATCGCGTTCAAAAGCCTATAGAAATAACCTCTGGCGAAGTGCCTAGATATTTAGCTCCAGAAGATTATTTTGCAGCTATAATTTGGGAAATACCAGGCGAGAAAAAATCTTACAAAGCGCAGTATATCAGACGAAATGAAGTTGAAAAGAATTCAAATGGTAAGAATGTCGTAAAACAAGATGTTTTGGAATCTGGCAAACCGCACCCAGCGGCAAAACAGATTTGTATGTTACATAAAGATGATTATTTGGAATTTAGTGATAATGGAAAATTGTATTTATGTAGAATTGCAGGATATGCAGCAACAAGTAATAAACTTGACATTAGACCAATTCATGCGGTTACATATTGCGCAGACTGGATTTACTCAACAAATGAAACAATGCTTACTGGATATTGGAAACCTACTCCTGGACAAAACTGGATATCAGTAAATGTACTATTTTCACAGCTTCAAGCTCATCCAGTTACAGTTTCTCCGATTGGAAAGGTTTTCAGAAAATAGTTTTCCTTCTGCAATCATAAAATTAGCTGTTTATGCCGATAAATAAGTGTGCTGAATAGATTGTTGGAGATTGCAGAAGAAAATCGCTATCTTTCTCTAAAGCGTGGCTTTATTGTCGTCCAGCAAGGTGAACAGGAACTTGGTTCTGTACCGTTGGATGATATTGCCGTTTTATTGCTTTCGGCACAAGGCGTCACAATAACAAAAAATGTTTTAAATGCTCTTGCAGAAAAAGGTTGTATAACGATTTTTTGTGGGGCAAATTACATTCCTTTGAGTATGGTTTTGCCAATTGCCAGTCACACATATTTTACAAAAATCATAAAAACACAGATAAATGCGACAGAGCCATTTAAAAAAAGAATATGGCAGCAAGTTGTAATTCAGAAAATAAAAAATCAGGCATTGAGCTTAAAATATTGTTATAAAGAAAAAGATGTAAAACTTATTGAGAAAATTTCATCTATGGTAAAATCAGGAGATCCAGATAATCGAGAGGCTTATGCTGCAAAAATTTATTGGAAAGCATTGTTTGGTGATTCTTTTGTAAGGGATAAAGATGGAGTAGGAATAAATGCATTTTTGAATTACGGCTATGCGATTATGCGAGCAGGAATGGTAAGGGCAATTTGCTCACATGGTTTGATACCTTCTTTGGGCGTTCATCATGACAATAATCTAAATCAATTTTGTCTGGCAGACGATTTATTTGAAATCTACAGGCCAATAGTTGATACATTTGTTTATAAGCTTATAGAAAAAGGTGAAACTGAATTAAAGCCGGAAAACAAGAAAGTTTTGGCAAGCCTATTAAAAGTGAAAGTTCGTACTTCCGAAGGTGAAAGTCCTGCAGTTCAAAGTATGCAATATATGGCTTCTTCTTTTGTAAATGCATTGGAAGTTGGAAAACCTGATATTGAGTTACCGATTTGGGAAGGAAATGAAGATGGAATTACCATTGTTGAATAGGTATGAGCTTATGTGGATGATAGTTTTATTTGATTTACCTGTCGTTGAGAAGAAAGAACGAAAAGAGGCTACGAAATTTAGAAATTATCTTTTGGATAATGGATTTTCAATGATTCAATATTCAATTTATACAAAAATGTTTTCCGGTAAAGATGCCTGCGAAAAATACTACAAAATGATAAGACAAAACTTGCCAGCAGAGGGAAAAGTAGATATTATAACTATTACGGATAAACAGTATGGAAATATTATCAGCTATCAAGCTGCAGAGAAAATTGAAAAAAAACAGCAGGAACAGCTCGTTTTGTTCTGATTTTTTGACAAAAAAAATACGTCTGACGCAACTTAATTCTATACAACAAAAGGAATTGCATCAGACATATTATAACTGATTAATTTTTCCGGTCAACCTGCAACAAGTAGTTGACGGTGACGTTCTGTTCGGACATTATAACTGATTAATTTTTCCGGTCAACCTGCAACAAGCATGAGATTAAGCAGAATTGTATAAGCATTATAACTGATTAATTTTTCCGGTCAACCTGCAACATAAAGCCTGTTATATCGCTTTTTAATTGAATTATAACTGATTAATTTTTCCGGTCAACCTGCAACAAAAAAATCACTTTCCATAAAAGAAAAGCAATTATAACTGATTAATTTTTCCGGTCAACCTGCAACAGAGCGTTAATCTTTTCATTCGCCTCGTCCATTATAACTGATTAATTTTTCCGGTCAACCTGCAACCTTTGGAACGTTGCTGCCAATCTCGTAATAATTATAACTGATTAATTTTTCCGGTCAACCTGCATCGCTTTTTTAATCAATTACAACTGCTGTGCCGCTGGCTGTGACCATAAGCATGCTGTTGTTCTGACCGAGAATTTCGTAATCAATATCTACGCCGACAATTGCGTTGGCTCCAAGTTCCCTTGCGCGGTCTTCCATTTCTTCGATTGCCTGTTCTCGCGCATCAATCAGTTCATCTTCATAAGTTTGTGAGCGGCCTCCGACAAAATCCCTTAAACGTGCCAGAGCATCTGAAATAAAATTCACGCCGGAAATTACTTCGCCAAAAACAATTTTTTTGTATTCAATTATGTTGTGCCCCTTAATGGACGGTGTTGTTGTAGTAATCATAATTTTATTGTACATTCCGTTCTGCTTTTTTTCAACTTTATGCGCAGGAAATTAAAAGATTTTGAAATTTGACTAATTTTAGAGAGAGGAATACAATATTACCGAATAGGTTAAAAATATACCACCATATTTTCCAGGGAGTTTGATATGAAAAAAGTCATAGTGCCAGTGTTGTTGCTCGTAACAGGATTTTCAGTTTTTTCTCAATCACAAGATTTGTACAAAAGAGAATTGCCTGAGATTCCAAAATCTTCTTCAGCTGATACTAGCGGTAGTTGTAAGGCAAATGATATTTCGACATTAAAAGTCGATGACAAAATCCATTATATTGAAATTTCTTCAATCGAAAATATCGGCTTGATTCAGGTTGCAGCGATAAGTGATTTTGAAAATCTGATTTCTGAAAAAAATATTACGACACTTTACTGTCTTTATTCTGAAGGCAAAAATAGACTTTATGCGATTTCTGATAATGCAGGCTTTTGTCTTGATATCGGGTATTATAAAAATCTGGCTGATATAGCAAACGGTTTTAATTCCGGTTACGAAAACGGAAAAGATTTTTATGAATCGAAAAACTTGAACATCACTAAAGCGGATGTTTACTACTATTATAAAGCAAATGATTTTTCTTCAGTTGAAGACTGTTATGATGCCTGGAATAACGAGTTTTTCTTTGTTCCTGATGAAATGAAAAATCATTATGATGACCAGCCAAAAAAGAAATTGAGCGAAGTTTATTATGCGGCAAAAGAAAAAGGATTTTCGACTTATGCTGATTTTGCGGAATATCTTTTTTATACAAAATACGGATTTAAGAACAAGAAAGATTATTTGAGTGCAAAGGAAACTGGTTTTTCAGATGGTGGAAGTTATTATTACGCAATTGAAAATGGATTTGACTTTGGAAAGGATTACTATCTTGCAAGTTCTGTTGGAATAAAAAATTTTGAGTCATATCAGAATTGGGCTCAGATGATTTGTGATATAGAAAAAATTTGTAAAACCAAAAGCTTTGATAAAAAGTATGGTTCAATTTATTATTTTCTCCAGTCTCTTCCAAAAGACGATTATTCAGTAAATGCGCTTTCTAACACGATTAAAGAAAATATTTTCCAAATGGATTCAAATATTATCCGCGCTTTGAATATGTATCTGAATAATATTGAGCGTGTTGATTCATATGAATATAAAATATCAAACAAGCGGTATGGCGAACGGATAACTTTAATAGATGAAATTGTCTCAACTGAATCAATTATGAATTTTATTGAGAATGCTGATGTAAAGCCGCTCGGTTCATATAACGCGAAAACTGATATTTTTAAGAAAAAACTTCAGCTGGATACAGGAATCAAAGGCAATATAAAAGATATTGAAAATATTCCTCTTTATACGAGAAAGGTTGCGCCTGCTTCAGCAGGAAATTCCAGTGCGCAGTAAAAATCATCCATCCTCCGGTTAGCCATCCTTGCTTTTGATTCGTATAAATAAGTGAGAGCGGACTGCGGGCGCGGAATGCATAACCGCGGAGCTTTATGAGGAGGGCATTATGAACAAGGTAATCGAATTAAATGAGATGGAACTGGACGGAATCGTAGGCGGCAACATTTTTGAGGATGCGTGGGATTGGATTTCGGGAGATGCATGGGATTTTGTCAAAGATACTGGAAGTAAGCTTTGGGACAATTTCAAAGAAAAGTTTTGGGAGAAAGGAATAAAGGAAACATTCTGGACCGGCCCAAAAAAAGTGGTTGAAGCTTTTGGTGACATAATCGAGATTATCTGGAAAGAGTTGAGCAAATGAAATTATGTGGCATGTTTATTTGAATGGTTCCTGTTGCGAAATGCAGGAGCCTTTTTTTTATCCGGGCTCAATTGAAAAAAAGTTGCGCTTATCAATTCAAGGGGAATATTTGTCAGGCTCTTTTTTTTCTTTATAATTCGTGGTACAATCACTTTATAGATATTGGAGATTTTGATTTATGAGTGATGATTTTAGGCCACACAAGCCAAGGGCAGTACTTGAACCTGGAACGCTGGAAAATACAAGGCGCAATATCGGTCTGATTGATGCAGAAGAAGCTGCTAAGATGACGAAAATTTTAGGCGGCGAAATCTTAACTGAAAAATCAGTTCCTATCGATTATTCAAAACTCCCAAAACGCCCGATTCAACGAAATCATGTCGCAAGGGCAACCGGTAAGACAAGTGCGTCCGGTTCTGTTCCGTCATCAGCAGGTGCAGCTCTTTCTTCTACTCATAAGGAAGAGCCAAAAAAGAATGTTACCCGTACAGCAAATCTCCCTTCAATTTCATCTAAAGACAATCAGCTTATTGATAAGCTCATGATGTCTCCTGAATACGGCATTAAGAAAAATTACGGCTTTTTGAATTTCTTAAAGGGAATCCAGAAGGACGGAAGGGAACGCTTTATTCCTGAATTCGCTGAAATTACGCTTAAGTGTCATATGGAACACATCAATGCATTTATCACAGTAATGAAGACTTTTATTCAGCTTGCGCCTGATACATACAAAGCAAAAATACAGAATGAAACTGAACTCAAATTCAAATTCCTCAGGACAGTTGCAGCATGGTCAACGCGTGACATTAAGCTCACTTATATAAATCTTGAAACACTCAAGGGAAATGTTGTAGTAGCCGATTTGATTCCGTTTGTAAAAATGACATACCGGCTGATTATAACTGTTTTGTATTTAGGTGAAGCGACAGTAAACAGGCTTGTACGCGAAATTTATACTGACATGATAAAATATCCTAAGGCAGATCAGGAAAAATTTTCCAAGCTTTCAAAAGAAGCGCTTACCGAATGGATGTACATTTATGTAAAAATCGCTCGCGGAATGTATCCCCTTTTGATGCGTATGTGCGGAACTCCTTACGAGGAATTTAACCGTTTCTTTGTAACGCAGATTTCAACAGTCCTTAATTTTGTGGGACTTAAAAAATTTGATATTCTTCTCCCGGAAAAAAAGGTTGATCCTGAAGCAATCAAAAAGGCAAGGGAAGAGGAAGAGCGGAAAGCCAAGGAAGAACAGAAAAAGCGTGATGAGGAAGAAGAGGCGCGTCTTAAAAATGATATGGTTGATACAGGCCTCAACCTTCTTGATAAGCTTTTCCCGCAGGCTGGATTTTTGCATCTGGACAGCTTCCCTGATTTGTACGGCTATTTTGATCCGCTGTATGATTTTGATGATGAGTTTGTTTATGTTGCGCCGGAAAATCCGATTCAGATAACGCTTGTGCTTGCAAGAATTATAGAGGATTTCCTGAATGCAACCCACAATATGAAATTTGAGCCTGAACAGAACGAAGCGCTTACTGATCCGCGCGATAATTTTGTTACTGCAATCGGAGAATGGCCGTTATACCGTGAAGATTTGTTTGATAAAAAATATGCGCCTTCATTAAAGCAGCTTGTTGACCAGACATATACTCAGGCAAATTTCGGACAGACTCAGGTAGGAAAAAAAGTAATCACAGATTTGTACTGGATGACAAAGTGGAACTTTTTGCCGCAGTTTACATTCGACCAGCTTTTGCTTGAGCGTCCGATTAATGATAATAAATACATAGCGCTTAACATGCGTACTTCATTTTTCCGCAGGGCGTTTACATATCTTACCCAGCAGATTGCGTCGGCTGAGGCATCAAAGGGTTCTGTTGGCGGACTTGAAAATCCGTGGGAGCACTACCAGTTTGACTTTCCGTCACCAGTCAGCCGCCGCCTTGATGTCCTCTTGAATGGAAAGAATAAGGGCGCGAATTGTACGGCGACAAACGCAAACCTCATAAAATATCTTGTCTGCATCGTATCTGTGCTTGACTGGTGGGTAAATGCAAAGGGAAGCCCTGCGTATAAGACTGACCCAAAGCATATTTACCGTACTATGCCTGGTTCAAATGAACCGGCGTTTTCTGTCGAAGCGCGTAACGATCAGGATAAGCTTTTTGCCGAAGCCATAAAAAACAGCGTTCAGAAAAAAGCAGAATAATTCGTGTTGAAAAGATCAATGACTTAGCGACTCACAGATTGCAGAAAATTATACTGTAAAAATTTCTTGTAAATTTTAATTTTTCGTGGTAAAATTTAACATTGAGAGTTTATGCTCGTCGGAGTGTGCAAAAGTGAATGTAAAGAAGTTCTTTCAGAGCCTTCAGTTCAGGCTCATCGCGATTGTTGTTGCAATTTTTATCGTTTCAAATGTCATTGTTGTTTCTGCCGCTTTAAAGCTTGCAAAATCATCTACATCTGATTCAGTTGAACTGCTGCTTAATTCCGTAACTGATTCAGCAGCCGGAAGAATCAAGGGCGAAACAGAAAAGCATTTCAGAATGCTTGAGGCTCTTGCATTGATGGATAATCTTAGAAATCCGGATATCCAATTGATAGAAAAATGCCGTGAAATGACTCGTATTTCAAAGAACAGTTCAGAATATGAGAATATAGGTTTTTATACTCTGAAAGGAGAGGGTTTTACTGCTGCCGGTCAGGCAATTCAAATTGAGCGCGCTTATATTGATGCTGCCCGTCATGGTGAAAATTTTCTTGCTGATCCTGCAATCAATCCTGTAACGCATGTTCTGTTTCAGATTTATTCTGTTCCGGTATACGATGAAAACAAAAAGCCGGTTGCATGTCTTACGGCAAATGTAATGGGTGAGACGCTTTCAAAGAAAATTGAAGAGCTTTCATTTGGTGTTTCTGATTCAGTTATAAAAGTTATCAGCCGTAAAACCGGTCATGCCGTAGCTTCTACTCAGTTTGATGATGTAATGGCATTTGATGATATTAATGAAATTGCTGATAAAAACCTCAAGCCGGTTCTTTCAAAGCTGATGAATGACGAGATTGGAAGCGACAGTTTTATTGATTCAAAAACTGGAAAGCAGATGCTTGCTGCATATCGTCCTATTGAGGGAACTGAATGGTCGGTTCTTGGTATATGCGCCTATGATGATTTCTATTCTCAGATTTCAAAGATGCAGGTGATTATCGGAACACTTGCGCTTGCAACGATTTTGATTTCGTTCATTGCTGTATGGCTTACAATGGCAATCAGCTTAAAGCCGCTTAAAACCGTTAAGGATGCAATCGATGATGTTGCAACAGGAGATGCTGACCTTACAAAACGTCTTGAAAAACACGGTGATGATGAAATTTCAGATGTTGTTGTTGAATTCAATGTCTTTATGGATAAGCTCCACGATATTATCAGTCAGGTTAAGAATTCAAAAGTTACGCTTGGATATGCCGGCGATAAGCTTCAGGAAAGCACGCAGAACACGTCTGCTTCGATTACACAGATTCTTGCAAATATCGAATCCGTTCATTCGCAGATTAAGAACCAGTCAAAGAGCGTGCACGAAACTGCAAGCGCCGTAAACGAAATTGCGGCAAACATTGAGTCACTCGAAAAGATGATTGACAGACAGACAGCCGGAGTAACGGAAGCGTCTGCAGCGGTTGAAGAGATGATTGGAAACATTCACTCGGTAACTGATTCTGTAGAGCGAATGTCTGCTTCGTTTAGTGAGCTTTTAATTAATGCACAGAACGGAATTGATGTTCAGAACGGAATGAACGAAAAGATTGAGCTTATCAAGGGGCAGAGCGAGACGCTGCAGGAAGCCAATACCGCAATTTCGGCAATTGCTTCTCAAACAAACCTGCTTGCCATGAATGCCGCAATCGAAGCCGCACACGCCGGCGAATCAGGAAAAGGCTTTGCGGTTGTTGCTGACGAAATCCGTAAGCTTTCTGAAACATCAACGCAGCAGTCAAAGACAATTGGTGAACAGCTAAAGAATATTCAGACTTCAATCAGCGAAGTAGTTATTTCTTCCGAGCAGTCAAGCAAGGCGTTTAACGGCGTTACTGAAAAAATCAAGCAAACTGATGAAGTCGTGCGCCAGATTAAGGATGCAATGCTTGAACAGAACGAAGGTTCACGCCAGATTAGCGATGTCCTTAATTTGATGAACGACAGCGCACATCAGGTTAAAACGGCCGGAACAGAAATGGCCACCGGAAACTCCGCTATTCTCGAAGAGGTCCGCAATCTTCAGGATGTAACAACCGTAATGCAGCAGAGCGTTGACGAAATGAGTGTTGGTGCCAAGAAGATTAATGAGACCGGCGAAGAGCTCCGCTCAATTGCAATCGAGATGGAAGATTCGATTAACGAAATCGGCGGCCAGATTGATTTGTTCAAAGTATAAGGCAAGCGTAAAATTGCTGACGGAGTTTATTTCCTGAAAACAATAAGATAAGAAATAATAAAGGCTGTCTGAACCAAAATGCAAATGCACTTCAAATCGGGCAGCCTTTTTTTTAGCAGCTATGTTTTATTGACAGCTTTTATCAGTAATTTTCTGCGCTGATTTCAAAATAGCTTTTCGGGTGAGCGCAAACAGGGCAAACCTCAGGAGCTTTTGTTCCTACAATTATGTGGCCGCAGTTACGGCATTCCCAAACCTTAACTTCGCTCTTTTCGAATACGGCAGCCGTCTCGATATTTTTAAGCAGTGCGCGGTAGCGTTCCTCGTGGCGCTTTTCGATTGCAGCTACCATGCGGAATTTTGCAGCGAGAGAAGCAAAGCCTTCTTCTTCCGCGGTTTTTGCAAAGCCCTCATACATGTCAGTCCATTCAAAGTTTTCGCCGTCAGCGGCTGCCTTAAGGTTATCTGAAGTATCACCGATTCCTTCGAGTTCCTTGAACCACATCTTTGCGTGTTCTTTTTCGTTGTTTGCTGTTGCTTCAAAAATTGCGGCAATTTGCTCAAACCCGTCTTTCTTGGCACGAGAAGCAAAGTAAGTATATTTATTGCGTGCCTGTGATTCTCCGGCAAAGGCTGCCTGAAGATTCTTTTCTGTCTGTGTTCCTGCGTATTTACTCATAAGTTCCTCCTATTTTTATTTTCTCATTGAATTTTATTATTCGTCAATTCCTTTATTGTCTTTTTCGCGAATTTCTACACGGCGGATTTTTCCCGAAATGGTTTTTGGAAGCTCATCAACAAATTCGATGATGCGCGGATGCTTGTACGAAGCAGTCTGGCTTTTTACCCATTCCTGAAGTTCAATTTCGAGCGCATGATTGGGTTCGTAGCCCTTTGTAAGAACGATTGTCGCCTTTACCAGCTGGCCGCGTTTTGGATCAAGCACGCCTGTTACCGCACATTCAAGAACGGCCGGATGCTGCTGCAAAACGCTTTCAACTTCAAACGGACTGATTCTGTAACCGGAGCTCTTGATGATGTCATCGCTTCTTCCAACAAACCAGATATAGCCGTCTTCGTCCATAGTTGCCGTATCGCCGGTGTGATATATGCCGTTGTCAAATGCCTCGGCTGTAAGCGAAACATCCTGATAGTATCCTGCAAAAAGTCCGAGCGGCCGGCCTTTGTCGAGCTTGATTACAATCTGGCCTGTTTCGCCAGGAGCACACGGACTGCCGTCAGATTTTACGATGGCGACATTATATCCAGGGGCGGGCTTACCCATTGAGCCTGGTTTTGGTTCCATGCCAGGGAAGTTACCTGCAATTACTGTTGATTCAGTCTGGCCGTATGCCTCAAACATTTTGATTCCGGTCTGTTCGTAGAAGCGGTTGTAAACTTCTGCATTCAAAGCCTCGCCCGCCGTAACGCAATACTTGAGCGAAGAAAAGTCGTATTTAGAAAGATTCTGGCGGATAAGATAGCGGTAAACGGTCGGCGGTGCACAGAATGTCGTTACCTTGTAGTGCGACATTTTATTGAGCGTAAGGTCCGGCTTGAAAGAATCCATGTCGTATACAAAAACAGCGCTTCCTGCAATCCACTGTCCGTAGAGCTTTCCCCATACAGCCTTGCCCCAGCCTGTTTCTGCAATAGAAAGATGCAGTCCATCATCAACAACATTCTGCCAGTATTTTGCCGTTACGATATGACCGAGCGGATAAAGGAAATTGTGCTGAACCATCTTCGGATAGCCAGACGTGCCCGATGTAAAATAAAGCAGCATGATGTCATCATTGTGTGTTCCGCCTTCGCCACGGATCCTGTCAAAAATCGGAAGGCACATTTCGTATTCCTTGTGGAAATTAACCCAGCCTGGTCTGTCGCTTCCGACTGTAACGAGATTCTGAATCGATGGTGAATTAACGCGCGCTTTTTCGATTTCTTCCATTAATTTTGGTTCTTCGGCTGCTACAAGCATTTTGATTTTAGCGGCGTTGTTCCTGTATTCAATGTCCTTGCGCAAAAGCTGATTTGTTGCCGGAACTGCAATGGCGCCGATTCGGTGAAGCGCAATCATAAACCACCAGAACTCATAGCGGCGGCGTAAAATAAGCATTACCGCATCGCCCTTACGGATTCCGTGTGCAGTAAGGAAGTTTGCAGTTTTCTTTGACATTTCCGAAATCTGCTTGAATGTAAAAATTTCTTCGCCGCCGTGATCATCGCACCAGACAAGCGCGCGTTTTTCAGGCTGCTCTTCTGCATAGCGGTCAACAATGTCGTATGAAAAGTTAAAGTTTTCCGGGATTTTAAATTTAAGGTTTTTCTTTAAATCGTCGTATCCGTTGTATTCACGCGGATCTTCAAAAAATTCATTTGCGAGATTCATATTTTTCCCCATTCAGTAAAAATGTGTAAAAAGTATCTATTTGTGTTCTATTATTATAGACCATTTTTTCTTTAAAAAGTTGCATGAAAATGATATAATTTAAAACATGATTTATAAGAATGATTTATCAAAGCAAAAATCAGCAGAAAAATCATTTGTAATACGATACATTTGTTCGTGGATTCCTGCCGTAGCTTTGAGCGGACTGTTTATTTATTTTCTGACGGGCGGAAAAGTGGTAAGCCTTTATTTTCTGGCAGGCGTTATGGCTTTTGTCGTTTTTGAAGGAATTGTCGTCATCTGGTTTACATTGAAGCGAAACCGCGCCCTTTATCCTAATTATGAGCTCGAAATTACCGATGAATATATTGAATGCAGGAATATTTGCTTTTTGAGGCGAATTCAGAAAAGCGAAATTAAAGCGATAAATTTAGTTGCAGGAAAAAAATTAGAAATTATCGGAAGCTTTGGTGAAAAAATTTTTGTCGCTTCGACACTCGAAAAATTTGATGAACTGAAGGAAACGCTTAATTCAATTCGGCCTGTTACTGTAAAATTTTCAGGGCAGTTTATTCCGCTTGCACTTTTAGTGTCAGGCGTTTTGTATGCTGCGTCCCTTTATTTCAGGAACGTGCCGTTTTTCTTTGTGAGCGCGCCGCTTTTTGTAATCCTGCTTTCTGCTTCATTTATCAGGATGATGAATCAGTTTTCGTATCGTCCGATAGTAAAGATTTTGTTTGCAGTTGTGTATCTTAAAATTATTTATAATCTTGTTTCTGGAATTGCGACAGTCGTAAAGACTTTGTGGTTTTAGAAAATTTTTGAGCTTGAATTATTATTGTGGGCAGGAGTTTAGCGCGTGAAAAAAATCAGGAATTATTTAATTTTTCCGCTTGTAGTTTTTTCATCATTATGCGCAAATTCATTCTCGGAGCAGTGGCGCTGGAAAAACGACGGCGTTGACGGAAGCTGGACTGACTCCGGGGTCTGGGAAAGCAGCTCGCTTGGAATTACATGGAGCGATTCTGACAGTTACCCTGACAGCTCAAGCGATACGGTTTACCTGAGGGGAACTTCTGATACGGTAATCACAATACCGGCCGGAAAAAATATTTCTGTCGGCTATCTTGCAATGAACACAGATGCATCGTCCGGGAACGTTACAATTACGGTTAACGGAAGTCTTTCAGTAAATTATCTTTATACAAACTACAAGGACGGAAGCTCAGGAAATTCAACTTTAGAAATTAACGGAGAAGCCTCAGTAACTAACTTCCGCGTAAAGATGAAGGGAACTGAAAAAAATGATTCTTCAACTTCAACCGGAAAAGCATATGTAAGCATTGCGTCAGGAAAAACTCTTACCGTTACGAATTTCTGCATGGCGGCCGGTAATACTGCAAAGGCAAATACTTACATCGGACTGGCAGGCGCCGGAACTTTAGAGGCATCAAAATTTGATTTTCCAGAAAACTATACTCACGAAGTAAACATCAGCTCCGGCTCAACATTTAAAATTACCGGAAGCTTTATGGGTGACTCAAACACAGCCGGAAACATGAAATTTACCGGAAGCGGAAATTTATATGTTCCTGCAAGCGGCGCCGATATGGGCTATGGTGAAATAATCGGACCGTCTTATGCATCTACGCTGAAAATATATCCTTACGGAACGCCGTCGTATTATACAGTTTCTGTTTCAGGTCTTAACGGTTTTTCAGAATCATCGCCTGTTTCGATTGAAGTTACACGCGTTGTAGACAGCGCAAACCGCAAGGCAACAGTTCATTATCCCTACGAAATAATTGATGTGACATCAACTGCCACTGCGGTTTTCAGCTTTAACGGAACGGACGGAATTTCTTCAGGAGATACGGGAACGCTTGATCTTGATAAAAATACCGGCTCTGATACTTTTGAAATAAGCGTTAGCGATGGGATGGCGGAAAATGACGGATTTAAAATTAAGATTCTAACTCCAGATAAATCGCGAGTGCTTGCCGAAGTAGAATGGTACAAGGGAAAACTCATCTGGACTGGTTCTGCATCGTCGGCTTGGGAAAATGAAGATAACTGGTCTGGACTTGAAGCCGGTAAAACGCTCGCTGAAAATCTTGAAGGAAAAGACATCGTAATAAATTATGCTGTTTCAAACATGCCGTCAGTTTCAAGCGGCACATACAGCATAGCCTCGCTTGAGGTAAAATCAAATGCAAGCGTAAATTTAACAGGCGGAAATCTTTCGTGCGATGTTCTGACGCTTGCTGATTCTTCGGGGCGCGCCGTAATAAGCCAGAGCGGCGGCACGCTGACATTAAAAGAAGCGCACATAAACGGAAATTCGTCGTTTGCTTCGACATCTGGTACTGTGGTTATGGCGGGAAGCGCGCCGGTATTGGATGCGAATAAAAACGACAGCGCGGAATTTTATAATCTTACGATTGAATCAGGCGCGACCTTTTCACCAGCCAAAACGATTACGGTAAAGGGAAGCCTTGAGAATAACGGCAATTTTAATCCGACAGGTGTGTGCTCGGTTGCCGGAAAGCTTTTGAATTACGGGAAGGCGGCGTTTAATCAGCTTGATTTTACTGGAACGCAAATTGTTTTTGGAGATGACAGTTCAGATACTTTTAAAATAAGCTCAAATGCTTTTTCAGTTTCAGCAGGAATTACCGTAAAGGCCGCAGGAAGGCTTACATTTACAAAAGGCTTTTCCTGTTCAAGTGCGATTGATTTAACTGCCGATACTACTGTTATAGTTCCTTCTTCATACAAGGCGGTTTTTTCCGGTGAGGTTAACAGCGCAACAAGCGGAGAAAGCAAGCTTGTTCTGGGGAATTCTTCAAATCCGACTGAATGTACTTTTGAAGCTGGAATCGGAAAGTCGCGTGAATTAAAATCATTTACACAGGGAACAGGCGTAATTGAATTTTCTGCGGGCGCTGTCGTAAATACAAAGCGTGAACAAAATTATAATGCAAATGTAAATGCTGCCGGAGCGCTTTCTTTAAAGACAAGCTCATCATCAAATGGAAAGATAATCATAAAGGGCGGAACCATAACTACAGGCGGCTCTTTCACTGTTATAAACGCAGGCATGTTCGACTTACAGGGAGATGCCTTAATTACCGTTTCAAGCGGCATGTTCACACAGACAGGAAATGGAAGCATTCAGTGTGCAGGAAACATAACTTCGACAAACGGAATATCATTCCGCAAAGACGCCTATCTCTATAGCAGTACCGGCGCTGGCGAAACTTCCATGACGCTTAACGCATCAAGCGGTGCTTCTTCATCTTCAGTCCCCAAAATAAATGCAGGCGGCACGCTCTATATAGCCGCGGCTTCTTCAAAAGAAATTATTTTAATGTCACCGGTCAATGCTGTAAATTTTGTGCTTGCCGGCGGAAAAGTTTCGCCAGACGCCTCCGGTTCACAATGCACGGGAATTACAGCTACAAAGGATATCGTTCTTTTTGGTTCAAATTATTCTGAAGATGATACAGGTACCGGCGGTTCGGGGGTGACCGGGCTTTTTAAATATAATCATGCGCTCAGGACAAGCGACAATCTTTGCGCAACGGTAAACGCTACGATTCAATCAAAGCGGCCGGACGGAACTTCAATTTCGTACAACGCAGGCTCGTTTACTTCGCTTTCAGGAAAGACGCTTAGTGCAGGAAAAAATTTTTATGCAAACGGAATTGATTTAAATGGCGGCGCTGAAGGCTGGACGCTTACGATTTTAAATACGAACAATGCAAAACAATGCTTTGCCGAAATGTACAACCTTACGGTAAGCGGCTGCTCGGCTTCGTATTTTGTAAGCGCTGCGGAAGGCTGTACGGATGGTTCGGGAAATACGAACATAGATTTTTCGCGTCCGGTGATTGCAGCAAATGATTCTTCAAAAGCAACACAGACTGGCGGAAGCGCCGTTGAGACTTCCAATTTAAGCGGAACTTATACTTTGTTTGATGACATAATCAGGATTGAGTTTAAAGATTCTGTAACCGGTGCATCAAAAAAAATTGAGAACACGAATAATGAAATTTCTAAGGCAATCGAAAATGCCGGAATAAAATTCAGCGGCGGCTCGTATAATTTTTCAAGCGCGTACATCGATGCAAACTGTACGGTTTCGACAGACGGCAAAGGCGATCTGTCTGTTTTCTATCTTAAGGCATCGCGGAAATGGAATACGGACGCGACAGGCTCTTCAATCGGAAACGCCGACAGCTCTGATACAACCGCAGCGCATTCTGAATTAAAGCCTGATATTTATTTACCAAAGGCGCTTTCGACCTTGTATGCCTCGCTGCGTGATGAACACAAAAACCGCGTGGCCCATTATGCATCAAGTCCGGCGGGAAGCTCGTTGTTTACAGGAACGGCAGACAGAACGCCGCCTTCGCTCGTTGCGGTAAGGCTCGGACAGGAGCTGCATGATTCAAATCTTTCGTCGCAGAAAGCTTACGATGCGCATAATTTTATTGAGCTTCAGTATTCCGAGCCTGTCGATTTGGGAGCTCTTTTACACGACGGTTCGGGATATGTAAACCTTACGCCGCAAGCTTCCTTTACTTCTTCATCAAATTACGGCGGACTTATTTCAAACGACGCGACGGGATTTTCAATTGCAGGATACTGTTCAATTTCAAAAGGCGCAGTTCATACAGGTTCGCGTACAAAAGAAAATTCCGTCACATCTGAAAATCTGAACGTAAATTCACTTTACAGAAATTTTTCCATTACGCCGGGCGGAACGGAAGCGGTGCAGCCTTGCAGATTGAGGATAAGCGTTGCAGGTTACAAGGACGGCACTGTAAATGTAAACGGAACTTCGCTTAACTGGTGGCCTGGCTTTATCAGGAATACGACTGTTTCTCCTGAAGGCGGAATAGTTACAAGAACTGAAAATAATTTTATCATTGCGGCTGGTTATGGCGGACCTTCATCAGAAAATCATCTGGCAGTCTCTGGAAGCGGAAGCCGTGTTCTTCCTTCAATTACAGTTGATGCAGAAGAATCAGGCTTGTTCGGACCATGGGATTTGTCGCCGCCGTCAGTTGCGCATTACATCAAGGAAACTCAATGGAGCGAAAGCCATCCGTTTAAGGAAATCCTTCCGGTTGACCTTACGAATGCCGGATATGTAAATTCGTTTGAGCTTCATATCCTTGATAATACGCCGGCATATTCTGCAAGTGATGCGTATCAGTGGTACACGCGTGAAGGCTGGTATGCCGGTTCTTCCAAGATGAGCGTTGTTTCCGGGGAACCGCTTGATTTCAGGGGCGGCTCAAAAATGCAGGACGGCACGAACAAGACTAACGGCGGCCTCAGGACTTCTTCGCTTTACAATTCGATTGGCGCATTTTCGTACCGCGACAACACGACAAATTACGACGGAAATGTTACAGGTGAATTTTATCAGAAGACAACCGTTGCATCGTTCTTTGGAGACAGCGGCTCACTTGAATATGACATCCCGTACATCGGATTAAAAATTACGGGACGCAGCTCTGATATTACTTCTGATGATTATTTGATTTCGTACAGGGGAAACGCACAGCAGAACGGATTTGTAACTGACCTTGCCGGAAACCTGCTTGCTGATTTTGTGAACTTTGAGGCGCCTGACAAAAACCCGCCGAAATTTTCGCTTTCAATTGCGCCGCTTGATTCAAGTAAAATTTACATCCTTTTTTCTAAGCGCATAAATTACAAGTCAACTGGTGCTGAAGAAAAAATCGTCCGCTCGCTAAGGCTTGTTGATTCTTCCGATAACGATACAAATTTGATTGACTGGGACAACGGTTCGAGAATCCTTACAGGAAAGACAACTGATACTGCACGTGCAACTGGATTTGTAATCACGCTCGCGAACGATGCCTGCCTTACTTACGAGCAGATTAAAACATTAAAGCTTAAGGTTAACACATTCCCCGGCATGGATCCGGTAACAGGCGGAAGCGGCAACTTCTCGCAGATTTACGACTGGTATGACAATCCTGTGCCGGCTGCAGACAGTCACAGAATCACAGACTTTGCAGTGAATGTGATTGATGTTAATTACGCATACGACGGACGGAACAGTGATACGGCAATGCTTGGTAAAAATCTTATTACACCAGACGAATGGACTGTCCGTGATTTTTCCGGTTCCGGGCTTAATACAACAAAAGTCCTTTCTGAAAAAGATGTGTCCGTCGTATGCAGCGTGAACAAAAATGCAGCCGGCACAATCGCCGACGAGATTGAGATGCGCCTTGATATAAATCCGACATCAGGCTGTAACGGCGATAACTTTACGCTCAATTCAGGAATCAAGACGCGCCTCTGGATAAACGACATGCTGGAGCCGTTCTCGACAATCGCAAATACTTCTTCTTCATGCAAGGCGCTTTTGCCGGAATCATGGAGCGGCACAAATGATAACGGGATCCGCCATTTTATAATTCCGAATAGTCCCACGACAAACGGAGCATATTTGTGGCCGGTTGGTTCTGAGATACAGTTTACATTCAAGATTAATGATTCTACACTTTCTGAACCGTTGTATGCAGCGCGCCTTAAAGATTCAAGTGATATAACAAGCATTGATTTGTGGTCAATGGAAATTGCATCAGTTACAAAGCAGCGCGGCGGCGTAACTATCCTTAATAATGTAATTGATGTGAATACGCGCGAAAAATGTACGGTGCTTGTTGACATGCCAAAGAGCGGCCGGCTTAATGTTATCGTGATGACGCTTGATGGAAGCATCGTCAAATATTTGTGCAACGGTAATGTGGAAGCGGGCGAGCGCCTTTTCTATTGGGATGGAACGAATAAAAGCGGAACGCCTGTTGCGCGCGGCCTTTATTTTGTTCGTGTCGTCGGCCCGGACATAGACGAAACGCGTAAGGTCATGTGCGTGAAGGAATGATGAAAATTAAATCAACTTAAATATTTTGCGAATAACAACAAGGACGATTACATTTATTATTCCTTGTGTAATTGCTTTTTAGAAAAAATAAAGAACTTCCTGCTTTTTCGTTCCCTTTTTTTTGCAGTTGACCCATTCTTCTAATCCGTGCATAATTTACATATGTGTGCTAAAGCAAGAAAAGACCCGCGGTTCAAGGTCCTGGGACGAGTAGAGCCGTGTGAATTTTCAGCATTGTCAGGTTCCCTTATCGATATCAGTCTTCATGGCTGCAGGCTTCATTATGATTTTCCTGTAACAGTAGATTTGGAAAGTGACTATACAATTGTGGTAAGAATAGCTCATAATTCAATTACAGGCGACCTGAATCTTTTGTGCCATCCTGCATGGGCTTCAGAAGACAGCGGCTCGACGGATATTGGAATGACGATAATGCGCTCGCTTGATACAGACAGGCTTACTTCATTTGTGAATGAACTTGAAATTGAGCGCAAAAAAGAAAACAGCATATCAGATCAGATTGTGGACACAGAATGCCAGTTCGTATAGAAAAGCTTCCGGGAATTGCATATCTTCCTTTTGAAGAAAAAAATCATTTTTTAAAATCAGAAATTAAAGATCGTTTTGAAGCTGAACCAAATCCTGCTTTGTACGGTGACCTTGTTTATTTCGAAAATGCGCCTGCTTCTAAAATTTCAGGATTGAGTGAAATTCCGTATTTTTGCAGAAGCGCAATGCTTGAGCCGTTTTTGCTTCATTTTAATTCAATAGGCGAAGCGGCGAATGCGTTAAAGGAAATCCAGCGGAACTGGGCGCCTTATCAGTATCAGTTTTTCAGGCGTGCAAATTTGATTCAGGAAAAGCTTCCTTATATAAATTTAAAGACAAGAAAATTTCCGGTAAAAATTCCTGATTCGCCTATCGGGCTTTATACATTGATTGATGAAAACACGATGATCGCTTCGGCAAAGACGACCAGTTCCTTACCGGCAGGCGCAATTACATTCGAGGAAGACCACGAAAATCCTCCAAGCCGCGCATATCTGAAAATACAGGAAAGCTTGTCACTTGCAAGCCTTTATTTTGGGGCAAAGCTGCCCTCTGATGGTACAAGGTGCTTTGAGGCGGGTGCGTGTCCTGGAGGCTGGACATGGGTTTTGGTTACGCTCGGATCTGAAGTGGTCGCCGTGGACCGTTCTCCGCTTGCCCAGTCACTTATGGAAAATCCGCTTGTAACATTTCAGGCGCACGATGCGTTTACGCTGAAGCCTCAGGATATCGGGAAGTGTGACTGGGTTTTGAGCGACGTCATCTGTTATCCGGAACGCCTTCTGGAATGGATAAAGGTATGGCTTGAAAGCGGCCTTACAAAAAATATGATTTGTACGATAAAGATGCAGGGTGACATTGACTGGCCGCTTGTTTCAAAATTTGCTGAAATCCCGGACAGCCGCGTCGTTCACTTGAATTATAATAAACACGAACTTACATTTATTCATTGCGAAAAAACAGCAGATTCTGTATAATGGGCGCTATGAGCGAAAACGAAAATCTTTGCCCCTGCGGTTCAGGGAAGAATTACAGCGATTGCTGTGAACCGATTATCAAGAAAACAACAAAAGCTGCTACAGCTGAAGCTCTTATGCGTGCGCGTTATACAGCGTATGTAAAACAGGAAATCGATTTTATTATTGAGACATGCGAGCATTCAGAGCAGATTGCAGAAATCGACAGAAAGGCAACAGAAGACTGGAGCAAAAATTCTACATGGCACGGACTTAAAATTCTTCGTACAGAAAAGGGAACTGAAAATGACGAGGAAGGCGTAGTTGAATTTGAAGCTACATATACATTGAAGCAGATTCGCGATGTTCACCACGAGACTGGATATTTCAAGAAGGTAAACGGCGAATGGCTTTATTCAGTTGGAAACCTTAAGACAACAACTGTCGTTCGTGAAGGCGCAAAAGTCGGCCGCAATGACCCCTGTCCTTGTGGCTCAGGAAAGAAGTTTAAAAAATGCTGCGGTCGATAGACCGAAGCATTTTTCGTGAATTAACGCGGGAGCGTTAACCTTGCTGCGGAAGATAAAAATCTTCCACAACATTTATAGTAAATTAACGCAAATATGCAGATACTGACAGGATTTCATGCGGCAGAAGAAAAAATCCGTTCTGTTTACGGAAACGATACCGCCGCCTCAAAAATTACAGTTTTTTACTCAAATCCCGGCCCGCGCGTAAAGAAAATTTTACAGCAGGCAAAAGAGAATTCCGTAAAATGCTGTTCTGTCGATAAAGCTGCGCTCGATAAAATGGTTGCCTCACTGCCGGCGGCGGCTCGCGACCATCGCGGAATCGTCGTTCAGGTAGAAGGCGAAAAGAAAGCTTCACGCAATATAATTGATTTTGATATCTGGCTTAACGGCTTAAAGCAAAAAGAGCCGGCGCGCAATCTTGTAATCGTGCTTGATTCCGTTACAGACCCGCACAATGTTGGCGCTATAATCCGAAGCGCAGATCAATTCGGGGCATCGCTTGTGCTTTTACCTGAGCGGAACAGTGCGAACAATATTTCTGATAATGACATAATTGCGCGTTCGTCAGCCGGTGCAAGCGCCTGGGTTCCCGTAAGCATTGTTACAAATCTTGTGCGGGCGGTAAAGCAGCTCAAGGACGCAGGCTTCTGGGTATACGGCGCAGATGCAGGCGGCGCTTCCGTTGCAGAAACGACTTTTGCAGAGAATACGGTTCTTGTAATGGGAAGCGAAGGCTCTGGAATCGGACGCCTTCTGGAAGAGCAGTGCGATTCGATTGTTTCCATACCTACCTGCGGCCGGATTGACAGCCTCAATGTATCGGTTGCAGCGGGCGTGCTTATGTACGAAGCCTACCGTCAGAATCTGGCTTCTGCCCGTTAATGGCAGATTAAATCGTCCACTTGATTATTTTACTATATAATAGGTAAAATATTGTCAGTATGATTCACTTTTATACTCTGCTTTATATCAATCCTGAAGATTCAGTTTTAGGAAACAATGTTTCCGGCGACTATTCTGAAAAAATCCGTAAATATGTCTGCTGCTGTTCACTTCTTTCAAAGAGCCTTGAATCATACAAGCTTCCTTCGCTTAAAATAATTACGAATGATTCTGCAAAAATTCACTCTATCGATCCTTCTCTTGATTGCAGGAAAATTGAATTCAAAACAGAAATTGATTCCGATATTGCTTTTTCAAGCGCGCACAGAAAACTCGATGTGCTTAAATATTTTTCAACTTTAGGCGATGGTGAATACAGCATTTTGCTCGACAGTGACATGGTTTGCATTTCAGAAATCCCGTCATTGCTTCAGAAAATTGCGCGTGCAAAGCTTCCGTTGTATTACGATATCAGTGCACAGCAGATTCCGGCGTTTACGGCTGAACGAATCTGTAAGGATAAAGAGCTTTTAATCAGAAAGGCATTTGGCGAAAACGATTTTTCTTCAACTTCATTTTGGGCGGGCGGAGAATTTATTGCAGGAAGCGTAGAGTTTTTCAGATTGCTCAGCGGCGCCTGTTTTAAAATCCTGCCGCATTATATTCAGAACGCAAAACGGCTTTTTCATAACGGCGATGAGATGATAGTTTCGTCAGCTCTTGAATATCTTATTCAGAAAAAAAAGGTTTCCTGCTTTGACGGCGGCACGATGCTGTTTGCAGGAAGATATTATGATTCTGGAACGAATCACATTCAGAATGTGTGGCGATATTTCAAGCAGTGCTTTTTAATTCACCTTCCGATGGATAAAAATTTCCTTGCAGATTACGCATATAATTTAAAGCAGTTTGAACCGGCCGCCTTTATGAAAGCGCTTGAAAAGCATTTGTATTCAAATAATACTTTCTTAAATGCAACAGTCCGCGCCGATAAGCTTTTACAGAAGCTCACTTCTTTATATTACAGAACGCGCGCCCTTGCAAAAAAACTGACTGGTCACGGAAATGCGCCCGTCGAATATTAAGGCTTGATATTAAGGCGGAAAGTAATTATGGAACAATACAAATTAAAAAATCCAGTTGCAATTATTATTTTTAACCGCTATGACTCTGCACATAAAGTTCTGATGCAGATAAAAAAAGCACAGCCGGAAAAGCTTTATATAATTGCCGACGGGCCGCGTGATAATAAACCGGGCGAAAAAGAAAAATGCCTTAAGGCGCGCTCAATTGCAGATGAAGTAGACTGGGATTGTTCAGTTCAAAAAATATTTTCTGATAAAAATTTAGGGTGTGCAAAGCGGGTAACCAGCGGACTATCAGAATTGTTTTCTAAAGAGGAAGCTGCGCTGATTTTTGAAGACGACTGCATTCCTTCGATGAGCTTTTTTGAATTCGCTGACCAGATGCTTGAGCGCTACAAGGATAACGAAAAAATCATGCTTGTAAGCGCTTCGAACAAATGCTTTGTGCCAGGAGCAAAAAATGCCGGCGGCAATATAAAATCTGCAAGCGAAGATAGAAGCGAAAGTTACTTTTTCTCGAATCAGGTTCAAATCTGGGGCTGGGCCACATGGCGGCGCGCCTGGAATAAAATGGATCTTAAAATGAAAGACTGGCCGCTTCTTAAAAAGCAGAAAATCGTAAACAGGTTTTATAAAAAGGCATCGCACAGATATTACTGGAACAGCAGCTTTGATTATGTTTACAACAAGCACACAAATTCGTGGGCGTTTCCGTGGGTGCTTTCAGTCTGGAAATCAGGCGGGCTTTCTGTAGTGCCAAAAGTAAATATGGTAAAAAATGCGGGCTTTGATGCTGATGCAACTCATACAAGCGGCAAAAGTATTTTTGAAAGACTTGAAGCAAAGGAGCTTTCGTTCCCGCTTGTTCATCCGCAGAAGATTGAAGCTGACAGCCATATGGATTTAATTGAAATGAAAAGCAGGATAAAGGATGCAAAGCAGCTTCCGTATCCGTTCAATATGTTTGCGTCAAAGGCAAAATGGTTTTTGATTGGGTTGTTGAATTCATTCAAGAGTTTTAGGAGATAAGATAAAAAGCCGTCTATATGGGAGATAAAAAAAAATGATTCCGTTTAACTTGCCGCCTTTTATGGGTGGAGAAATTGAATATGTAAAAGATGTCTGCTGCAACAAACACAAGCTTTGCGGCGACGGTGAATATACAAAAAAATGTAATGCGCTGCTTGGAGATTTAACAAAAAGCCCGATGGTGCTTCTGACGACTTCGTGTACTCATGCGCTTGAAATGGCGGCGCTTCTTTCTGAGGTCGGTCCGGGTGACGAAGTTATAATGAGCCCGTTCACTTTTGTTTCAACTGCAAACGCGTTCAGCCTTCGCGGGGCAAAAATAAAATTTGTAGACATCCGTCCTGATACGATGAATATTGACGAAAAGCTTATCGAGCAGGCAATCACGCCGCACACAAAAGTAATCGTTCCTGTTCACTATGCAGGTGTTGCATGCGAAATGGATACTATAAACAAAATTGCACGCGAGCATAATTTGCTTGTAATCGAAGATGCGGCGCAGGGCGTTACTTCAACATATAAGGGAAAGCAGCTTGGTGCAGTCGGCGATTTAGGCTGCTATTCTTTCCATGAAACAAAAAATTACAGCATGGGCGAAGGCGGCGCAATTTTAGTAAACAACAAAAAATTTGAGGAAGCCGCAGAAATTATCCGTGAAAAAGGAACTGACCGTTCAAAATTTTTGCGCGGCCAGATTGATAAATATACCTGGGTTTCGGTAGGTTCGTCTTATCTTCCAAGCGAAATGAACGCCGCCTATCTTTTCTATCAGCTTGAAAACTGGAAAAAGATTTTTGATGACAGAATGAAAAGCTGGAATTATTACAACGAGCTTCTTGCGCCGCTCGCATCGCAAGGAAAAATAGATGTACCGTTTATCCCGGAGGAATGCGGCCATAATGCGCACATGTATTATATTAAGGCAAAGAACATTGATGAGCGTACGCGTCTTATTTCTTTCCTTCGCGAAAATGATGTGAACAGCGTTTTCCATTATGTTCCGCTCCATACTTCTCCGGCAGGGAAAAAACTTGGCGAGATGGTCGGTGAGGATAAATATATTACGAAAGAAAGCGAGCGGCTATTGCGTTTGCCGCTGTATTACGGACTGAGCATGCCGGATATCGAAAAGGTTGTTCAGGCGATCGAAGAATTTTACAAGAAGGCGTAACGCATTTTAGCGCGGAGAATTTTTATGAAGGTTATTCATCTTGCAACAACAAATGCTGGCGGCGCGGGAATTGCTGCTGTAAGGATTCACAATCTGCTTCGTGAGATGGGGCACGAGTCGCACCTTTATGTTCAGCATAAGGACGCAGATTCGGAAGAGACGACTGAGCTTGGCGGAAAATCAGGGCAGGGAAAAAAATACATGGTGCTCATGCGCCTTGCCCGGAAGCTTTCAAAATTGAAATCGCGTTCTTCAAATTCAGCTGACTGGAAAAAATTCCGCAAGGATGATGTTTACTGCTACAACGATTGGGATGAAGAAAATCCAGACGGTTTTTTTCCTGGGATAGAAAACAAAATTGATTTAAAGAATGTTGATGTAATTTTCGTTCATCAGATAATCGGATTTTTAAATACATTTGACATCAAGCGGCTTTACGAAAAAAGCGGAGCGCGCGTTATTTTTACGATGATGGATATGGCTCCGATAACGGGCGGCTGTCATTACGCGTGGGATTGCAGGGGCTTTACAAAAGCGTGCTTTAATTGTCCGGCACTTCCTTATTCACTGAATACAAGAAGCCATTTTCAGCTTGAAGCAAAAGCGCAGAACATAATGTATATGAATGCAGAAATCATGTCGAACGCAGATTACGATTTGCAGTTTGCGCGTGCTTCTGCAATTGAGTTCAGCAGGTACTGGCAGTATTTTTATCCGGTTGATGAAAATGTTTTTGCGCCTGATGTTTCATCTGATTCAAAGAAATCAAATGCTTCTGAAAAACAGAAAAATGCAAAATATATTTTCAGCATCGCGAATTTTGCAAATGATGTTCGGAAGGGATTTACTTATGTACTTCAGACTTTGCTCTATCTTGATTCGCATGCGCCGAAGGGAGAAAAAATTATTTTCCTTTGTCTTGCACCGGAGCTTTTTGCAAATTACAAATTTAAAAACGTGATGTTTGAAAGGTTTGCGTTCTGCAGGAATGTAAACGATCTGGCGGCAGTTTATAAAAAGGCAGATTTATTTTTGTGCACTTCTGTTGAAGATTCTGCGCCGATGATGCTTGAGGAAGCGCTCCTCTGCGGTGTCCCGTGCGTTTCGTTCGATGTTGGAACTGCCAGACAATTCATTACTGACGGCAAAAACGGATATGTCGCAGAAAGATTTAACGCACTTGATTTTGCCGAGAAAGCGTATGGCATGCTCTATCAGCCGCCGCGAACATTGCAGTCAGCCGCGAAAATCCATGACGGCATGGTAAAAATTTTAGGAAAGAAAGCAATAATCAGTCAGTTCGAAAAAATTCTTTCTGGGGAAAAAGCCAAGTGAAAATCATAAAATACACCGGCGGTTTAGGAAACCAGATGTTCCAGTATGCATTTTCGCTTGTGCTCAAGTCACATGGCGAAACCGTCCTCGCAGATATTGATTTATACAAACGCCATCAGTTTCGCGGCGGCATTGACATGAACCACGGCGGCTTTGAACTGGAAAGGGTATTTGCGCTTGATATTCCAAAGGCAACTTTAAGCCAGGTGAATAAGCTTGGAACGCTTGCCGACACTTTTGTTCATCGCGTAATGCGCAAATTTTTTACTAAGAAAACACACATCATCGAATATTCGTCCGCCTACAATCCGGCTCTTTTAACTGATTCACGGGATTTATATCTTGAAGGATATTTTCAGAATCCGCGTTACTTTACCGGAAACGAGGAAAAAATCAAGAAGGCGTTTTCATTCGTGCTTTCGTTTAACGAGCAGTCAAAGCTTCTGGCGGACGAAATTGAAAGGCAGAAAGCCGCCGGCTGCAATATGGTTTCTGTTCACGTAAGGCGCGGCGATTATTTGAATTATCCGGCGCTTAATCTTTGCGGAAAAGAATATTTTGATAACGCAATAAAACGGATGCGTGAATTATGCAGCTTTAGTGGCAATATGCGCTTTGTGATTTTTTCTGACGATATAGAATGGTGCAAAGCCAACCTTGATTTTGGAACGAGCCGCGCCGATTTTGTTTGCTGGAATAAGGGCGCAGACAGCTGGCAGGATATTGCGCTTATGTCTAAGTGCTCGCACAATATTATTCCGAACAGCTCGTTCAGTTTCTGGGGTGCGTATCTTAATTCTAATCCGCGCAAAATTGTAATCGCCCCTGAAATCTGGAACGCGAATGGCTTTGCGGAAGTGAATGCGCCCGGCTGGATTACGGTTCCAGTCGGAAATTAAGAAGCTTGAGGGAAATAGATTTGACAAAAACGGCTTCCGTAAAAAAATCAGAATCTGTAAAAATTTCAAAATCTTCAAAATCAGAAAAAGAAATTTTTCTTTCTGTCGTTATTCCTTGCTATAACTGTGCGCCTACAATTGAAAGGGCAGTTGAATCGGTCGTAACAGAAATTGCTTTTTTAAATAAAGAAAAAAAATACGCAGAAAATAAATCGGAAATCATTCTTGTAGATGACGGCTCTGTTGACGGAAAAACGCCGGCGCTGCTGGATGAGATTGCAGAAAGCGTCAGCAGGAAAAATAAAAAGGCCGGAATTGAAGCAGTTGTGCTTCATGCAAAAAACGGCGGTGTTGCGACTGCGCGAAATACGGGAATAAAAAAGGCGCGCGGTAAACTGATTGCTTTTTTAGACAGCGATGATAAATGGGTTACAGGCTCGCTTTTAGAACGCGTCCAGATATTGGAAGGATTTCCTGAGGCTGGTTGCGTGACAGGCGTTCACGATGCGGAAAGCCAGATTGTTTTGGGACTGGAGCGCGCCGGGGATGGTACAGGGCGGACGGATTCTTGGAATGCGGATGGTTCTGCAAAAGAGGCTGGTTCCGGTATGGCATCTGATGGTACAGGAAAGCTTTATTTTGTTACAGTGGAAAAGGAGCTTTTTAAAAATTACCTTACTGTTCAGAATGCGGTAATGCGCCGCTCTGTTTTTGATGAAGGAATTTATTTTAAGGACGGCATGCGGTATTGCGAGGAGCTTTATCTGTGCGCTCAGATTGCTTCAAGATTTAAAGTTCTTTTTTTGAACAGACGGATTTCGGAAAGTATTTTAGGAAAAGGCAGGTTCGGAGACTGCGGCTTGAGCGGAAATCTTTTTAAGATGGAAGCCGGAGAATTAAAAAGCATCTGCCTTGTGTGTTCAGAGTTTAAAATAAATTTCGGGACAAAAATAAAGGCAGTTTGTTTTTCACTTATAAAATTTTTAAGGCGGATTGCCATAACTATGGTTAAGAGGTGTAAATGATAACTGCATCAATTGTTTTGTATAATTCACCGGTTGATAAATTGTATGATGTAATAAATTCTTTTTTGCCGGAAGACGAAAATATTGCGGGAAAAAAGCTTTATTTAATCGACAATTCACCTGCAAAAATGTCAGAAGATTCTTTGATGTCTGTAACAGGCGGCCGTGATATAGAATATATTTTTAATGACGGAAAAAATCTGGGCTACGGCGGCGCTCATAATATTGCACTTAGAAAATCAATTGAGTGCGGCGCAAAGTATCACGTTGTTTTAAATCCAGACGTCCGTTTTGAGCCTTCTGTAATTACAGAGCTTGAAAATTATTGCGATGAAAATCAGGATGTCGTTTACATTCTTCCAAAGGTTGTTTATCCCGACGGCGAGCTTCAGTATCTTTGCAAGCTTCTTCCGACTCCGTTCAATTTGATTTTCAGGCGCTTCCTTCCTAAAACGGCATTCACGCAGAAAATTGACGACAGGTATACGCTTAAAATCAGCGGCTACGATAAAATAATGAACCCTCCTTGTCTTTCGGGCTGCTTTATGTTTATGCGGACAGGCGCGCTTAAAGAGCACAATATTTTCTTTGACGAAAGCTACTTTATGTACTGCGAGGATTTTGATATAATTAGGCGTTTGCATAGAATCGGAAAAACAGTATACTATCCGAATACGACTATCATTCACGATCATGCAAAGGCGTCGTATAAAAGCAAAAAAATGCTGATGATTCACATTAAATCGGCAATAAAATATTTCAATAAATTCGGCTGGTTCTTTGATTCAGAACGCGCGCGAATGAACAGACAGATTCTGAAAGAGGTAACAGAATGAGTGACAAAATCGCATTAATCACAGGTATTACAGGACAGGACGGTTCTTTCCTTGCAGAATTCCTTCTTGATAAGGGATACGAGGTTCACGGAATTATCCGCCGTTCATCATCGTTCAATACAGGACGCATTGAGCACCTTTACATTGATGACTTGATTGAAGACCTTCACAAAAACCGCAAGGTAAAGCTTCATTACGGTGACATGACAGACTCTATGGCAATCACACGCCTTATCCGCGAAATTAAGCCGACAGAAATTTATAACCTTGCAGCACAGAGCCATGTTCAGGTTTCTTTTGAAGTTCCTGAATTCACTGCTGACACAGATGCAACAGGCGTCCTCAGAATTCTTGAGGCGGTTCACTTCCTTGGAATGGAAAAAACATGCCGCATTTATCAGGCATCTACTTCTGAACTTTTCGGACTTGTTCAGGAAATCCCGCAAAAGGAAACTACTCCGTTCTATCCGCGCTCACCGTATGCAGTTGCAAAGCTCTACGGTTACTGGATTATGAAAAACTACCGCGAGTCTTACGGAATGTTCTGCGCAAACGGAATCCTTTTCAATCACGAATCAGAGCGCCGCGGCGAGACTTTTGTTACAAGAAAGATTACTCTTGCAGCAAGCCGCATTGCACACGGATATCAGAAAAAGCTTTATCTTGGAAACCTCAATTCACTGCGCGACTGGGGATATGCAAAGGATTATGTTGAATGCATGTGGCTTATTCTTCAGCAGGACAAGCCGGATGACTTTGTTGTTGCAACAGGCGAGCAGTATTCAGTACGCGATTTCTGTAAGCTTGCGTTTAAGGAAGCTGGAATTGAGCTTGAATTTAAAGGCGAAGGCGTTGATGAAAAGGGATACAACAAGGCTACAGGTGAATGCCTTATCGAAGTTGACCCGAAATATTTCCGCCCGGCAGAAGTTGAAACTCTTCTCGGCGACCCGACAAAGGCAAAGAGCGTTCTCGGCTGGAATCCTAGAAAGACAAGCTTTGAAGAGCTCGTAAAGATTATGATGAAGCACGATATGGATTTTGTTGTTCGCGATCATATGGCGCGCGGCAAGATTGCTTCAAACTAATTTTCCGGCACGAACTTAAAGGAACGCGATTTGATTAAGCTCCCGGAATCAAAGCTGGATCCGGCGCTCATTGCGCTTGATTTGGATGATACGCTTCTCAATAAAGAATGCACGATTACTCCCCGTACAGTTGCCGCGCTTCGACAGGCGGCAGCGCAGGGGATATACATTGTGCTTTGCTCAGGGCGCGCCGAAAGCGGAATCCTTCCGTTTGTGCGCATGCTTGACCTTGCAGGAACTGAGCAGGGAAGGTATTTGATTGCCGTAAACGGAACGACGATTTTTGATTTGCATGCGCGTCAGAATATTTTTACGGCAAAGGTTCCGGGGGAGACTTTAGTGCGCGCCTTCGAGATGGCGCAGGCGTATGGATTTCCGGCTCAGGTTTATGATTCGACGACTACATACGCAAACGAAGACAATGAGTTTTCGCGCCTTGATGCCGAGCTGTGCCACTTAAATCTTAAGATTGTTCCTGATTTTAAAAACTATCTTATGAGCGGGCATACAAAAATGCTTGTTCCGGGCGAGCCTGAAAAAATCAAGCAGCTTGAGGCCGAGCTGAAATCAGAGCTTGCCGGAAAAGCGGTTGTTTTTGTAAGCAAGCCGTTCTTCCTTGAAATAATTCCTGTAAACGCAGGAAAGGGCGAGGCAATTCTCCGTCTTGCTGATATCATAAAAATTCCGCACGATAAGACAATGGCATTCGGTGACAGCATGAATGATGAGACAATGCTGCGGCTTTCGGGCTATTCCGTTGCGATGTGTAACGGCCTTGAATACATTCAGGACATCTCAAAATATGTTACGCGCAGGTCAAACAACGAAGACGGAATCGGCGATTTTTTAGAGCAGTTTGTACTGTAAAATGTTCATCAAAAAGCGACCATAAAAAAGCGTCCGTAAAAAAGCACCCATAAAAAATTATCCATAATTAAAAATCTGTGATATAATAGAAGAAATAAAGGAAACTTTTGATTAGTAATTGAAGTCGGAGGATGAGTTGAAATTACTGTTCATTAGTATACTCTTTGTTGAATTGATTGCCACGGCAATTTGTATGGTGCTTTCAGCAAAGAAAAAACAGCAGATTTCTTCTCGTCTTGCAGGGCTTTATTCTTCGGCCTGTCTGTGCATCATTTTTCAGATGCTTTCCTATTCAGTAAGCAATGTTTTCTGGGGAATTTTTTTTGTTTCGTTTTATTGGATAAGCTTTGATTTTGTACTTTACTTTATGCTTTCCTTTACGGTTGTCTTTACGACGGCGAAAGGTAAAGGCGAAAAGGGAAAGGATTTACAGCTTATCGTTTTGATTCTTCTTTTTGTTGATATTCTGTTTATTGCCATCAATCCGTTCATGCAGAACGCATTCAAGCTGCAGCCGGTTTATGTGAACGAGCATTTCGGTTACTGGATTATGGAAAAAGCGCCTTTGTTTACGATTCACGATTATTTTAATTATATTCTGGCGCTTGATACGATTCTTTTGCTTTTGATAAAAATCATTAAATCGCCAAGATTTTATTCGAGCAAATATCTTTTGATTTTAATCGGATATGTTGCCGCTGTTGTGCTTGATTTTGTTTTTGTTCTTGGAAATGCGCCGTTTGATTTTGCGCTTCTTGTGTTCGCGCCGCTTGCCGTAGGAATTTATTATTTTGCTTTTACGACAATTCCGTTAAAAATCCGGCAGAGGCTTCAGAGAATCGTTACGGACAAAATGGATAATGCGGTTGCGACCTTTGATTGCCGGGGAAAGTGCATTTACATAAATGAATCGTGCCGCGCATTGTTTGATGTTTCGGACAATGATTTTTCTGTTCTGGAAAAATTCGTAGCGGATTTCAGCCGCGATATTCATGATGATTTTGGTGTAAAGAATGTTACGCTTTTAGTTAATGGCGAAGAAAATATTTTTGCCGTTGAATATCAGAAGCTCATGGACAAAAAAGGCCAGCTTGAGGGAAGCTATATTAATATGCAGAATCAGACTGATGAAGTAAGAAAGCTTGAATTGGAAAAATTCAGGGCAAGCCATGATTCGCTTACTGGTCTTTTAAATAAGAATTCGTTTTTTACGATTGCGTCGCAGATTATAAAATCCGCACCTGATATTCCGCGCTATCTGGTTGCGACAGATATAAAGGATTTTAAAATCGTCAATGATTTATTCGGAACAAAATTCGGTGACGACTTACTTAAGCAGCAGGCCGAGATGCTTCTGGAATCAGACTCTGATGGCTGCATTCAGGGCCGTATTTCGGGCGATAAATTTGCGATGCTCATAACAAAAGATAAATTCAATGCGGCAACGGCTGTACGGAATACAAACCGCGTGATTCAGCTTTCAAAAGGCGTTGATTTTAAGTTCCATGTTTACATCGGAATTTACGAAATTATAAATCCTTACGAAAGCATCCGCTCAATGTACGATAAGGCAAATCTTGCAATTCAAAGTATCCACGGAAATTTTCAGCAGAGCATTGCGTTTTACACGACTTCGTTAATGGAGCAGCTTTTAACCGAAAAAAATATTATAAGTGAATTTGATGCGGCGCTCGAAAAGGAAGAATTTAAGCTTTTCTTCCAGCCGCAGGTTGATAAGGACGGAAAGCTTTTGGGCGCGGAAGCACTTGTCAGATGGCTTACAAGCGAGCGCGGTCTGGTTGCACCGGGAATGTTCATTCCGATTCTTGAAAAGGCTGGCTTTATCTTTAAGCTTGATAATTACATATGGGAGAAGGCCGCGCAGAAACTTGCTGAATGGAAAAAAGCGGGCAGGGATGAGCTTTATATTTCCGTAAATATTTCTACAAAAGATTTTTATTATATGGATCTGTATAAGATTTTTACGGAGCTTGTACAGCGGTACGGCTTTTCTCCAAGGAACTTAAAGCTTGAAATTACGGAAACAGTTTTGATGCATAATATCCAGCATCACCTTGGAGTGCTTACGCGGCTTCAGCAGGCTGGCTTTGAAATCGAAATGGATGATTTTGGAAGTGGCTTTTCTTCGTTGTGCCTGTTAAAGGAAATATCCGTTGATGTATTAAAAATTGACATGGGCTTTTTGCGGCAGACACAGAATCCTGCCCGCAGCAAGATCATCTTAAAGTCTATTATTTCGATGGCGCAGACTTTGGGAATGCAGATTGTAACGGAAGGCGTTGAAACTATAGCGCAGTTAAAAATGCTTTGTGATATGGGCTGTAAGGTTTTTCAGGGCTATTATTTTTCTTCACCTGTCAGCGTAAGGGATTTTGAACAGAAGTATATGGGAGGAAAAAAATGAGAGACTTATTCTGCATATCGACTCTTGTGCTTTCCTTTATAATGTTCATTATCGTCGTAAAGTTGATGCGCATGTCTTCCGAATACAAGAAAGACGTTGTGCCGCTTATTGTAGTTGCGATTGCCGCTATGTTTGTTTACAGCGCTTTTGTTGTCTGCAAATCATACCAGGCCGCACTTTTTCTGAACGCACTTTATTTTATAGGAACTGACTGGCTTGCATTTTACATGCTGCGTTTTGCAATAAGCTATTCGGGTTACGGTGTTAACCTCAGGCCGCTGTTCAAGCCGTTTATTTTCCTTGCCGCAATAGATTCGATGTCGCTTGTGATTAATACTTTTACGCGACACACTTTTGATTTGTCGACAAGATTTAATGGAAAAGAAATTTTCTGGATAAGTGAGCTTTATGGAGTTCACTGGATTCATCTTTCTTTGTGCTATGTGATGGTGCTTTCAGCGATGATTCTTCTTGCGTATGCCGGAAGAAAAGCGTCTTCATTGTATAAGAAAAAATTCTTTATCATATTAACTGCGTTTACGATTGTCGTTACGACAAACTTTTTCTGCTATACGCTTGCAACTCCGATTGACTATTCGGTTCCGATGTACGCAGTTCTTGCGGTGTTTATCGCCTATTACACCATTTACAGCTTCCCGATAAAAATTGTTGCAGAATCGCTCGGGCTTTTAAGTGATTCAATAAGCGACGGAATTTTTTATTTTGATGTGGACGGAAACTGCATTTTTGCAAACCACAACGGATTTGAAAGCTTTGGTAAATTGGAAAAAGAAACTCATGCAAGTGCTGATGAATATTATCTGGCCCAGTCTAAATCCCAGAATTTTTCAGAGAATGATTTTTGTGAGTGGAACGAAGATTTTATTGTTGACGGACAGCTCAAGCAGTATAAAGTAACGTACAATGTGCTTGTCCACAAAGGCGAAAAAATCGGTTCAGTACTGCGCTTTTCGGATAAGACTGACGAAATCGATAAATACCTTCGCGAAAAATATCTTGCTACCCACGATGAGCTTACTGGAATTCTTAACCGCGAAGGATATTTTGAGGAAGTAAAGAAAGCGCTGGAACAAAATCCAAATGATGAATGGGTAATGATTTCTTCCAACATAAAGGATTTTAAGCTTATCAACGAGCTTTTTGGTGAAGAGCTTGGCGACCGGGTTTTGATGCGCGAAGCAAATCTGCTTCAGGTGCGTAGCCATCCGGAAAGCGTTTACGGAAGAATTTCAAGTGACAAGTTTTCTTTATTCTGCAAGCAGGAATATTTTAACGAACGGATTTTTACAGAATGCATTGAAACGATGCGCGCCGTTATCGAAGAAAGCACGTTCAAAATGTTTATAAGGACAGGCGTTTATTTTATCAAGGACAGAACGGAAGATCCGCAGGTAATGTACGATAAGACGCTCCTTGCGATTTCGAATGATTCTGATTATCAGAATGTCTTCAGATATTACGATTCGGCGCTTCTGGAAAAAACAATCGAAGAAAAGAAAATAATCACGCAATTTGAAACTGCAATAGAGCAGAATGAACTTGAAGTTTACCTTCAGCCGATGACTGATGCGGGGGGCAATGCTTTTGGAGCGGAGGCGCTTGTACGCTGGCATCATCCTGAAAAGGGGCTTTTATTGCCGGAAGCTTTCCTTCCGATTCTGGAAAAATCAGGCCTCATTACAAAGCTTGATGTCTATGTCTGGGAAGAAGTTGCAAAGATTCTTGCTGACTGGAAAGCAAAGGGTATTGAAGATAAGCATATTTCGGTAAATGTTTCGGCAAAGGATTTTTATTACACGAATATATGCGAATATTTTACTGAGCTTGTAAAGCGTTACGGCATCAAGCCTTCTTCGCTTAAGCTTGAATTCTCTGAAAGCGTGCTTATGTCAGATTTTGAAAAGTCGTCTGAAATATTTGCTTCTTTGCAGCTTAATGGTTTTGAAGTTGAGATTGACGATTTTGGAAGCGGCTATTCTTCGTTGAATATGCTTAAGGATATCAGGGCGAACATCCTTAAAATTGACATGGTATTCTTACAGGAAACTGTTAACCGCGAACGAAGCAGGATAATTCTTGCGGCGATTATTTCTATGGCAAATGAGCTTGGGCTTAACATTATTACTGAAGGCGTTGAAAATACGGAACAGCTTTCAATGCTGCAAAAGCTTGGATGCAAATATTTCCAGGGCTTTTATTTTGGACAGGGACTTCCTGTTAAAGAATTTCAGGAAAAATATTTATAATTTGCGGATAATTAAAAGCCAGCGATTTACAGTGATTGTATAAATCATTGTATAATGATTGTATAAATTATGAAACAAGCTCGTCGAGCAGCCTGTAGATTCCTTCTACATCAATATTTGCTACTGCGTCTTTTAGTGCTTCAGCTGCTGCCTTTTTATTTTCAGGGAAGCTGAATTTAGACATTTCCTCGTAAATCTTATCAACTGTATCAGTATCAAGATTGTCGTTCGCTTCCTTCATCCTGGAAGCAAAATCCTTTAACTGCTCGGCGGTAATCTCCTGCTTTGGTTCATTCTGAACTTTTTCGGCGCAGTAATTACGCAGAATTGGAATGTAGGAAAGATATTTTTCCAGGAGAGCAGGAGTTTTTTCGTGGATGAGCGCGGCATCTTCCTCATTGCCGGCCTGTTCCATTCTAGCGGCAAGCTCCGAAAGCTCTGTGGCACCAATCTGTCTTGAAGAACTTTTAAGTGCATGAACTTCGATTGTATATGATTTCCAGTTTTCTGCTTTTTCGTATTCCTTAATCAAATCGAATTTTTTGGGTATTACGCGGTAATAATCCTTGAGTACCGTCCAGAAAAGATTTTCGGTGCCAAGCATTTTGATGGCGCCTTCTATGTCTAAATCGCCTACTTTCGGGAGCGCTTTAACTTCTGGAACTTGCTGGATGTCGAGAGCGCTCTTGCTGCTGGGCGGTGGAAGCGAATTTTCTGAATTGGCAATGATTTTTTCCGGCGGAAGCCACTGCCTTACTTTTTCGACAATCGTTTTGACTTCGATAGGCTTTGCTACAAAGTCATTCAGTCCGGCTTCCAGGAACTTTTCGCGGACATTGCCGAGCGCGTTTGCGGTAAGCGCGATAATAGGAACTGATTTGTAATCCGGGTTTTCGCGGATATGCTGTGTTGTTTCGATGCCGTCCATTTCCGGCATCATGTGATCCATAAAGATAATGTCGTACTTGTTTTCTTTTGTTTTTTGAACCGCAATCTTTCCGCTTTGAACGCAGGTGATTTTCATTTTGAGCGGCTCAAGAAGACCTTCTGTAACGGTAAGGTTTACGGAATTGTCGTCTACAACAAGAATCTGCGCTTCCGGTGCCGTAAATGTAAAGTTCTCCTCGACTGTATTTTCTTCTTCCGGTATGTATTCTGCGATATCTTCCTTGTTGAAAATGTTTGCAAAATTCAAAATCGAAACAGGCTTTTTCATGATGTGGAGGTTCTTAAGCGTGCGGTTAACGCTGTCATAAAAATCTACGAGAACCGTTGCATTAATTGCCGGGAAATCAGTCAGCTCCTGTTCAATCTGCTTTGAATAAACTGATTCATTCATAAACAGATAAATCGTTCTTCCGTGGGATTGCTTTAAAATTGAATTCAAGCTTCCGCGGATTGATTTTAAATCTGATTTTAAATGGGCAAAAGCTATATGAAGCAGGCGGCAGTCCTGACTGAATTGCTCCTGTGCGATTTTTCTTGAAAAAAAGCCGATTGCAATAATCGATTTTGGATTTCGAATTGAAACGCTTGGGGTAAAATCTTTTACAGGCTGCTGGATTGAAAAATAAAATTTACTTCCGATTCCAAATTCACTTTCAACCCAGATGTTTCCGTCCATGAGCTTAACAAGCTGCTTTGTAATTGAAAGTCCGAGGCCTGTTCCTTCAACATTTCGGTTACGCTTACTGTCAACCTGCTGGAACGAATTGAAAATTATTTCAAGGTCCTTTTTCTTAATTCCGATACCCGTATCTTCAACGCAAACCGTAAGGAGAACCGTATTGTCTGATATTTTTTCGCTTCCTACAGAAAGCTTTACCATTCCCTGATTTGTAAATTTGGCCGCGTTGTTCAGAAGGTTTATGAGAATCTGCCTGATGCGTGTCGTGTCGCCGATTAATTTTAATGGAATATTCGGATCAATATCCAGAATCAAGAGAACGTCTTTTTCAACAAGACGCGTCATGATGATGTTTCCGATATCGTTAAAAAGAGAAAGCGGCTCATATACTTCCGGGATAAGCTCCATCTTGCCCGATTCCATTTTAGAGAAGTCGAGGATATCGTTTATGATATTCAAAAGAGCGCGGCCTGATTCCTTAATCTGCGTAATATAATTTTTTGCGTTTTCAGAAAGATTTTCGCGTAAGGCAAGCTCTGCCATTCCGATTACGGCATTCATCGGCGTTCGGATTTCGTGGCTCATGTTGGCAAAGAAATTTGTTTTAATCGTGGCCGCGTGTTCAATTTCCTTGGACGCGATAATTGCCTGATGCTTTTCGTACGCCATATCAGAAACAGTAGATGCAATCGTAGAAAGCAAATCGGCAAATTTAGTAACTTTGTCTTCAGGAAAAGTCGGAATTAACTGGGCATATTCCCAAAGCTGATCGGAATTAAGCCCGAGCGCAGTTGCAACTCCCTTGATGTCAGATTCATTCGGTGGTGCAGTCAGAACCTGTCCGCCGCCAAGACATCCGATAAGGACACCGTCAGCAATAATCGGAGCCACAAAGTCCACAAGACCGGCATGGCATATGTAAGAAGTTGTCTCACCGCCCTGCAATATTTTTTGAGCAGCATTCAGATTACAAAGCTCGCAGCGATGATTTCCTTCGGGAGTGCTCCGGATATAGCTGCAGAATTTAGACTGATGCGAGGGAGTCGTTACATGGATACCGTTTTCGTCGGAAGTTCCCGTACTCATTCCGGTCGCATTGGAGAATGAATCCTGAATTTGCTGCAGATAATTTACAGGGATTAAATCTGTAATCTTGAGCTTGTCGTCTTTTACCATGCTGCTTTTAGTTGATTGCTTTGTCTATCGCTGCAATAAGCTTTTCTTTATCGATTGGCTTAAGTACATATCCTTGAGGATTAAGCTGAATTACAGATTTGATTTTTTCCTTATCGTTTACGCCTGTAAGGAATATTACCGGAAGGTCCTTGTGATTTTCTGATTCGCGGATTGCACGAAGTACAAACGGACCGCTCATTTCAGGCATTTCGTAATCAAGGAGAACTAAATCTACATCTTTTGTTTCAAGGAATTTAAGGGCAACGCTTCCGCTTGGAGCTGCTGCAATTTCATAAATTTCACTGAGCTGTTCCTTTATCAGGCGGAGCATAAGCGGATCGTCATCAACAACGAGAACGCGTTTTTTATCAGGCTTTACAGCATCTGCCGTAAGATCATTTGCCGGATTATGATTTTCGCGCTCGTCGATTCTTTTTTTGAGACGGTCAAGAATTTCGTCTTCAGTAACAGGCTTTCTGAGCTCAAGGTCAGAGGCAAAAGGAAGAAGTCGCTCAATTTTATCACAGTCATCGCCGGAACCTGTTATTGTGAACATTATCTTTTTGTCAAAGCACAGCTGACGCAATGTAGCAATTACAACCAGATCATCTTCTGATTCAGTTGACATGCAGTATACAAGCGCCTTTGGCATAATCAGATTGATGTGGTTTGTAATATCTGATGCGTTTGTAGAGCAGGAAAGCGCTTCAAAATCATTTTCGCCTTTCTGAATCAGTTCCTTAATAAGACCTTTGTTTCGTCCTATGTATAAAATCCTGTACTTCATTTTGATTGAGCCTCGTCTCCGTACAATTGAATAGCGCTTAAGATTTTATTCACTATTCTTGTTTATCCTTAAATTATATTACAGTTTCCAAAAAAAGCAAGAAATCCCAATCGTTAATAGAAAAATTTGTTCCTTTTGGAGCATCCTTTCCTGAAATAAGTTCGCGGGCATTTTCAAACGGAACTGTAAAATTTGCCTTCTTCGAAGAATAATTGAACACATAATGGAGCGCCTGGCCTTTTTGATTTTTGCCGCTTCGCATTATTATAGGGAAGCTGAATTCAGGCGTTTGGATTCCCGCTGAAGAAAGCGCATCGAAAAGAAATTTCCGTAGGGCATTTTTTGAGGTGTAGGCGCCAAAATAATATGCCGTTCCTTTTTTGTATTTATTTTTTGTGACGGCGGCATACCGCGACCAGTATTTATGCTCATAATATGAAAGGGCATTTTCTTCGGAAAGCGGTTCGATAAGCTCGACATAATGCTCAGCCTTTTCTCCGCAGATTGAAACGCCTTCTGCCTGAGTGATAAGCGTGTAGGATGCGCCAAAGACTTCCGTAAGGTTGTAAGGATGAGAATCAGGCCAAACGGTGCCTTTTGTGTCTGAATAAAAAGAGCGGAATGTTGAAAAAAGCGTGCCGCCGTCTTCCACATATTTTTTGAAGGCGGCTGTATTTTCTTCTGAAATGCAATAGAGCGCAGGCGTAATGACAAGCTTGTATTTTGAAAGAAGTTTGCCTTGCTGTGTAGAATCAGAAATTGCGTTCACATCGATTATGTCACATTCGACATTCATTTCGTAAAGCGTATCGTAGACCCAGCGTACGACATCATTGTAATTAAAATCCTTGTCCATCGGAAAATAATCGAGCGCACTCAGCGAATCATTATCAACAACGATCGCAACGCTGTTTGATTTTTCGAGGTTAATTATCGTATCGCATAATTTGGAAAATTCATTCCCGATTTTTTTTGCCTCGCCGTAAATCGCGCCGGGCATCAGGTCGTGTCCAAGAACGCCCTTCCAGTAAGTTTCAAAGCTGTTGTGAATCGAGTGCCAGTTCCAGTACATAAGACCGTTTGCACCATTTGCAAGATGACTGAATGCCTGAAGCCTGAGCTGTCCCGGAAACGGAGTCCATTCCTTAAAGCCCTGCGCTTCTGTTTCGAGTACTAAATAATTGGTGCGTTTTAGCGAGCGCATTAAATCACCGCCGAACGCAATTTCTTTTCCTGTAAGTGAAAATTGTGACGGATGGTAAATATCGCAGCCGGCGACTGTAACAGCATCACAGGCGTGTTTGTGATAAATACCTGGCTGAACTCCGTGCGAGTAGCCGCGCCATTCGTAATCAAAGTTGTGAGTGACAAACTGGTCGGGGCGTTTGTATTCCTCGATGATTTTCCTTTGCCAAATCAGGTAGTCGCCGGCGGATTGGCGAAGAAAGTGCAGATATTCGAGGCGGAGATTATGGTTGATTGTGTTTGAGATGTCGGGCATATCGTCCCACGAGCTGATTGAGTTGCTCCAGTAGGCGAGCGTGAATGCCCGGCTGAAATTTTCCGGTGAATTATATTTTTGTTTTAAATATTCAACGAATTTTTCCTGCGCATATTTTCCGTAATTGTCGTAGTGTTTTGTTTCGTTATCAAGCTGGAAACCGATTACGCATTTTCTTCCGGCGGTATGTTCAGCGAGCTTTCGGACGATGCGTTCGGCATAGCGTAGAAAATCAGGATTGAAAATATCCATGCTCTGACGCGGTCCGTATTTTACCTGGCCGTCTTTATTGGTGACCATAATCTCCGGAAATTTTTTTACGAGCCATGAAGGAACTGCGTATGTTGGCGTTCCGATAATTACGTTAATCGAATGTTTTTCGGCTGCATCTAAAACTGCGTCAACATAAGAAAAGTCAAAAACGCCGTCTGACGGTTCTTCGGTGCTCCAGGTCGATTCTGCAATTCTGATTGTGTTCATGCCTGCTTCCTTCATCAGACGAAGGTCAGTGTCAATCCGATTGTAAGGCATATATTCATTGTAATATGCCGCTCCGAACATTAATTTTTCCTGCATGGCCGCCTCGCAATTTTATGTAAAATTCTAGATTTCAAAATTAGAAATCTGTTCGATTAATTTAAACGGTGTGAGTGCAAAATTGTTTTTAATTTTCCGTGAAGCAAGTGCATGGCAGAGTGAGGCATTGATTGCGGCACGGAGCGGCTCCTGGTTTTGTGCAAGGAGCGCGGCGCATAATCCTGAAAGTACATCACCGCTTCCGGCTTTGGAAAGCGCATTTGTTCCGAATTGATTTATGAAAATCTGCGTTCCAGTCTGGAAGCGGCTTTCGGCGATGCGCTGGTTGTTCTGAAGCATTTTTGATGCTATGAGCACGTTTGCGCCTTTGAGGATTAAGGTCGTGTTTGGGAACGCTTCGCAGAATTTTTTTACAAGCTCAATTCTGTTTGAAACGATTTCCTGAACTGAATATTTTCCGAGTCCGCAGATTTCAAGAAGTGAAGAAAATTCTTTTGGGTGCGGAGTAAGGATTAATTTCTGCTTTATGGAGCCGCCGGAATTCCTGCTTGAAATTTTGTCTGAATTATCGGAGGCGTTTTTTAAAAGCTCAGTTATTTCCTTGTAATAAAAAATATCTGCATCAAGGACTGCGCTTACATTTGGATTCTGTAAAAGGAAATTTATAAACTGAATGCCCTGTTCTGTGTTCCTTCCAAGTCCGGGGCCAAGTATTAATGTGTTTGCATTTTCTGGAATTGAATCTGCGCTCATCAATTCAGGCGGAATCGAAGAACAAAAATTATTCTGAAAATGATTTTGCGCTGGAGCGTCCTTTTGCGAAGCTACTACACTAACAAGCCCGCATCCAAAGTTCAAAGCTGCCGTACCTGCAATTAACGCCGCGCCGTTTTTCTCACCGGCAATTACTGCAACATGCCCGAATGTTCCTTTGTGAACGCAATTAAGTTTTCGTGTCGGGAGTATCAAATCGCTTTCGTTTAAAAGATACGCCTCCGGAGACAGCGCTTCAGAGCATCCCGCCTCCTGCAAACATCCAAACTCCTTCGAGCATCCCGCCTCCTCTGTATATTCCGCCGCTTTCATATCAGCAGACTGAATTACCGTTCCGGCTCCTTCAAAAACCGCGCGGCTTATTCCCAGATCAGCGACAATAATTTTTCCGCATATATCTTTTGCTTCATCGCCAAAAAGGCATGTTTTGAGCGCGCCCATCGTGACCGTAATATCAGCATTGAATTTTAGACCGCTCGGAATGTCACATGCGATTTTTCTGGCAGAGTCAATCTTATTCACTTCCTGAATAGCTGCGGCGGCTTCAGGGGGGAGCGTTCCGTGAAAGCCGCTTCCGAAAATGCAGTCGCAGATTATTTTTAAGTCAAAGCTTTTTTCTTCGATGTAAGAATCGAGGCTGTAAATATCGATAAACTGAACGCCTGTTTTTTTTGTGCGTTCTGCCTGAATGATGCACATCTGACTTTTTGGTTCAAGCACCTGACATACTGTAACAGAAAGCTCATGCGACTGCAGCCTTCTTGCAAGTGCGTAACCGTCTGCACCATTATTTCCGCTTCCTGCAAGGATAAGTGCGGCCGGGCGGTTTATGTAATTTTTTTCCTGTTCAAAAAAACATTCTTTTTCGAGAGCCGCCGCAGCGTTTTCCATCATTATGTCTTCGGAAAGATTAAAGGCCTTGCGTGCAATTTTATCAAGGGCGCGTGTGTCAGAAAAAACCTGTTCCATGAATTAGATTATAAAGCATCTATATTGGCTTGTACATTGCTTCACGGATTACTGAAATTATTTCGTCGCCCATCTTTTGTGCTTTTGCTTCACCGATGCCGTGAACGGCTAAAAGAGCGCCGCGAGTTGTCGGTTTTTTTAATGCAAGGTCAGATAACGTTTTGTCGCCGAAAATTATGTAAGGCGGTAAATTTAATTCTTCTGCCTTGTGCTTTCGCCATACGCGTAATGATGCTTCGATTGCAATTGTCCTTGGGTCACTTGCGAGCGGCGCGGGGCGTGATTTGGGAAGTGACTTTGAATACGAGCCTTGGCCGCCGGCAAAATCAATTTGTACATCAAGCTCGATTTTGTCACGCGTTGTAAGGAGTTCACGTCCGAATGAAGTTACATTGAGCACATTGTATTCACCAACCTGCCGTATGATTCCTGCATCAAGCATTGCGTTTGCAAGCTCGTACCATGCGTCTTTTTTTAATTCCTTTCCGATCCCGTAAGTTGAAAGCGAATCGTGACCGTTGTCCAAAATGCGCTGGCTTTTTGATCCGAGCAGAATGTCAATCAGGTAAGTAATTCCGTAACGCTCGTCAGTTCTGTAAATGCATGACATAAGCTTTTGCGCCGGAATCGTAACGTCTGTAAGCTTTGGTCCGCTCATGCAGATATCGCAGCAGCATTCGGGCGGAACATTTTTTGCTGAATAGGACTCGCCAAAATATTTTAGAAGCGCGGCTCTCCTGCATTTTCTTGATGAAGCGTAATCTATCATTCCCTGAAGAAGCTTTTCGGCTTTGGAAGAGTCTGCGCTTTCGTCAAAGAAATATCTGATTTTCCTTATGTCAGCCGGACTGTAAAAAAGAAGCGCCTCTGCCTTGTTCCCGTCACGGCCGGCCCGTCCGATTTCCTGATAATACTGCTCAAGCGATTTTGGTAAATCGTAATGAATTACAAAGCGTACGTTCGGCTTGTTGATTCCCATTCCGAATGCAACTGTTGCTACCATTACATCAACTTTGTCGCGAATAAATTTTGTCTGATTTTCAAAACGCTTTTCATCGGTAAGGCCAGCGTGATAGTTCAATGCGGAAATTTTATTTCGCTTAAGCTCAGCTGTAAGTTCATCAACCTGCTTTCGTGAAAAGCAATAAATGATTCCGCTCTGCCCGGAATGTTCACGGATAAATTGAATCGTTTTTTCGAGAGTGTTCCGCTTAGGTAAAACTGAAAGAAAAATATTTTCGCGGTTAAAGCTTGCAACAAGAACTGCCGGCTTTTTTAAATTTAAGTGAGTTATGATGTCTTCGCGAACCTGCTGTGTTGCGGTTGCTGTAAGTGCAAGGCAGACTGCTTCCGGAAATTCTTCGCGGAACGACGCTATTTCCATATAGTCCGGCCGGAAATCGTGTCCCCATTCGCTTATGCAATGTGCTTCGTCAATCGTAATGCAGTTCACGCCAAGCGCGCTTGAATGGAGGATGCTCTTAATCCTGCCTGCCGCCAATCCTTCAGGAGAAGCGTAAATGATTTTCACTTCACCATTTTTTATTTCTTCTGCGGTCTGGCGGTACTGTTCGGCATCAAGACTTGAGTTCAAGAAAACGGCATTCACTCCGGCTTCATTCAGCGCGGACACCTGGTCCTGCATCAGCGCAATCAGCGGAGAAACGACAATCGTAATTCCCGGGAAAATCAGCGCCGGAATCTGATAGCAGAGGCTTTTTCCGCCGCCGGTCGGCATTATGGCAAGCGTGTCTTTTTTGGAAAGGATGTTTGAAATGATTTCTTTTTGTAACGGCCTGAAGCTGTCGTAACCGAAAACTTCTTTGAGGATTGACTCGGGTGTCTTGCTTGCTTTCTCCATAAAATGATTATATTCAAAATCGGGCTGCGTGAATAGGACGCGAGAATTTGAATATGAATTGGACAGCGCAAATCAATTCAATAATTGTTTTCTTTTTTAATCAACTATATTGAAGTGAACGGCGATTTTATGGATAATTAAGCAACATAATTTTATCATGGAGTCGCAAATAAATATGAAATCAGTTTCATTGAGTTCAGAACTTAAATCAACATCTTATCCGGGACGCGGAATCGTACTTGGAAAATCAAAGGACGGAAAGTTTGCCGTAGCAGCTTATTTTATTATGGGAAGAAGCGAAAACAGCCGCAACAGAGTTTTTGTTGAAGAGGGTGAAGGAATCCGTACTCAGGCTTTTGATCCGTCAAAGATGAAAGACCCGAGCCTTATTATTTACGCTCCTGTAAGGGTTCTCGATAATAAGACAATCGTAACAAACGGTGATCAGACAGATACGATTTATGACGGAATGAAAAAAGGACTCACTTTTGAACAGTCACTTCGTTCAAGGGAATTTGAACCTGATGAACCGAACTTTACGCCGCGCATTTCAGGACTCATGGAATTTGAAAACGGAAAGTACAACTACTCAATGTCAATTTTAAAAAGCGACAACGGAAATAAAGAAAGCTGCAACCGTTTTACTTTTTCATATGAAAATCCTGCATGCGGAAAAGGCCGCTTTATTCATACTTATATGGGCGACGGAAATCCTCTTCCGAGCTTTGAAGGTGAACCAGTGCTTGTAGATATCGAAGGAACAATTGATGAGTTTACAAACACAGTATGGACTTCACTCAATGAGGACAACAAGGTTTCGCTTTTCGTACGCTTTATTGAAATTGCGACAGGAAAGAAAGAAACAAGAATCGTAAACAAAAATAAGTAAGCTTAATGTTTGAAGGGCGCTGTCGATTACTTGACGGCGCTTTTTTTATTTCTTCTTTTGTTTTGTTTTTCTTCGGCCTGTTTTTTATAAAGCTCTTCTGCCTGCTTTTCGGCTTTGCGCCTTGCAGCAATAATCAATTCGGGATGATATTCAAAATGCATGTTGTCCCAGATTGCCCAGTAGCCGCCCCAGATAAAGCCTTCCGCTTCAAAAGCGTCGATTACAGGTTTAGGCGGCATCCATCTGTTCTTAAGCGGAATGAGCATCCATTTTTCGTTGCCCTTTTGTTTTTCAAATCCCCAGTAAGTAATCTTTCTTCCCCAGCCGCGTGGAAGTACGTCAATTGCAATTCCAAAGCTGTGGAAGGATTTTGTGTGGCTGTCACGGATTTCGCGCCAGTTGTAGGCATCGCAGCTTAGAAGCTGTGAGAGAAATGCTTTTACTTCGGGATCAGTTTTTGCAAGCTCGTATACGCGCTCTTCCACGCGGTCAAGCGGCTTTACGATATCAGCATGTATTCCGGTTGGGCGGCCCCAGAGCGTCCTGCTTTTTAAGTGCGATTCGGTGCTGGCGCGTGTCCAGCAATCGTGAATTGCGTCAAAAATAAATTTTGATGAGACCGCGCCCTTCTGCCTGTTTTCGGTGGAGCTGTATGCTATTATGCGCTGCTTCTGCTCTTCGGTAAAATCTGCCGGGTCTGCAAGCTGATTCTGGTAATTGTAAATAACGCGCCAGTAATGTGATTTTTCGGCCAGATATTTTTTTGGAAGGTAAAGGCCGCCTGCGTGATAGAGAACAGTTTTTTTCCCGTATGCAGTTACGGTAAGCGTCCAGTCTTCAACTTCGCGGTCATAGCCGAATTGAAAATGAACGTCGGGATATGCTTCCTTAAAAATTTCGTATTCTTCATAGGGAGTCCATTCACTTTCGGAAGACCAGCTTACATTTTCGTTTGCAAGCGGATCGGGTTTTAAATCTTCCTGAGTCGGCGAAGTTTGAGAAGTCGGAGAAGAAGCTGACAGCTGAATTGAAGCGAATAATGAAATAGTCAGTAGATTAATGGCGGTTAAGAAAAATCTTTTTACGAAAATCCGTTTTGTCATTTTTTTTAATCCTGATTAAATTTTTTTTAATCCAATAAAAGCTGTAACTGATTTTTCCGGAGCCATAATCAGAGTCTGCATGAGCGAAAGCCCGATTCTTGTGCATGGCAGCATCGAAAAAATATTTTTCTGTAAATCAAGCGGAACATCTCCATAGCCCGGACTGTAGCGCGGTTTGGTCTGAAATCCTTCTTGAGCTGCATCTGACTTTATCCTGCTGTTTACAAAATCAACGAATTCTTCTATAAACATTGCGCCGGTAGCCTGCATTACTGAAGCGAGAGCCGAATTTATTGCGCCAGTCCGCCTTATTAGGGAATCAACCTGCGGTCCGATTGTGCAGGCGGCAACACAAACCTTTTTGCAATCCTTAAAAAGCGGCCACAGATACTTTGAAGAGATTTTTATTTCGCCGAATTGAATTTCTGGAATTGACTGAGTTTCGTTCTGGGCTTCATTTTGTGTTTGCGCCAATTTTTTTTCTTCCGGTTCAGAAAAGCTCAAATCGTAAAAGTCATAAACTGCCTGCGGCATTATAATGGAACGCATCTTTTCAATTGCTTTTTCTGCCAGAGCCTTTACGGTTTCATCTGGCGTGGAATTAACATTGTAGCCAAGATAGCGGAAAACTTCTTTGTGGTTCGGAGTGATTTGTTCTGCTTCAAGATGAATGAAAGTCGCGGACATTTGTTTAAGTTTAACATGGTTTAAGGAAAAATGTAAGGCAAAATCATGAAAGGGCTTGCACAAGGATTAGCACAAGGTGCCAGACAAGCTCGAGAAGAAGATGCCCGAAATTTAGTTGCAAATAATGTTCCCGTTGAAGTAATCGCAAAATCTCTGAATATGACAGTCGAAGAAATTAATCAGCTCATAGCAAAATAAACCAAGCCTATACAAAAATTCACACTGCCTTGAACAGAATCCGGTTGAAGTATAAAATAGCAGAATGAAGACTAACGGTGCATTAATTTCAGTATTAAAAAAAATATATAGAAAAATAACAGGTTCAAAGCGCGAATCACCGGAGAGCATAAAGGCAGCCGAAGAATCCATGCAGCATATTCTTCAGGCATTTGAAATCCTTTCGCAGAAGGCAGTCGGCTTAAAAGAAAAATATCCCGAACAGGCAAAGCTGATTGAAGAATATTACGAGGAAACTAAATCAATCGAACCGAGTGCAAGCGTCCGTGCCGGAAAATTTGAACAGGCTCTTGCTCAGGAAATTACAAAGGTGAGCTCGTCTTGCGATAAGATTTTTGAAAGCGGTGATACTTCTATTCTTGACGAAAATTTAAAATATCTGGCCCGCTTTATCCGTGAACGCAAAAATGCCGACATTCCCGAAGAAGAATAAGGGCATAACTTAAAAAAAATAATGACAGCGGAAGAAGTCGCACAAAAGCTAATTGAACACAAACAGCTTTTAATGGAAGAAATCGTTTTTTTAATTGAAAGCAGAAGCTTATTGTCCGACAATCTGGCATCAGCTGCCCGCGCAATTGAAGTAAAGAATTTCGGAAAAAAAATATTTGTGCGCGGCCTTATAGAATTTTCAAATTACTGCCGGAATGACTGCTATTATTGCGGAATCCGAAAAAGCAACAAAAATGTAAGCCGCTATCGTCTATCCCCCGACCAGATTCTGACCGCCTGCAAAGCCGGATACGAGCTGGGCTTTAAGACATTTGTCCTCCAATCCGGCGAAGATTCCTATTATACAGACGGCTTGCTTTCAGAGATTGTCTCTTCCATTAAAAAGGAATTTCCTGAATGTGCAGTTACGCTTTCTGTCGGGGAGCTTGATTCTGAAAAATACAGGGCATTGCGTCTAGCCGGCGCCGACAGATTTTTATTGCGGCACGAGACCGCCGACGAAGAGCATTACAAAAAACTTCATCCGTCTAATATGTCGGCGGCTAACCGGAAATCTTGCCTGTTTACCTTACGCGACTTAGGTTACCAGGTCGGCGCCGGATTTATGGTACAGAGCCCGTATCAGACCGCCTTGAATCTGGCAGAAGATATTTTATTTTTGCAAAAACTCCGGCCGCACATGATTGGAATAGGGCCGTTTATTCATCACAGGGACACGCCGTTCGCAGGTTTTCCTGATGGCAGCGCGGAACTGACATTGTATTTAATTTCTATTTTGAGGATAATGTTTCCGTCGGCGCTTATTCCCGCAACAACTGCGCTTGGTACGATAATTCCAGACGGCCGGGAACGCGGAATATTATCGGGCGCTAATGTGCTTATGCCGAATCTTTCGCCGGTTGGGGTACGGGAAAAATATTCGCTTTACGAAAATAAAATTTGTACCGGAGCCGAAGCCGCTGAATGCATTAAGTGTCTTGAAAAGCGCATCGCGTCTATCGGGTATGAGATTTCGTATGATAGAGGAGATTTTGTAGATTATGAGCAGTGATATAAAACAGAATGAAATCCTGATGGCAAAAAACAAATTCAAAATGTGTCCTATGTGCGGCTCTGCAAAAATTGAATACAAGGATGCGCGTAAATGGATTTGTCCTGATTGCGGTTTTGATTTGTACAACAATGTGGCTTCGGCGGTTGGCGTTATTATCTGCGATGTTGACGGAAGCGTCCTGTTTGAGAAAAGGGCTAAGGAACCTAAAAAGGGAATGCTTACAATTCCGGGCGGCTTTTGCGATTATGACGAAACGGCAGAAGAGGCCGCGTTACGGGAATGCCGCGAAGAGATTTCACTTGTTCCGTCTGAGATAAGATATATTGCAAGCTTTCCGAATAATTATGAATACAAAAATGTTCATTACAAAACGTGTGATATGTTTTTTTCGGCAAGGCTCGAAATTCCCGATGGAAAAAAATTGATTGACTTGATTCATGCGCAGGAAACGGAAGTAACAGGCTTTGTTACGGAAAAAATTTCCTGTGAAGAAGATATACAGCGTCTTCCGATTGCATTTGATTCTGTAAAAAAGGCTCTTGCAGTCTGGCTGAAAACAAAAAATTGAGGATTGGTATGAACAGTAAAATAATAATAAAAATCGCAGTATTAGCTTCACTTGCAATTTACGGAGCGCTTCTTGCGTATCAGCCGTTAAGAAGAAAGTCACTCAGAGTCAAAGCGGGAAATCTTATTAGATCAACAAAAGAGAATATTTTTACATTTACGGTTATCTCCTGGATTGTCTTTCCTGTATTTTTTATTCTGTGCCTTTTTGTAAAGCTCGGAGTTGTGGTAACAGTCGTTATGTGCGGTGCCGGAATTCTTGGAATGATTACGACTTGCAAAGAGGACGCGGTTTGTGCAGAAAGCGGAATTTATGATGCGGGCTTTATCAATTGCAAGGAATTGATTTTGTTTGATGAAATAGAATCGATTAATCCGCCTGATAAAAAATATCCTTTTTTGATGGTGCTGAAAATGAAGTCAGGCAAGAATCTTATGGCTTCGTTTATGACGGAAGAGGATTTTAAAATTGCGCAGGATGCACTTTTTGCGCGCCGCCCTGATTTAAGATGAGCGGAAGTTTTTATAAACGGGGTACAAGCGGTGCCGGGTATAGACAAAAAGTTTTATATCTGTTATAGTTAAAAAACCGTGGGGTCTTACCCAAATGGGAAGGGACTGGTCTGCAAAACCATCATGAAGCGGTTCGATTCCGCTAGACCCCTGATAGAAAAAGTCCGTGTTTATCGCGGACTTTTTCTTTTTCCGGAATGTGAGGCTGGTTTTATACCGTGCCGTAGCAAAGCTGCATTCCGTTTAAGATATATAAAAAAACTGCGTTTCAGAACTGAAGCGCAGTTTTTTTTAATCAGAAAATGACTTGAAGTTCCCGGAACTAATTAGAGTCCAAGAGCGCTTTTGTTATCCTGATTGTTAAGAAGCTTGTATTCAATCTTTGCCTTGTGATCTTCGTTGTAGTATGTGTTGTGAACTTCAAGCTGAAGACCTGTGTCAAAATTTACAGGCTTTGTGAATTTGTATTCGCGGTTCTTTGCGCGGCACTTCCATGAAACAGAAATACCATCATTTGATGGAGTTATTGCGAAATCCTGAACATTTCCCTTTGTAAACTTGTAAATAAGTTCACCGGAATCCCTGTCACGAAGCTCGCAAATTGTGTCAGATTCTGTGTTAATCTGGAATGTCCAGTCTGCATTGTACTTGGTGTCTGTCCATGTTCCCTGTGGAAACTGGTTGTCAGCTGCCTGTGCGAATGCCCCTGTTGCTGTGAGTGCTGCTACTGCTAGTACGACCAAAAACTTTTTCATAAAATACAACCTCCGAATGATGTATTATACCTACGATTTTACATCAATCCAAAAAAATCTGCAATTTTATTCTCCTTAAATACAAAAAAATCTGAAAAAAAAGTGGTATCTCCCGGCAGTTAATGAATATAACGCCATGTATGACAATTTCAGTGTCGTTTCAGCCGCGCTTGCATTGATTGGAAATGAATATGCAGATCCAATAGTAACAGCTGGAAAGACTGAATCTGTTGATTTTTGGTCAAAATAGGGTAAGATATAAAGAAACAGAATTATTTCGGAGGAAATTAAATGGTAGATTATACAGAGGGCTCGGGAAAACAGTATCACACTGGCGTTGGCCCGAACGATATAGGAAAATATATTATCATGCCGGGTGACCCGAAGCGCTGCGCAAAAATTGCAGAGCATTTTGATAATCCTGTGCTCGTGGCAGATGTCCGCGAATATACAACTTATACTGGAACTCTTGACGGCGTGAAGGTCAGCGTTACTTCAACAGGAATAGGAGGCCCTTCTGCGGCAATTGCAATTGATGAGCTTGCAAAATGCGGTGCACATACTTTTGTCCGTGTCGGAACATGCGGCGGAATGCAGGAAGATGTCTGCGGCGGTGATGTCGTAATCGCAACGGGAGCCGTCAGAATGGAAGGAACAAGCCGCGAATTTGCGCCGATCGAATATCCGGCCGTCGCTAACCTTGACGTCACAAACGCGCTCGTACAAAGCGCCTCTAAGCTCGGTCAGAAACATCATGTCGGCGTCGTTCAGTGCAAGGATTCCTTTTTCGGGCAGCACGAGCCGGAGGTTATGCCGGTAAGCTATGAGCTTGAAAACAAATGGAACGCGTGGCTCAGAATGGGCTGCCTTGCAAGCGAAATGGAAAGTGCCGCACTTTTTATCGCAGGACAGTTTTTGCGTGTAAGAGTAGGCTCGTGCTTTCTCGTTGTAGCAAATCAGGAGCGTGCCAAAAAAGGATTACCCAACAAACAGGCGCACGATACCGAATGCGCGATTTCTGTTGCGGTTGAGGCGCTTAGAATCCTTATCCAGAAAGACAAGGAAAGCCAGAAATAAGCTGCCGTTTTTAATCAGGGACGCGCTTAGTTTGTAAATCCGAACGGCGTTTCCTGATATACGTAATAGTTAAGCCAGTTTGAATAAAAAAGGTGCGCCGTACTACGCCATGTCGAATGCGGCGTCTGGCACGGATCGTTGTCAGGAAAATAATTTACCGGAAGCTCAATGGGAAGTCCCTTGTTCTTATCGCGGTAATATTCGTCAGAAAGCGTATTCGTATCGTATTCAAGATGACCGGTCATAAAAATTGAACGGTTATCTTTTGTTTTTATAAGGGTGACGCCGACATCTTCCGAGCGCGAAAGAATAATCAAATCATCGTGCTGCTTGATGTCCTCTTCGTGTATCGTAGTATGGCGCGACTGTGGAATCGGGAATATATCGTCAAACCCGCGAAGCAGCGGCTCTGCAATCGTAGTGCGCCTGTTCTTAAAAATACCGAACATCTTCTTATCGAGCGGATATTTTGGAATGCCGTAGTGATGGTAAAGTCCGGCCTGCGCACCCCAGCAAATATAAAGCGTGGAGTAAACATGTTCTTTTGCCCAGTCCATTATTTTGCAAAGCTCTTCCCAGTAATCAACTTCTTCAAACGGAATCTGCTCCACAGGCGCGCCGGTTATTACGAGGCCGTCAAAATTGTGCTTATAAAGTTCTGTTGAGGGAACATAAAATTTTTCGAGGTGTTCTGCCAATGTGTGAACCGAGCTGTGGCTTTCCATTCGTACAAGTGGGATTTCAACCTGAAGCGGAGTGTTTCCTAAAAGCCTGAAAAGCTGAGTTTCTGTCGTGCTCTTTACCGGCATCAAATTTACGACGGCAATTTTAAGAGGGCGGATATCCTGAGTGGAAGCGCGCTGCTCTGTCATTACGAATATGTTTTCGTTTTCGAGAATTTTTCTTGCTGGTAAATCAGACTGTATTTTTATTGGCATATTGAGGAGAATATAGCATAAAATGCGCTTTGTTGCTATACTTTTCTGATATGAATAAAAATGACGACAGAAAGGCCGCGGTTAAAAAATTACGGTCGCTTGTATATTCCACAAAGCAGAATGTAGAAGTTTACAGAAAAAAACTTGATGAAACTTTTTATGTTCCGGTACTCCCCAATCATGTTGAATTTACAGAACATGCATATAACGGAATTCAGTGTGATGTACTCATGCCTGTTGTCTATTCTTCAAACAGAATTATGATTTATGTTCACGGCGGTGCATTTGTCGGCGGTTCCCGGAAGGCGTGGCGCGGATTTTGTTCCTCGGTTGCGACTGCATGCTCGTGCCGCGTAGTTGTTCCTGAATACAGATTAGCCCCGGCTTATGCATTCCCGGCTGCAATGGAGGATTTGCAGAGCGTGTTCCGTTCTGTTTTTACGGAAGAGCAGATTGCATGCTCGCTTGATTCCGGTGATGGAAAAGGAAATATGCTCCCTGAAATCGTGATTGCTGCAGACGGGTCCGGGGCGTCGATTGCGATGGCGCTTGTTTTGAGCTTGCGTGAAAGATACCGCGCCTGCATCAGCAATGTGATTCTGTTTTCTCCATGGCTCAACATGTCGCCGGATTCTGAAATCATTAAAGGAAAAAAAGTACATGATGAAATTCTTTCCGGTGACTGCATTCGTCGCGGCGGTGATGTTTATACTTACACTGGAAATCTTGAAAATCAGATGGTGTCGCCGGTTTTTGCTTCAGAAGAAAATTTAAAAGGCTTCCCTGATGTTTACATTCAGATGGGTGAAAAGGAAATCCTTCTTGAAGACGCAAAAACATTTAAGACAAAAATTGAAGCCTGCGGCGGAAAATGCGTGCTTGATGTAGTTCCGGATATGATGTTCATGTTCCAGATGGCGGACGAATATCTTTCAGAAGCTCACCTTGCAATTGAACGGATTGGAAAACTGATTACCTCACGACAGGACGAGACTGACGAGGAAACCTTGAACCGCGCTCCTGTACTTGAAGACAGCCTTAAATCGGAGGCGTAATTTTTATGGAACTTTTGTCGCCGGCCGGAAATGTCGAAAAGCTTTACTATGCCTACGCGTATGGCGCTGATGCCGCTTACATCGGACTTAAAAAATTTTCATTGCGGATTAAGGCTGATAATTTTTACGAGGATGAATACAAGCGCGTAATTGAACTCAAGGAAAAATTTCCCGGAAAAAAATTATTCTGCGCACTCAACATTGCTTTCCACAATCGCGACATCGATTCGTTTTTAAACAACCTTGATTATTTTAAACAGTATCCGATTGATTCGTTTATCGTTCAGGATTTGGGAATTGTTCCGATTTTACAGCGTGAATTCCCGAATGCCGCGCTTCATTTAAGTACGCAGGCAAGCTGCATTAACCGCGAGGCAGTTAAAATGTACAAGTCGCTTGGCTTTAAGCGCGTCGTGCTTGGACGCGAAGCCGGGCTAAAGGAAATACGCGAAATAAAAGACGCCGTTCCTGATATGGAAATCGAAGTATTCGTGCACGGCGCGATGTGCATTGCGTATTCCGGCCGCTGCCTTATGAGCGCATACCTTACTAATCGCAGCGCCCAGAGCGGCTTCTGCTCTCATTCATGCCGCTGGAATTTTGATTTGATGAGCGATGCGCATGGAATTGAGAAAGCTGCGAAGGAAATTGCAGAAAGCGGCCGTCTTGTCTTGCAGGAGCATTCGCGGCCGGGAGAATATTTCCCGGTATACGAAGGCGATGATTTTACGGCGATTCTTTCCAGCAAAGATATCCGCATGATCGAGCATCTTGACGACATGCAGAAAGCCGGCGTCGACGCCCTCAAAATCGAAGGGCGCATGAAAAGCATCTATTACGTCGCGCTTGTAACCCGCGCGTACCGCAAGGCAATTGACGCGCTCGAAGGCAAAATCAAATCACAAGACGCTGCTCCGTTTGTAGCGGAGCTTGATAATGTAAGCCACCGCGAATCTACGACTGGTTTTTATTACAGCGCCGCCGATGCAAATCTTACTACAACCGGAGCATCTGACAGTCCTTACGAGCTTTCTGCCACAATCGGAAAAAAGCTTACGCCTTCGGAAATGGAAGATGTTTTTACTAAGGGCACGGAATCCATAAATGCGCGGCAGAAAGAGCTTGATGCAATGCATCCGGCCGCAAGGGAAGCGCGGCTTCGTGATTACGAAAAGCATCCGGACAGAGCGCCGGGCGTACCGCATAAAAAAGACGGCTGGAATATGTATTCATACCGGCCGCTTAATATGGTAAAAAGCGGCGACGAAATAGAATTTATTTCGCCGGGAATCGTTTCGCTTAAAAGTGAAAAGGACAGCTGGTATTTTATCGATCCGGAAACAGGCCTTAATATGGACTGGTCCTGCGACGGCCACGACTGCTGGCTTTATACAAAATATGATCTTGAAGAGGGAACGCTTGTACGGACAAAGGACAGGGATTTTGTTCCCGGGAAAATTCGCGATACAGGCCGGTAAATCAGAATGAAAAAAACAGCCGCGCTTTTTGTTTTGACAGTTGTCTTTTTTGCTTTTCAATTATTTGCAGGTGAATCAGATGACAGCTCAGAAAATTCAAAACAATTACGGCAATGGATTTCTTATTCTGTCGGAAATTATGCTGCAAAGGGTATGGAAAAAGATGCCCAGTTTGTTAATGTAATTTACGATGCGCAGTTCCTTGATGCGGAAATAAAGACTGGAGTTCAGACAACGGGCGATGCTTTTGATGCTTCAGTTTTTTCAAGATATCATCCGTTCATCTGGGAATTTTCAAAACGCTATTTAAAAATCGGATTTCAATCGCAGCTTCACTTTCAGCGTTATCAGAGCGTATATGACGAATACG
>CACYCX010000117.1 GCA_902772975.1 uncultured Spirochaetaceae bacterium
GGACTTTACAGAAACAAAGCGCATAATGTTATTGCCTTAAGCAAAATGCTGGAGGAAGAATTCGGCGGACAAATTCCACAGACACGCGAAGAACTTGAAAGGCTTCCAGGAGTCGGCCGCAAAACCGCCAATGTTGTGCTCAATGTAGTTTTTAATAAGCATACAATGCCTGTTGACACTCATCTTTTACGCATCTGCCCGAAGATCGGACTTGCTCAGGGCACAACACCGCTTGAAGTGGAAAAGAGCCTTGTTGAGCGAATTCCCGACCGCTATATGGAACACGCACATCACTGGCTGATTCTTCACGGCCGCTATATCTGTACTGCCCGGAATCCAAAGTGCAGTGAATGTATTATTGGTGACATTTGCTGCCATAATGATATAGAATAATAAAAATTTCGGAAAAGAGTTGAAATTGTCGGGAGATGAAAAATGGATACTCACATTGAAGATTTGAGTGATGTCGGAACGGCGACAATGAATGCCGTAAATAATATCGGAACAAGTTTTGTTAAATGGATACAGACATATCTTACCTGGGATAATTTTTTTAAGCTGCTCGGAACATTGATAATCCTTCTTGCGTTCTGGGCTATTTACCGTTTTGTGCTACGGAGCGTAAAAAGAGTTCCGCGTGAAAAAATGCCTGCGCACAGGGCAATGCTAATCCAGAAATTAATCCGTTATGCGTATTATATTGTCGTGGTGATGTTTATCCTCGGGCTTTTTGGAATCAAGTTCAGTGCCATCTGGGGAGCAGCCGGAGTTGCCGGAGTTGCGCTTGCCTTTGCCGCTCAGACATCAGTCAGCAATATCATAAGCGGCGTTTTTGTAATTTCCGAAAAGGCGCTTAAAATCGGAGACCTTATTAATGTTGCCGGCGAAACTGGCTATGTTGATACAATCGGGCTCCTTTCAGTAAAAATTCACACGCTCGACAATCAGATGATCCGCATCCCGAATTCAACGATAATCAATTCAACATTGCGGAACACAAGTTACTTTCCGAGCCGCCGTCTTAATGTTGATGTTTCAGTAAGCTATGATACTGACATGAAGCTTGCACTTGATACATTGCAGCGCGCTCCTCTTCATTGTCCTGACGTACTTGAAGATCCGGCCCCTTGCGCATGGTTCAACGGATTTGATGAAAGCGGAATAAGCCTTACGCTTGCCGTATGGTTTGCGAGCGCAAATTTTCTTGCTGCAAAAAACGAAGCATTCATCGCAGTCAAAAAGGTTTTTGATGAAGCAGGAATTGAAATTCCCTATAACAAGCTTGATGTAAAAATTTACGAAGACACAAGCACTCATATAATTGAACACAAGTCTTCAATTGAACAAAAAGCAACTGTAAAAACTGCCGGAAAGGCAACTGCAAAAAAAGCTGCTTCAAATTCTAAAAAAAAGACAGAGAGAAAAACAAAAAAATAATCTGGTGATTTAATTTGGACATTGTTGAAAAATTTAAAGAAACCGTAGTTTCAGTTCTTCCCGTAATGGTAATAGTCCTGCTTTTAGGCTTTACTGTTGTCCCGATGGGATTAGTTGTAATCTTAAAATTTTTACTGGGCGGAATATTTTTAATTTTAGGACTTACGATTTTTTTGCTTGGCGTAGATTTGGGAATCCAGCCGATTGGTGAACGAAGCGGCGCCGAGCTTACAAAAAAGCGCTCACTCAAGCTTTTATTGGGAGCGGCATTTTTAATCGGATTTTTAGTCACAATCGCAGAGCCAGACATACAGGTTTTTGGCGACCAGGTCCGCGGCGTATTTTCTTATGTAAGCAAGCGCGCTTTTGTTTTCTCGATAGCAGGCGGCGTCGGAATATTCATTATGCTCGGCCTGATGCGGATGGTTTTTCAATGGCCGTTAAAAATAGTCCTTCTGATTTGTTATATCGTTCTGTTTAGCGCCGCGTTTTTTGCGCCGCAGGAATTTTGGGGCGTATCCTTCGATTCCGGCGGTGCCACAACAGGCCCGCTTACTGTGCCTTTTATTCTGGCCCTTGGACTTGGCGTTTCATCAGTAAAGGCAGGCGGTAAAGACGACAGCTTTGGATTAACCGGAATTACTTCTGTAGGGCCAGTACTGGCAGTAATATTTTTCTCGATAGCAATCACTTCTGGTGGCACCGCCGGATCGCAAGGAAGCAGTTCCGTTATGGAAGCAGTTGCGTCGGGTTATGGTGGCGGGATTGGGACGCAAGTGCTCGCGCCTTTTGTGAATGGAATTCCTGAAATGGCAAAGGAAGCATTCACTTCAATTATTCCGCTGATCGTGCTTTTTATTTTGTTCCAGCTTACGCTTTTAAAAATGACTAAGCGTCAGGTTGAGCGAATAGTAATCGGACTTGTCTACAGCTTTATCGGACTTACGCTTTTTTTGACGGGCGTCAACGAAGGCTTTATGCCGGCCGGTGTTTCAATCGGAGAATTTTTGGGAGCAAAGGCAGGACAAAGCGGCGGATATTTTTTCCTCTTGATTTTAACTGGACTTGTTCTCGGAGCGATTGTCGTATGCGCAGAGCCTGCCGTCTGGGTTTTGACGGAGCAGGTTGAACAGGTAAGCGGTGGTACGATTAAAAGACGCGTTCTGCTTGTGTTCCTTTCAGTTGGAGCAGCACTTGCGATTGCACTTTCACTTGTCCGTGCAGTTAAAATGTTCGAGCTCAAATGGATTTTAATTCCGGGATATTTTCTTGCACTTTTATTAATGATTTTTTCTCCCAGTCTTTTTACGGGAATTGCGTTTGATTCAGGCGGAGTTGCCTCGGGTCCTATAACTTCAACTTTTGTCCTGTCGTTCACTTTGGGAGCTTCCCGTGCGGCGGGCGGTTCAACGGATGCATTTGGCGTGATTGCTCTTGTGGCCATGATGCCGCTGATTGCAATTCAACTTTTAGGAATTATCTATAACAGGAGGAAGCCGGATGAGCAGTAAGCTGATTGTAAGCATTGTGCCTCATAATTGCGGTGAGCTTGTTACAAAAGCGGCGCGTGACAGCGGGGCAGGAGGCGGAACAATTATGATGGGGCGCGGAACTGCGTCAAGTAATATTCTGCAGCTTCTGGGCTTGGGTGATACTTCAAAGGATGTTACTTACAATATCGTCGAGTGCGGAATTTGCGGCGCTGTAATTGAAGCAATTAAGAAAATGGCTGCGGAAAAAAAGGCGCATTTTGGAGTTTTGTTTTCGCTTGATATAAAAGATTTTTTCAGAAGTGGTTTTGAAATTTCAAGGGAAAGCAATTCTGAAAAAGCTGGTGATTATGAAAAAGTTGGCGAATCCAATTCCACAAAAATTCATTCTGCTCAATCAAAAGGAGAATCTGATATGGGAAAATCCTACACAATGATAAATGTAATCGTAAATAAAGGTTATGCCGAAGATGCGATGGCAGCGGCGCGTGAAGCTGGAGCAGGCGGCGGCACGATTATGAACGGAAGGGGAACCGCGCGGCCTGATGACAAACAGTTTATGGGAATTACAATTGTTCCCGAAAAAGAGATTCTGATGATTCTGGTTGAAAAAGAAAAAGTAAGCGCAGTTAAAGATGCAATCAGAAATCTTCCTTGCTTTGCAGAAAAGGGAAGCGGAATTATTTTTGACGCCGGCGTTGACGATTTTACACTTCTTGGAAAATGAGCACAAAAGAAATAGTATTGAACGCGCTCCTTTATCCGTCTGAAAATGATGGTTTTGTTTCAGGCGAAAAGCTTGCAGAGCTTTGCGGTACAAGCCGCGCCGCAATCTGGAAGGCAGTCCGCGCACTTAAAAAAGACGGTCACAAAGTTGAGGCAGTTACAAACAGAGGTTACAGGCTTTTTGAAGAAGCAGATATTTTAACGGAAGAGACAGTGCGCTTGGCGCTTAACGCAATCTGTATGGCAGCTGATATTAGAACACCTTCAGATATCAAAGCGCAATCCAGTATCCGCGAGGCAAAAAATATCTGGCGCGGTAATGTTTCTGTCTATCAGGTGCTCGATTCCACCAATACTGAATGCAAGCGGCGTTGTGCGGTACTCGGTGCGTTCCGAAATCACGGCGGCGGCCTGACGGAAGGCGGTTCCAAATTGCACAAGTCCGTTGTGATTGCCTGCGAACAGACCGCCGGTCGCGGGCGCCTCGGAAGAAATTTTTATTCACCAAAAGATGCCGGAGTTTATTTAAGCATAATCTATTCACCGGAGAAAGGCGTTACGGCGCCCGCCTGCATGACGGTGGCCGCCGCCGTTGCCGTATGCCGCACGCTCAAAAAATTATATAACGCTGATGCCAAAATAAAATGGGTTAACGATATTTTCTGTAACGGAAAAAAGGTGTGCGGCATACTTACGGAAGGAATCGCGGATTTTGAATCGGGCGTGATTGAGGCTGCTGTTATCGGGATAGGCGTAAATCTTGTGGAAAGCGCGGAAGGATTTCCCGATGATATTTCTAAGGTGGCCGGAGCAGTATGTGATGGAGAAGCCCGGCGCGTTTCACGAAGCAAAGTCGCCGCCTCCATAATCAGCGAGACGATTTCGATTCTGGATGGCGGCGAAGAAGCTTTTAAGGGCATAATGCAGGAATACCGGGAGCGCTCGTTTTTAATCGGGCGTAAGATTGAAATTACGCGCGTTATCGGCGATGAAGGTTCTAAGTTTGCGGCAACTGTTGTGGGCATTGATGACCGGGCGCGCCTTGTTGTCCGCGATGAAAATGGTTTGGAAACTGCATTATCAAGCGGAGAGGTTTCAATGCATTATTGATTTAGAGTATCCATGGTAAGAATTTTTTACCGAATTGCGTAAACCATTCTTTTGCAGTTCGGCCTTCACCTCCGGCTACCTGATCAAGCTCCTCATCTGATAATAAAATTTTTGACCTGGCGTATGCTTCAAGTTCTTCTACAGTAAAATTATAGCCAGCTTCAGTTGCCTTCTTTGTAAGAAGTTCCGCGCTGTCAGCTTTGAAAGACTGGGCAAAGCTTTTATTATTTCTGATATCTTCAATAAAGTTCTCTAAGTTTTTCATATATCCTCCAATATTAGTCCATTGCTGTATCGATTGCACGTTCTGCAACTTGTGTTGCTGCATAAGCACCGGCATGAATACCGAATCCAGCTCCCGGAATAGCAAGTGCTGCTACATCAACAAGTCCTAGAACTGTCGAGATTCCAATTTTAGCCATTCCTTCTCCAAAACTTTTGTATGAAGGCTGTTCTCCTGTTGCCAGACATCCAGCACTTTCGGTTACAATTGAAAGAAGCCCTCCAATGGCAGGAACATATCCAACTGCTTTTGCAAGATGACGCCACCATGCACCACCACCTACTACGCTTTCCATTTCTTCCATAGTCAACTGCTGGTTTTTGTCGTTAGAAAACTGTTCAAGGAATTTTGAAAACTCTTCAGCTGAAAGATCCGTGTATCCGTATTTCTTGTAGATTTCGTAGTAATCTTTCTCTTCTGCATTGTCCAATTCATTTTGGAATGCCTTGTCTTCAGACATTTTTTTCTGAAGGGCAAGCCATTTCTTTGCAGTTTCTTCCGAATCAAAAACGAATTTTACTTCTGGTTCCCTGTGTTCCATAATAGTCTCCTTGCTTTTTTTGGTGTCAGCATCACCATTTTCATAAGTTTTTTATAAGCATTCCAGAACCTGGAACAATTTGCTTACATAATATTATACGAACGATTATTTAAAATGGCTAATAATCATTCAAAAAAAATATATTTTCTTAACTCAATATAAATATATACCTGCGCTTTTCCGGGCGGTTGACATTCAGGTTGCCGCTCAGGTGGTTGAAAATACCCGAAATCATGTTATAATTATAGAATATTATCGGAGCTTATAAGATGGGAAATACTGATTTAGATCCTTCAATTGCCGCCTTACTTGCTGGCGCAGGAGCTGGGGAAGCCGCTAGTCCTGAAAATGCGGACAGTTCTGTTCCTCCGGCACCGGGATCGACTACAAATTTTGAACAGATGATTCTTGAAGAAGCCGCGCCTAAACCAAAAGGTCCGAGTGCTGTTCCCGAAGTTGATCTTTCAATAAAAGAATTCAAAGAAATCGAAAAGCCGTTTAACGATGAGCCGGACGACCGCTTTAATGACCCGAATTATTATAAAATTGCAATTGCCGGTGAAGACAGTGCATCACAGCGCCTTCATATGGTTCTTTCAAAATACCTTACCTGCAAGGACATCAAGGACAAAATGGTTTATCGTCAGCAGGTAATCATGGCGTACTGGGAACTTGTCCGCGTAATGGCACCAAAGGCCGGAAGTAAATCTTTCCCGATGCCAAAGCGCATGCTCCTCAGATTTGCCGCATTGCTTCCTTCGCTTTTTAAGCCCGAACAGAAAGAGCTTTTTGCAAAATCAATTCTTGAGAACAACACAAACGAGCCTGTTTTTTATCTTGATGAATGGTTCAAGTATGTTGGCGCCGGAAAAATCAAATGCTCTACGACAGATGAAGTCCGTCAGCCTAAAAAAACTGGAGCAGAAGGTGCCGCCCAGGAACAGCAGAGGCTTATGGCGCTTCAGCAGAAAAATCAGGGAAAGCTTCAGAATGCAGAAAGTCAGCTTGGCATAAAAGAAAACGAGCGCACTATGCTCGAAGTCGAATTGAAAAACAGAATTGAAACGATTTGTTCGCATGAAGAAGTTATAGGTTACGCGCCGCACAAGGCCGGATATACAGAAGAGCAGAAGCGTCTTTTTGGTGAGATTTCAAATTACATGAGGATGCTTTCCAAAAATGACCGCGAGCTTACGGTTGCGCTGAAGGAAGCTCAGGATGCAAAAGCAAGCGTAGATGCAGTTGAAGAAAAGCTTGCTGAAGGTCCTGAGGTTGCACAGGCAAATTCAGGTGATGTCGAGCAGGAATACGAGACAATCCGCCAGATGGCAAAAATGACTTGCGGCCGCCAGGGAAACCAGTTCCCGATTTTTACGCGCGAGTTCTATCACTGTTTGCCTCAGGGAACAGGCTTCCGCGAAAATGTAATCAAGATTCTTAAATGGATTGAGTCGATAGATCCGGGCGCATTCTGCCGCATTCACAAAAATGTTCCGAACAGAATCGTTCCGTTTGTTATTCTTGTTCCGTCATATGGTGATTCTGGTTTCTGCTGGGAACCGTTTGACCGCTACAACCGTGTAACAAGCCGCGGCCGTATTGTAGTTCCGATGTATCCTCGCGATTTGAAGATTGCAGTTCTTACCGCAGTTGCAGATTTAAGATGGCAGGTCGCAAAGGAAAAGGCTTCGTACTACTGGATGGAGGAAGGCCTTACCGGTCAGTATTACGAGTGGATTGACAAGCAGAAGCTTAAGGGCGATTTGAAATCATATTTCATTCAGGATTATGTTCTGTGGATGACAAAGGAAAGCGAAGGCGTTCAGCGTCTTGATAAGGAAGTGCGCGGAATTTTCTGGCGCAATACTCCATTTCCGCAGTCGCTCAAGGATACGCTCAAGACACGAAGCCTTGTTTATGACGAGCTTTGCAAGAAAGATATGAACCGCGCAATGTCAGACGGATATTGATATAATTTCTTCCTTGTGTTTTTTTCCGAGCGCACTGATTTTTTCTTTCAGGGTTTTGAGAGAATTATTTTCGGATTCTGAAACAGCTGCTTCTGAAAATTCCTTAAGGTCGATTGAAAATCTATTCATTGAAAAATGCTGGAACACAAAAACTTTTTCCCATTGTGCTCCGGCATTTTTGTATTCAGCCTGCAACGTATTCTTGTATTCAGTAAAAATCTTTTTAGGTTTTAATTCGGAATAGCCGACAAGCCAGAGTTCAGGAATAAAGCTGTTTTTACTGGCGCCCTCTATTAATGCAAGATGCAGAGCAGCTGTTTTTTTTGCCATCCAGTTTTGTGTTTCCAGAAGCAGATTTTTGATTTGTGCACTTCCGTTTTTCTCTATTGATTTTAAATGCGTTGTCTTTGCGGAATGTACCGGTGTTTTGTTCAGGATGATTACATCTTTTCTAAAATCAATATTGAGTTCCGGATTTTTTTTGAAAAAGCCTTCGCCGATTTTTCCTGCCTGGCCGACAAGGTATTTTTGATTTTTGTTCAGCTGCTCGTCTTTTCCGGGATTGTCGCCGATTACGATTAATTTGATTTCGCTTTGCATCGTAATTTCATCAAGCGCGGTGTTATACACAATCGGGTTTTCAATCGGATAATCTGGGGTGTCTGATTTTGCTGCTGCCTTTTGAAGCGGAATTAATTCATCAGAAAATCTGCTCCACTTTTTGCACATTGCTTTAAATTCATTTTTAAATTCGCAGAATGAATTCCATTGGGCTAAAGTCATATGTTCTCCGATTTGTTATGAATTTAATTTCATGCCGCTGAATGTTACAAATGCGACTGGAGTTCCTAACTCGTCCGTGATGTTGATTTCGTAAAGGCAGGTAGAACGTCCGTTTTTTATAAGGCGCGATTCTGAAATTAATTTTTTTCCCTTTGCCATCCCTATAAAATTTATCTGGCTTGTTACTGAGACTGTGTGCGGCTGATTGAAATTTGATGAGACTGCGAAAGTAAAATCTGCAAGCGTAAAAATCGCGCCGCCCATAACACCGCCGTATGCGTTTCTGTGATTATCGGAAATTTCAAGCGAGCATTTTGCATAAAACTCACCGACTTCTTCA
>CACYCX010000118.1 GCA_902772975.1 uncultured Spirochaetaceae bacterium
TAAACAAGTTCTTTAGTAGTATCAAGCTCTGGAAGTGATTCAAGAACTGGCTGTGCATAAGGAAGAGGGCGGTTTTCTGTTTCGTTATCAAAGATTTCTCCAAGTGATTTGTCAATAAGTTCACTGAGAGTATCTGCTTTTAAGGAGTCACCATATTTTCGTTCAAGTACAGATGCAGGTACGTGACCTTTTCTAAAGCCTGGAATCTGTGCATTCTTTACATATTTTGCTACTGTTGAATTGTAAAAATCTACAACTTCTTTCTTTTCGATTGTTACAGTAAGTTTTACTGCTGACTTTTCCAACTGTGTGAATTCTTTTGTAAGTTTCACTGCCATAACCCCTTAAATAAAAGTTAAAAAAAAAGCGGTTCAGACTGTATCTGAATCGCTTTTCTAGTTCAGAGCGGGAAACGGGAATTGGACCCGCGACATCCACCTTGGCAAGGTGGCGCTCTACCACTGAGCTATTCCCGCAAAATAATTTTGCTTTTCAGGTCTTAGTTTTCTAAAAAAGCGGGAAACGGGAATTGGACCCGCGACATCCACCTTGGCAAGGTGGCGCTCTACCACTGAGCTATTCCCGCGTATTTTTGCAAGGCTAAAACCTTGCGAGAGGAGGGACTTGAACCCTCACGCCGAAGCACTAGATCCTAAGTCTAGCGTGTATGCCAATTTCACCACTCTCGCATTTTAGATCTAGTTACTAAGCACCATTTAGAATCCTAAAAGGATTGAGCCATGAAGGGATCGAACCTTCGACCCACAGATTAAGAGTCTGTTGCTCTACCAGCTGAGCTAATGGCCCAAAAAAATTATCAATTTACTTATGCGTCCGACAGGATTCGAACCTGCTACCGCCGGATTCGAAGTCCGGAGCTCTATCCAGATGAGCTACGGGCGCTTAGCGTCCAGTCTGCTCGATGCTCGGATCGGGTGCCTGGAGGGGATCGAACCCTCGACAACCAGATCCACAATCTGGCGCTCTACCGCTGAACTACAGGCACCAAGTAACTGACAGGTGTCACTATATCAGAAAAACAAATTATTAGTCAAGAGCTTAATGCAAGGAATTTAATAAAAAATTAATCTTTTTTTTCCAGCTTTTTTTCTAATGCAAATCTTAAAAAAACCGATAAGTAGTAATGGGGTATTGCAATGAATTCATTACAAGAGATTTTGAATAAAGAAAACGCGCTTATGGATAAAATTCTTTTGAAGCAGAAAATCCTTCATGATGCAGTAAAGGAAAAAAACTGGATCGGTCTGGAAAATGTCATGAGCGACATCGACCTTGCCTCTAAGGAATTTTCAAGCCTTGAAGATGAAAGAACTTCTTCAAAAGAGACTGTTACTTTGGAACATGAAAAGGTAAAGAATCAGGTGCGCCAGAAACTCCTCAAATCAAAAATTGAAAACGATGCCCTCACGGAGTACATTTCCGTTACAAATAATTTTGTTCAGGGTGTACTTGATGCAATAGTTCCGCAGCGCAAGAACGCTACATATGGAAGAAACGGAAAACTCATTCAGAAGCAGCCCCAGAGCGTAGTCCTTAACAAGGTGCTCTAGGACGGGAGGAAGCATATATGTCATCTACATTTGCCGGAATAGAAATGGGAAAAAGAAGCCTTCAGATGCATTCACTTGCAATCCAGACTTCAGGCCATAACATTACAAATGCCGAAACGGAAGGCTATTCAAGACAGCGTGTTGAAATACAGCAGTTTGATCCGATTTACCGACCGGACCTTTCACGCGCTGAAGTTCCGGGACAAATCGGGCAGGGCGCAGTTGCAGACAGCATTAACCGTGTCCGTGATGAAATGCTTGACCAGAGAATTACGTCCCAGCAGAATCAGGAGTCATACTGGGATACGCGAAGCCGCTATTATACGATGATTGAGCAGGTTTACAACGAGCCTGACGAAGTTTCAATCCGCACTACAATGGACAAATTCTGGCAGTCATGGCAGGAGCTTTCCCTTAATCCTGAAAGCCACGCAAACAGACAGGCTGTAATTTCTCGCGGACAGTCCCTCGTAAATTCAATCCGTAACCGCGACCAGGCCCTTACCGGAATCGGAAATCTTTTGAACTCTGATATTGAATCAAGCGTAGAGCAGCTCAATTCTTATGCCCGTCAGATTGCAGAGCTGAATAATGACATTGTCCGCTCAAAGGCAATGGGAGATAATCCTAACGACCTTCTTGACAGGCGTGACCTTCTTGTAGACAAGCTTTCAAAAATTGCAAACATTACGACTGACAGCCGCGACAATGACGAGTTTATGGTTCATGTTGACGGACATATCCTCGTTCAGGGAAAAATTGCGCGCCAGTTTGATGTTGAATCAGTGCTTGACGGTTATGGTTATTCAAAGGTCGTATGGGCTGATACGCGCGAGACGGCAGTTGTTACAGGCGGCTCTCTTGGTGCATTGATTGAACTTCGCGATGTTGACGTAAGGAATGAAATCCAGTCACTCAATACGATGACGATGAATTTTGCAGACCTTGTAAATGATGTTCACCGGAATGCAGTCGGCGCGAATAATGTAACCGGACTTAACTTTTTTGTTCAGAAGCCGTTTGTCGAAAATACAAATGGAAATTTTGACCGTGACGGTGACGGTGTTGAAGATCATTCCTACATTTTCCGTCTTACAGGAACTAACGCATTGAAGATGCAGGAACAGATTGGAATTGAAGGAACGATGACTTTATCAGGTCCTGCTGGAAATGTTCAGGTTGCATACCATCCGACAGATACAGTTGAGGAAGTCATTAACAGAATCAATGATTCAAACGGCGAAGTAAAGGCATATCTTGACCGCAATAACAATCTTGTACTGAAGGCAACGACAGCGCTTTCACCTGAAAATCCTGATTTTGTAATCCGTCATGTTGAAGATTCAGGATATTTCCTTACAGGATATTCAGGCATTCTCGAAGGTCGCGGAGAAGAAAACGCCTTTGATTATGCGCGTGCTGATGCAGTAAATGTTTTACGCGGCGCTAATGGTGAAGGAGAAGCAGCGCAGTTTGCAGTCGCGCCTGTTACAAATCCTTCAACTTACATCGACATCAACTCGGCAATCAAGAATGATGTTATGAGCGTAGCATCAAGCTTTGCTGACCATACAGGAACGGCAATGAACGGTGACGGACGCGCCGCTCTGGAAATTGCCTCAATCAGGAATTCAAAAGTAATGATTGGCCGCGAGCGCACTCTCGATGATTATTTTGCAGACTCAGTTACGCATGTCGGCCTTATGGGCGAGCAGGCTGAAACAAACCTTTTAAGTCAGAATGCGGTTATGGACGATCTTCGTTCACTTCGTGACTCAATCAGCGGCGTAAATATCGATGAGGAGCTTGCTGACATCATGAAGTTCCAGCACGGATATAACGCGGCGGCAAAATTTGTGACTGTAATCGATGAGATGATTGATACTGTAATCAACAGGCTTGGCGTTTAGGAAGCTTTCCTGATTTTATGAAAAAGTAACTATAACCGGAGGAATCAGATATGAAAAGAATCAGTTCGGCAATGAATAATGCAGATGTTCAATACAGGCTCCGTACGCAGGAGTCGCGCCTTAATAAAGCTAATAACCAGATGGGAAGCCAGAGGCGCATTCAGGAATTGCGCGATGATCCTATTGCGGCAGGTCATCTTGTCCGCTATCAGTCATTTGTAGGACGCGTAAAAACCTTTGAGGAAAATGCACAGACGCTTACCGAGCGCTTTACTGTTCGTGAAGGCTATATGAACGATTCCCTCCAGATTATGCAGAGAGTCCGCGAGCTTGCAGTTCAGGGCGCGACAGGCACTTATACAAAAGAAGATATGTCCAATATGGCAACTGAAGTTGATGAGCTTTTAAAGCAGATGATTCAGAATGCAAATGCTGTTGATCAGGACGGAAATTCTTTGTTTGCAGGAACAAATACAAAAGCGCTTGCCTTTGATGTTGAAATGGGAAATGTTGAAGGAAGCGGCGTACCTCTTATCGAAAAGGTAATTTACAACGGCAATGTTGCTTCGAATAAAGTTGAAATTGACGAAGGCCAGTTTCTTGAAGTAAATAATTCCGGAAACAGAACCTTCTGGGCAGAGCATCAGCAGCTTTTTTCTGAACGCGATGCTTCTTCCTGGCAGGCGGCCGCCGATAGCGTAATTTCCATAGACGGAAAAGAAATTACGGTAAACCGCGGAGACAACATCTATTCTGTAATTGCAAAAATAAACGACAGCGACGCCGCCGTAAAGGCTTCGATTGATCCTATTACTCACGGCTTAAATCTTTCTACGACGGATTCAAGACAGCTGTGGCTTGAGGATGTATCCGGCTCAGCGTTAACTGATTTGGGAATCGTGAGCTCTCCGGAACAGAGACCGCCGTATAACTATGCGGGAAATGTAAAGGTTTCAGGCGGCTCGGTTTTTGACAGCGTAATTGCATTGCGTGATGCGCTTCTCCGCGGTGACAGCGAAGCTGTAGGCGGCCGTGTTCTTGGAACGCTCGATGCAGGCCTTGATAACCTTGTTACACGCATTGCTGAATCAGGTTCAAATTATGAACGGGCTTCTCTTAATGTTCAGCGCAATTCACTTACGGCACTTAATGTTACGCAGATGATTGCTACGGAAGGCGACCTTGATTTTACAAAGGCAGTTACTGACATGAAGATGATGGATTATGTTCATCAGGCTTCATTAAGCGTTGCCGGAAAATTATATTCAAGCTCACTTTTAAATTACATGAGATAAGGAAACTTTGAAAACAGACAGGGGAATGGAACATGGATGTCAAAACTAAAATTGGAACTGTAGTATCAGTTGATGAAAAGCACATTATTACAATTCCGGAAGGACTTTTCGGATTTGAGTCGTACAAGAAGTACGCAATATTTGAAAGTGATTTCCAGCCGTTTATGTGGATGCAGTCAATTGATGAGGAAGCTCTTGCATTCCTGATTGTAGATCCGTTTTTAATCTGCGATGATTATGAACTTGATGTTGACGATAAGGCTCTTTTAAAAATCGGAATTAATTCGCCCAAGGATGTTTACGTAATGTCCATCGTAACGATTCCTGCAAATGGCTCACCGGTTACTGCAAACCTTCAGGGACCGCTTGTAATAAACAAAAATACCGGAGAATGCATGCAGGTCATCTTGAACAACAGCCGCTGGACTACAAAGCATGATATCCTCAAGGCAATTAAGAACAGGGGGGGCGCATGCTGATTCTCTCCCGCAAAATCGATGAAAAAATTAAAATAGGAAATGAAATCACGCTTACTATAATCGAAATCAGAGGCGATCAGGTTAAGATAGGCGTTGAGGCTCCGAAAAATGTAAAGGTATTCAGGCAGGAAGTATTCAACGCGATTCAGTCTGAAAATAAAGCGGCATCCGAAATTCCTTCGGTTGCAGGAATGGACGCAATTACAAAGCTCCTGAAAAAATAATTTTACTGTCCGAGCTTCTGTTCGGCTTCACTTGCCCTCATGTAAAGGGGACCTTCAAACTCCTTTAATGGGGGCATCTTTTTTGAAATCATATCTTCCGCAATTTCAAAAAGTGACTCACAGAAAAATCCGCGCGTCTTATCATGAATAAAATCAATTCCCTGAGTCAAAGGCTTGACCGCATTTATGAACGAAGCTGAATCATTTCCCGCAACAAAAAACTTTTTTTCTGATTTTAAAGGCTCTTCGTTAAACGCCTTTGCCAGGTCGCCAATCTCGTAATCGCCCGGCTCCAGAATCAATGAGAGGCCTTTTTTACATTGCGCAAAAAATTTATCTTTCCTTGCATCAAGCGCAGATATTACAGGGAGCTCGCTTTCACGGTGCGGCCACTCAATAAAGTCAAGCGTATTGATTCCGTATACAGAAACGCCGTGGCTTAATTCGATCGCCTTAAGTGCGGCAAATGCGAGACGAAGCCCGGTAAATGAGCCCGGTCCCTTACAAAGACATGTATAGTCAAGATCCTTTGCCTGTAAATCAAGCTCCGAAAGTACAAAATCAATTGAAGGCAAAAGCTTTTCAGACTGCCTCATTCCGATATCAAGTACAAGGCTTACAGTATTGTCATCATTTTTTGCAGAAATAGTTATGCAGGTAAGCGAAGTGTCAAGTGCCAGTGCTTTCATTGAATATCTCCATAAGGCCAGTTGTCGATTGTAATTGTACGGCAAAGCGGATTGTCGGTATCAGGCTCAAGCTTAATGATAATTGTTTTTTTAGGAAGCTCGCTCATGATTTTTTCGCTCCATTCAATAAGCGAAACTCCGTCTCCGTAAAGCATGTCTTCAGTGCCCAAATTTGCAAAATCATCTGCGCCTTCAAGCCTGTAAACATCCATATGGTAAAGCGGCATTTTTCCGTAGTATTCAGAAATCAGGCAGAATGTGGGACTTGTAATGTCCTCGTCAATTCCAAGCGCCCTTGCGATTCCCTTTGTAATCGTAGTTTTACCGGCAGCGAGTGTGCCCTGAAGTGCAATAATATCGCCCTTAGAAAGGAAAGCTCCGATTTTCTGTCCGAGCGCAATTGTTTCTTCAGCTGAAGATGTTTTAAAAATCATATTGGAAGAAGCCCTTTATCATCATCGCTTAAAATGAATGTCTTCAATGCGTTGATGATTGGAAGAGCAGGATAGTTCGGTTGAGCAACAAGTTTAACTTCTATATTTTTCCTGCCGAGCGGATCCGTTTCGATACTGAACAAAATCGGCGTATCTGTAGTTTCCGTCGGAAGCTTTAGAGTGGCGATTGCCTTGTATTTTCTAAAATAATAGATGAAACCTTCTTCTCTAGTTACATCGTTAAGCGCAATAACATTCATCAGCAAATAACTCTCTATTTATATAGAATACATCATACAAAAAATGCCGTCAAGATTCTGATATGCCGAATTCTCCATATTTGTATACATCGGCCAAAATCAGGTTTCTTGTATTAAGCGGTATCTTAAAGAATGATATATGAAGTGCATATAAATCTGTTCCGGGCTCACGGTGCATGCCGACAATAACGCCCATTGATTCAACAACCTTTCCGTTTGAAAGCGGAATTTTCATGTAAAGCTTCTGCTTGTCCTTGATCGGAAGCTTTGTCAGAAGCTTTACTCCGCCGCCGGAAATGTCTGCTACCTTTGCCTCGTACTTTATGTCCTTAGGGATATAAGATTTTTCGTTTTTGCTGTTTACCTTTTCTTCAACTGCACCAAAAAGGCATTTCTGATTTGAGGCCACTCTCTTGAATTGCCGCCTGTTCTGCATGGTAATTGTGTTCGAGTGCGTAATAATCATCTGCTGCGATCCGTCTTTTGGAGAGCTCTGATATCTTACGACGCGGCTTGAAAGTACATATTGAATCTGGCTTTCGGGCAGGTAAGTGAGCGTGATTTTGGAAAGAGGCGGCGGCAGATTGCTCGTATCAGTCACTGACCGTGGAAGCGAAAGAAGAATTGAATCCTTGTCGCTTGATATGATTTCAAGGGAACAGTTTATGCCGTTTTTTGCCTGGAACGACAGTGTGTGGCCGAGCGGAATGCTTGTGGAAGACGTAATGATCTTGCTCTGCATGACTGCCTTTTCGATATGGAAGCGCAGCCGGAAAATTTCATAAAGAACTTCCTGCTTTTCGTTTGAAGAAATGCTTTTTGCGTACGCTGCCTTGAAAAGTGAATCGACTAAAGGTATGTCCGTATAAGAGTGAAGAATGTTGGGAGCCTGCGAGCCTTTTACGACCTTCCATAAAAGAATCATTTCCTGCTTTGTGAGGTTGAGCTTTTTTCCAAGCTCCTTTATATCATTCTGATTTGTGGGCCTCTTCTTCTGCGCTTCGATATAAGCCGGAGAGCGCTTCCTCATTTTTATTACCTGAAGGCCGAGCCATATTACAAAGGCAACGCCGATTACGGCAAAAAACATGAGTAGTACTGTGTAAGGCAGCGCACTTTGACGCGCTGCAAGGGGTGAACCAGACGCTTCCATTCCCATCCTAAAAATCCTTTACTGCATCGCAGAGCGCATTGAGCCTCGGGCAAATCTCATATACGGCAAGATCACCTGTCAGGACAGTATCTTCGCTTTCGAGGGCACCGTTAAGCTCTTGAAGAACCGGGGAAAAGTCACTGAAAAATTCAGAAAGGCTTTTTCCTTCAATCTTTATAGTTCCAAAGCGCTCTGAAAAAAGCGCTGACATTGCTACTATGTGGCAGAAATCATCAATTGTGTCTGCTAAAGCTGCAATTGATTTTTTTGCCTTTGCGTCATTTCCGTTCTGCATGTTAACGGGAATTTCTGTAAGCTCCGTTACAAGTGCCTTTATCTTTACGGCAGCATCCTTGAATGCATCTGCTACATTGTCTTCTGATACTACAGTCGCTTCAATCTTAAGGTTTTCTGTAATCGGCTTGGCAGCTTCCTCATCAAAAATATCGGCAGTAACAGGAATGCCGTTGATTGTTACTCCGATGGTTGCGCATTTATTCTGAATGCATGTTGTTTCAAAAGAGCGCAGTACTTCTCCAACTGTTTTTTCATTTTCAAGCGTTATGTCAAGCTGCTGTCCGTTTACATAAAATTCCATTTTTTTACCTCAATTCTATCTATTTCTGTTCTGCTGATTAGTAAAATTATTTATGCTGTTTGACTGTCCTTCAAGATTGTTCAGCGTGCTTTCCATTACGCCAAACTTTGAACGGAGTTCAGCCTCTTTCTGATCAAGCTGGCTTTCGAGCTTTGTGATTTTTGCTTCACTTGCCTTAATCTGCCTGTCAAGCGTGCTTGTTTTTCCCGCAAGAATTCCGCCGGAGCGTACATATGCCGTAAGCTGCTTGTCCATAAGATAGCCAATTCCTGAATCAATGATAAGGTCACCGTCTGAGTCATATCCGAAAAGCACCTTAATCTGGTCAAGATTATTCTTGAGGTTTTCATCAAGCTTCTTTTCGTCGATTTCAAGATAACCCCTCATCTTACCCGGGTTGTATCCTGAATAATTTGTAGCGTTTGTCGATATTCCGATCTGTGACAAAAGCGTGATGTCGTTGTATTCGTTTGCTGAATATTTTGCCGAAACTATCTGCTGCAAATTGCTTTTTGCGCTTGAAATTGAATGGTCGTTAAAAAATAAGCCGAGCTTTTTTGTGTAGTCTTCCTTTTCATCCGGCGAAAGATAATCAAGCTCGGAAATAAGCTCCGGCTTGTTCTGGCTCAAAATGTTCATTTCTGCAATCGTCTGATTGTATTTACCGACAAAATTGATGAGCGCATCCTTTGCAGATTCCGTATCTGGCTTTATGGAAATTGTTGCGGGCACTTCCGTTTTATCCTGAAGGTGAAGCGTAACATGCGGAACTACATCGTCTATCGTGTTTTCCGGGCGCGTTATCGTAATGCCCTCGTATTTTATGACTGCATCGCCGGCTTCGCTTACAGGATTAACGCCTTCATAGCCGGTCGAGGCCTTTATGTCAAACGCGTTTATCTCTGAGACCGCAATTTCTGTTCCTGTATTGAAGTTTTTTATGGCTATAGCTTTAATGTTATTGAAGTCCTTTATGTCAATATGAACAGTCTGTTCTTCTTCAGAAAACGAATCTGCTGAAAGTTCAATTTCTTTTTCGGAGCCGTCTTCCATAACGGCATAAAGAACGTGCGTAGTATTGCGCTTATCAAGCGGGGCTAGGGGAGTGATGCCGGTTTCGGCTTTTTCGTTGTGTACCTCAATCCCGCCGAATTCTACTGAAAGCGCATCAGGAATCGAAGGCCCTTTAAGGCGTTCATTAATGGCTCCCGTTATGTCTTCTGTTTCGGTTGCCTTAACCGTAAATTCAATCCTGGTATTAATGTTTGATTTTATTGAATCAGGAATCTTTATTTCAATTCCGCCGCGTGAAGGTACATTAATCCCTTTTTCAGTAAGCTTAACGCCGTCGTCTGAAAGTAACGGGAGAGCGGGCTGTTCTGATTCCGGTATATTGGTAAGCGAGGAAAGCTCGCCTGATTTTGTTCCAAATGATTCTGTTTTTTTCTGCACCTTCCGGATCATTTCGGTATCAAGTGCAAATTTCAACGCGTCGTCTTCAAAAATAAGCCTGTTGTCCAGACCTGTTTTTAGCGACTCAATCAAAAGCGCCTTATTTCCCTTGTTTACACCGATAAGGCTTGCTTTGATTGTTCCCTGACCGCGTTTGTTCAGGGCTGAAATAAAATCTTCCGTTTTGCCACCTTTCCACTTCATCGTAACAGTCTTATCGCCTGTCTTGTAAGTGTATGTTCCCTCAGGAACGGAAGAATCCTTCTGTATTTCTTTTGAAAGAAGTCTGTCCGCAGTCGCCGGCGTCACTACATCAACTTTAAATGACTCGTACGCTGCTTCACGTCCTGCTTCCGCATAAATTGCATTTTCATTACTTGAAGAAGCAAGCTTGTTGTTAAACGGGTTGTCGAAGGAATAAAGCGTCTTTACGCTTTCACGCAGTGATGACATTCTCTGGTTTACGCTTCGCCATGCATCCTGCTGGGTCTTGTAGCCTTCAAGCGTATTCTGCTCCCTTGTCAACGGAGTACGCTCAACCTTCATAAGACCTTCTACGAGATCGTTGGTTTTATATTTATCGCTTACACCTGGTATGCTTATTCCGGCCATAATCTCGTTCGCCTGCCGTTTGCTTCAGCTGTCAGACCATTTCATCAAAAAGAAGTCCTATTGTCTTTCTGATGTTGATTTTAAGCTTCTGAATATCGGCTGACGGTATCTCCTTCAGCACCTGATTTGTGTTGGGGTCAACAATTTTTACTACAACGGTGTTCAATTCTTTGTTTACATTGAACTGAACCTTGCGTCCCATTACCTGATCTGACAGCATCTGTAGCTGCTGCGCATCGGCTTTGGTTTGGGCCAAATTCTGCTCGATGTTTTCAACGACTCTTTTGCCGTCGGCTACATTGAGTTGAGGTTGTACATTAACAGCACCGCCTCCATTAGAAACGGAGTTATAGTACTGACGGCCATCCATTGCCATAGTCCCTATGTTACTTATAGTGTTCATAGGCGTTCCTCCTGAATTGAAAAAGATGGAAGGAAGAAGGGGCGCACCTCCTCCCTTCCACGACTGCCTGCCAAAAAGATGACATCCAGAGATCTCTTTGACAATTTAGTTTTATCTCAGCAATGCAAGAACATTCTGCGACTGAGAGTTTGCCTGAGCCAGCATGGCAGTTCCAGACTGTGTGAGAATCTGGTTCTTTGTGTATTCAACCATTTCAGAAGCCATGTCTGTATCACGGATGCGTGATTCAGCTGCCTGAAGGTTTTCTGCAGCTACGCCGATACCATTTGAAGCCATCTCAAAGCGGTTCTGATATGCGCCAAGGTCTGCTCTCTGCTTTGAAACAGTAAGCAATGCCTGGTCGATAGTTCCAATCGCCATGTTTGCGCTTTCTGGTGTAGCGATGCCAATCTGCTGGTCTGAGCCCTGAGCTCCCTTAAGACCAAGAGCTTCAGCTGTCATTGTGCCAATGTATATGCGTGCATTCTGGTCCATGTTAGCACCAATCTGGAACTGCATTACTCTTTCAGAATTAACGGCAAAACCGCCTGTAAGAATATTCATTCCGTTGAACTGTGCCTGACTTGCAATGCGGTCTACTTCAGATACAAGCTGTGATACTTCTACCTGAATCTGCATACGGTCTTCGTCAGAATAGATTCCGTTTGCTGACTGAACTGCGAGTTCACGAACGCGCTGGAGAATGTCTGTAGTTTCCTGCAGGTATCCTTCAGTTGACTGAATGAAAGAAACACCATTCTGGATATTTCTATTAGCCTGGTTCAAGCCGCGAATCTGGCTGCGCATCTTTTCAGATACCGCAAGACCAGAAGCATCATCACCTGCACGGTTGATGCGCTGTCCTGAACTAAGTTTTTCAATGTTACCCATGATGGCATCATTTGAAATGCCAAGAGTGCGATCGGCATACATTGAGCTCATGTTGTGGTTAATAATCATTTTCAAGCCCTCCATGTTCTTTGATGCACGACTTCATGTTCGCGCATTCTGTTTGTGCAGGCAATGCCGGTTTTTGCGCCCCCGGCAAAGTTTCAGTCCCATCACAACAGAAGTAACTGGTCTTTAGTACGCCTTAAAAAGGCCTTTACATAAAACCGGCTGCTCCTGTTGTCACAAACAGGCATTTCGGGCTTTGTTTTCAAAGATCAAGGCGCATCTGAATATGCGCAAACCTTTCAGTTTTTTACAGTATTTTTTTAAGCGGGAAGTGCAAAAAAGAATACCGCGCTGAAAGTGAAGGGCGGCCGCATAAAAAATATACGGATACACCCTCACTTTCAGTATAAAATACTATCTCAATAATGACAAGACATTCTGTGACTGTGTGTTAGCCTGTGCCAACATAGCAGTTCCAGCCTGCTGGAGAACAGAGTTCTTTGTAAACTCAACCATCTGGCTGGCCATATCAGTGTCACGGATGCGGCTTTCAGATGCCTGGAGGTTTTCAGCTGAAATATCCAAGCCCTTAACTGCATATTCCATGCGGTTCTGGTATGCACCGAGGTCTGCGCGCTGCTTGTTGATCTTAACAAGAGCCTGGTCGATAGTACCAATAGCGCGGTTGGCATCATCCGGAGCTGCAAGGGAAATCTTTTCGCCTGAACCAATCTGGCGTACCCCAAGAGCCTCTGCAGTCATTGTACCAATGTAAATCTGCATTCTCTGATCCATGTTTGCTCCGATGTGGAACCACATAGAACCAGTAACTACATTTTCGCCTGTTGACTGAGCGAAGCGTCCTGTGAGCATATTCATGCCGTTGACCTGAGCTGCGCTTGCGATGCGGTCAACTTCTGAAACAAGAGCCGATACTTCTACCTGGATCTGCATGCGGTCTTCATCAGAATAAATTCCGTTTGAAGACTGAACTGCAAGCTCACGGATGCGCTGCATGATGTCAGTTGTTTCCTGCAGATAACCTTCTGTTGTCTGAATGAAGCTGATACCATTCTGTGCGTTCTCAGAAGCCTGATTCAAGCCGCGGATCTGGCTGCGCATCTTTTCAGATACTGCAAGTCCTGAAGCGTCATCGCCTGCGCGGTTGATTCTTTCTCCTGAAGAGAGCTTTTCCATGTCTTTAGAAAGACCGAGACCTGTTACGCCGAGCTGACGGTTGGCGTACATTGCTGACATGTTGTGGTTGATTACCATAATTTCCTCCTTGGAAATGTGAAAGGCAAAATCCTTTTTGCCCCAGGTATAAAAATGTGCTTCAGTATTACAAGGCTACATCCACACATTTTTATATTGAATCGTCCGGGTGCATCTTCATCGAAGACACATTTATCCCATAACTCTTCAATTGTTTATCGGCGTGAATTGAAAAAGACTTTAGTTAAATTTCTGAAAAAATTCGAAAATTTTTGAAAAAACCCGAAAATTTCAGAAAATTTCCGGGCTTTCTTATGTTTTTGACTTGTTTTGCCTGATATGTTGATGCTTTTTAACGATAAAAGAGGCGTGTAAGATGCCGGAAAAAGGCTATTTATCCTGCATAAGTGTCTTTCTTATTATGCTTTCGATAATCCTGCATGCCTTTCCGCGGTGTGATATCGCATTTTTCTGTTCTGCTGAAAGCTCGGCGACAGTTTTTTTGAATTCAGGAATGTAAATTATCGGGTCATACCCGAAACCGCCGCTTCCACGTGCATCGTTAATTGAATCGATTACAGTGCCTTCCATTGTTTCCTGCGCTACAAAAAGCCTTGAATGGTCAATCACAAGCACCATTGAGCATGTATATCGGCATGAGCGCGGACCGTGGGGAAATGCTGCGGCTTTTTGTACTGGTATGTCAGCGAGCGCGGCGGTTGTCTGCTCGATAAGGAATCTGTTCTGTTCTTCCTGAGGAATTTTCTTACCGTCAGGGCGGCCCTTCATATAATCAGGACCTGCATAGCGGGCTGAATAAATTCCAGGATTACCGCCGAGCGCATCGACGCATATTCCTGAATCGTCTGCAATGACGGGGCAGTGTACTATATCATAAAGGGCTTTTGCCTTTATAAGGCTGTTTTCATAAAAAGTAGTTCCTGTTTCCTCTGGATCAAATGCTATGCCTTCATCTGAAGGAATTACTACTTCATAATCTGAGAGAATCTGTGCCATCTCCCGCTTTTTACCTGAATTTCCGGTTGCAAGATAAATTTTCATGGCACAGATTCTACATTAAATGGGAAAACTGCACAAGGCACAAATGCACAAGACTCACGAAGTGCTTAGCTTTCCCAAACATACATTATTTCTGCTTCGTGGAGGGCGATTTTTTTGCCTTCAGCTTGGAAAGATAATAGCTTACTACATTCGGATTTATGCCAAGCATTTTGCCGATGTCAGTTATTGACGGAGTTACTGAAAGATGATGCGTATCAAGCTCTGCCTTGGTTTTCCGCCAGATTTTCTCGTGATGTTTTGAAACACGCGAAAGCTTTTCGTATAACGAGGAATTTCTGCCCAGATTTTTCATTTGCGTTCTGTAAAGCATGAAAAAGTAATATGCACGCTGCATTTTTTCAATGGCATTCTTCCTCTTATCTGATTTGTGGACAAGATTTCCCTTCATTTCCTCTATGATGTCAGAAATGACCGTTGGATTTAAATTACATGCGCTTGAAATTGACCTGATGTGGTCGTCATCTACGTACCATGCTGATTTTAAGGCAAGAATGAGGGCGATTTTTTCCTTTTTATTAAGGGATTTTCTTGGCGCTAATCTGCATTCCCCGTAAAAAACTCTCTTGAATACAAGCCGGCGTTCATTTGGAGTTGTCTTTCTGGCAGAATATACGGGGGCTGGTTCTGCAAATTCCTGAATTTTTTCCTGCTGTTCCCTGTACATGCTGCAAAGAGCAGGCTTGAAAGCAGTATATTTGCTGTCTTCCAGCATATTTTGCTTTGCCCAGATGAGCTTGTAATACTGAATTGAATTGTAGACATAAGCGCCGAATGTACTTTCCGTGCTTTTAAATGATTTTAAAAGGCTTTTGAACTTCGGCCAGCAGAAAAGAAGAAAATCACTTCTTTGATCCTCTGTGTAGCTTAACAAATTGAACCTGCCGGGATTTGTGTAGGTCGTTTCAAAAATTACCCTGGCTGCTTCGTCCTGAGTCAATTTACCTTCCGAAATCAATGCCGGAAGTTCATCAAGTGACTTTTTTTTCTGCATATACTTTCTCCTTTAGTATTGCAAGGGGAGTGGATTTTTTGATTTCCCTTGCTACTAAAGAATATGCAAGTTTCGTGCCAAGTAATGATAAAAATTGAAAAAAAATTGAAAA
>CACYCX010000119.1 GCA_902772975.1 uncultured Spirochaetaceae bacterium
ACTAAATGGTATTTAACAAGAAGAAAATCGTTTGAAGAAATTGAAATTAACAGCAAAAGATCCTTGCTGGATTTTGATATTGTTCTTATACGAAGTACAGAGATAAATAAGTGTTATCAAAAAGACTATTACATTCATGAAAGTAAGCCATTACTAAATGCAGAACAATCAATTAACATATACAATGACTTTTCTTTCATTTCAAAACAATTACTCGACTTACTTAACCAGGGAAAAAACATATATGTAATAGTGGATAAAAATCCTGGTTGCTATAAAATGAAGGCGTCATCAGTTTCTTATAATAACTATAATACTGAATGGGTCTCTCCGTATTCATTTCTGCCTCTAGCGAATGGCTGGTTGAGAACAGAAGAAATACAAGGTGACCAGTTTGAATTGGTTGACTCAGCATATAAATCTTTTTATGAAAAGTTTAAAAATGAATTACGGTATAAAGCAACGCTTGATTTTCGAGAAATTCATCCAATATTAAACATCTCGGGAACAAATCGAGTTGTTGGAGGGAGCGTTGCGATTAAATCAGGAAAGATCATCTTTTTACCTTCGTTTAAATTTCTTGAATTCTATGATGATGAAAAAGATGCGAAGATAAACGCACTTCTTGACTGGATTGTTCAATTTGATGATCTTACAAGAAAAAAAGAAAATAGCCTTGAAGAATTTCCTGAATGGATTGACAACTATAATATTTTGACAGAATCTGATGATCTTGTTCAACTGCAGAATCTTGAAAAAGAAAAAATAGAATTGCAAAGAAGAATAGATGCTCAAAAAGAACGCCTTGCGTTATTGAAAAAATATAAGGGCCTTTTTACATCAACAGGAAAGCAGTTGGAAAACATTACAAAAGAAATTTTTGAGAAAATGGGTTTTCAAATAATTCCATCAGACGCAAACCGTACAGATGTTATTGCGAAATACAATGATGTAGATATCGTTATGGAAATAAAAGGTTTAACAAAAAGTGCAACGGAAACATATGCAACACAATTAGTAAAATGGGCAATGACATTTAAGGAAAAGGAAAATCGAACCCCAAAATCTATATTGGTTGCAAATGCATTTCGTGAAATGCCTTTAGCACAAAGAACAGAAGTGCCCTTTCCTGATCAAATGCTTGAATTCTCAAATAGTCAAAAACAATGCTTGATATCAACAACACAATTGTTATGTTTATTTATTGAGATTACAGAAAATCCCGATTGCAAAGATGAACGTATTAAAGAATTATTAAACACTGTAGGTGTTTACAATCGTTATTCTGACTATACGAATTTTATAAAGAAGGTTAAGTAATGTCCGAACAGTCTTCTTCTATCGTTTCCAAAGTCTGGAGCTTGTGTGGCCCGTTGCGTAATCTCATTTGCTCTAAAACTTAAAAATATTTTTAAACAGGAGTGAAAAATGATTAGTGAATTAATACAAAATCCAATTGGAATTTTTCTTGCCGTACTTAGCATTGTCCTTGCTATAGTATTGTGGAAAAAAGGGCGAATGAGAAAACAATTCTGTTTTTTTAAATCTTTTTTTCATTTAGTTGGAAATAAAGAGAAATACGATAAAGTTAAAATTTTGTACGATGGAAAAGATGTTGATAATATCACAATTACAAATTATACGGTTTGGAATTGTGGTAATGCGGTCATTAATAAAGAAGATATGGCAGACGATTGTGAAATTAAAATAAAAGCGGAAAAAGATACCGAAATATTAGATGCACAAATTATTGTTTCGTCTGATTCATCAAATAAAGTGTCATGTCGAATTATAAATCGATCTGAAATTGTTGTAGACTTTTCATATCTAAGCGAACGGGAGGGTTTTGTAATTCAAATTGTGCATAGCAAATCAAGTGAATTGTTGTCTCTTAATTATAAAATAAAGGGGGGGCTTTCTTTAAAGGAATATAAGGACACTCCAAATTTGTCACATTTCCTTACAAAAAAAAGTTTTATTTCGCTTTCGCCTAACGCGCGTGCGAGAGTGTCGAATATAATTGCAAGTCTTTATGTTTTAGGTTGCGTCGCCTTGGCTATATATTATACTGTTTGCTGGATGAATCCGGATCTTTATGTTTTTTATAATAGTGAAAAAATAAGTAAAGAAAAGGATATAATGACGTCATGTATAGCTTTTTGGATATTGGCTCCACTGACCTTTTATGTTTTTTCTCCACAAATTAGAGATCTTTTAAATTATGGGATTCCTCATAAATTAAAACAATATTCAAAATTCCATTAGAGCGATTTTATGTCTGAACAGTCTTCTTCTATTGTTTCCAAAGTTTGGAGTTTGTGTGGTCCGTTACGTGATGACGGCGTTTCGTATGGCGACTATCTGGAACAGCTCACATATTTGATTTTCTTGAAAATGTCGGATGAGTATTCCAAGCCGCCTTACAAGCGCGATACGGGTATTCCCAAGGGTTTCGGCTGGTCTGATATGGTTCTGCTGAAAGGTTCTGAACTCGAAAATCAGTACAAGCTTACGCTTGAAAAGTTGGGCGAACAGGGC
>CACYCX010000120.1 GCA_902772975.1 uncultured Spirochaetaceae bacterium
GGGTTTTCTCCATCAGGACCAGCAGGCCCCTGGGGATTATAACCGGTTCCCTGCCACTCGCGCGTTACCGACTGACTTGAAATCGGAAGTGTATTTACGAATTCAGAATCATCATACGGCGTATCCTTATTGTCTTCGCGGATTACAATCGGGCTGTAGCGTACCGAATCTACAGTGCGCTTTGACATATTCATGTCGATTTTAATATTAAGGTCGCGTACACGGTCTGCCGTATACCATGACTGAAGTGCATTAAGAATCTGGGCGCGGTAATAAGCCTCTTCCTTCTTGATTAAATCCTGCTGCTTTTTGATTATGTCAACCTGATCGCTTGCAGCCATCCCCTTAAAATCATTTATGATGTTTCCTTCGCCATCAGTAATCGTACAGTTATCTTCTGTAAGGCCTTCGATTGCAGAAATGATAAGGCGCTGGATTCCAAGAACCTTCTTGCGGTTCGTGTAAAGGTCGCTCATAGGATTTGCCTTTACGATTACGCTTGCCTTTACAGGATTCTGATCCGATGCAAACAGTGCTTTTTCAGGAAGCGACAAATCAACATGACATGAAGAAACATCCTCGAGTGCCTCAATATGCTGTTCAAGTGTTTTTTTGATTGCAATCTTACGCTTTTCGTTCTGATCTGAATCGGTAGTAGACCAGCCGCGCTCAAAGAACGAAGCCCACGGGTCGATATTCGAAGGCACAAGGCCTGCCTGAATAAGCACATCCCTCATGCGCCGGGCAGTCGCCTCATCAGGAACGGAAATATAGCCGGCGGCGTTTACATCTGCCTTAACATTTTCCTGATCAAGACGGGTTAGAATCTGTGACTGCATGTCACCAGTTACAGGCGAATTAAAAAGCCTTACTGTTGTAGGAGCAGAAGACATATTGAACATAAGCACGGCTGCCACGATTACGGCAACCACTACACCTACCAGTATGCCCTTCTGCAATATGGACCATTTGCCCCATTTTTCCTTAGTACCGGAAATGAGCTTTTTGAACCATTCGTTCATCTATCCTCCCACCAGAAGGCAAAAGCCCTCCTTGAACGAATTCAAAAAAGTGAATTTACAATTTACTTTAAATAAATTTATAGTAGTAAAATTATAACACAGGTATATAAATTTGAAAAGTATATAATAGAAAAAAAGAAAAAAAAGCCGGTCAGAATCAAGCTAACCGGCATTTTATATCTTTATCTTGTCGTTGTAATTTCGCTCCAGCCTGTAACAACCCTATCAATTACCGATTTTGCAAGGCTTAAAGACATCTGGGCTTTTGCCATTGCGTTCGTAATCTCGTGAATTTCTACAGATTCAGGATCTGCAACAAATTTCTTTTCAAGCTCAGCCGTAGCAATCTGGCTTTCATTCATTTTTGAAACTGCATCAAGCAGGTATTCACCAAAAGAACGGTGCACATTGCCCGTGCTTTCTTCTGTTGCCGTTGGTATTGAAAGAGAAGGAGAAGCAAGACCGGCCGCCTTAGCATGAAGAGCAGCAGTCTGCATAAACGAAGAATTGTCAATTTTCATTCTGTACCCACCTTATCAATATTATAACACAGTTACCTTGCGATTTCCAGTGCGGCAGAGAACATGTCCTTAGCGCTTTCGATTACAGAAGTATTCGCCTCGTAAGCCCTTGAAGCTGAAATCAAATCAACCATTTCGTTTACGATATTTACGTTCGGATATTCAACATATCCGGCTTCATCTCCAGACTTGATTGCATCCGGGTGATTCGGATCATAAATCAAAGTTCCGCGGCTTGTATCCTTTACGATTCTGCTTACCTTCACGCCTTTTCCAGGACCATTATCAAGATCAGAAGGAACATAAGGAGTGCGCCATGCAGGATGCTCGTCGGCAATCGGCGAAAGGATTACGCGCGATCTTTTATAAGGGCCGCCGTCCTGAGTTCTTGTAGTCGAAGCGTTTGCGATATTATCAGAAATAACGTCACTTCTGAGCCTTTCTACGGAAAGTCCAGTTGATGCAATATTAATACTTGTAAACATTCCCATTTGCAGTTACCTCACTTTTTCCTTACGATTCGCCGCGCCTATCCGCGGTTTGAACTCATCGCTGTTTTCATCTGAGCAAATTCAAAGCTTTCAAGCTGACTGAGCAGCCTGTACTGCATGTTAATCTTTACGGCATTCATCGCTTCAGTTTCAACGTTAATACCGTTTTCGCTTGCTTTGTCAGAAACCAGATAATCCTTTACGCGGCGCGGCTCTACATCGTGCCAGTCGTAAACCGTATTGATTGAGATATGGCGGGAATCAGTTTTTGTCAGTTCAAAGGCGTTCTTAGCCCTTTCTTCCGACTCAAAGGCTCTTTTAAGCTCACTCTCAAAATTAACGTGAGAGCGCTTAAAGCCCGGAGTTCCCGCATTGGCAATGTTGTCGGCGGTTACCTGATAGCGTAATGATGCTACATCAAGTCCGCGCTGTAATAAGTCTATCGATTGGTTAAAAGAATTCATACCTTATACTTCGGCATAATTCTTTTTTCGGTTTAGAGATTTCGTTTTCTATTGAAGAAATTTATTGTAAAAATTCCACGCAAACGGAAGCGCAAACTGAATAATCGAGCATAAAAACAGGATTAAAAACGAAGCGCCGGTTACCCACAAAGCCTCGCATACTGCAGGAAGCGTTATTGCAAGAATAAAAACAGCAGCATTAACCGCAAATCTTTTTGCATCCCTGATTCCGTCTTTTTTTGCGTGATAAAATTCCTTCAATGCAGGCGGAACAACAAAAATCATTGCAAGATAAACAAGCGGCTTTGTAAAAAGCTGAAAGAACGGATACGGAATGTCAGACACAATCACGCGGAAAGGAATCATTACCGCAAAAAAGCCGGCATATACAGGAAAGAGGTTTTCAAAAAAATCAGAAACTTCATTTCTTGAAGTTGCAAAGTACAGGCCAAATGTAACGACTAAAAGCGGCAGGAATGACTGGCCGATAAAATAATACATAAAATCAGCAAAAAACGAAGCCTGCGGCAAAAAGTAAGGCGGAATAAAAAAGTAGCGGAATGCGCAGAAA
>CACYCX010000121.1 GCA_902772975.1 uncultured Spirochaetaceae bacterium
CGTGGCTAATTACGTGGCTAATTATATTGCGGGGATAATTATGAAATTTGATGCAAGCTTCAGGCAGGACACAGATTTTTCTATAAATGAATACTACAAAATTCTTTCACCTGAATTTCCTGAGTTCCTGAAAAAATATCTTTCCCTTCCGCTTCTTACGCGCTTAATGGGAGTAGGACTTTTGTGCGGAAGCGACTGGACTCCGCTGTTTCAGAATAATTTTTACTATTCACGCTTTGATCATTCGGTTGCGACTGCTTTAATTGCATGGCATTTTACGCATGATAAAATTCAGACAATCGCGGCGCTTTTGCATGATGTGTCAACGCCTGCGTTCAGCCATGTAAGCGATTTCCGTAAAGGCGACGCGCTTACTCAGACTGCAACTGAAGATGAAAACGCGGCCATGATTCACAATGATACGAAGCTTTGCAAAATGCTTTTCTCAGACGGAATAAAGCCTTGTGATGTAGACGATTATCATAAATTCCCTGTGTGCGATAATGAAGTTCCGTGCCTTAGCGCTGACCGCCTTGAATATATGTATCCGTCCTGCGCTGCGCTGATTGGTTCTGTCAATCTTGATTTTGTAAGAAAAAGTTATAATGATATTTCAGTTTTGAAAAATGAAAAAGGCGAAACTGAGCTTGGCTTTAATACTCCTGAAATTGCATCAGAGTATTTTGAAAAAACTTTACGTGTTGGATTGCTCCTTCAGCAGAATGAAGACAAAGTGGCGCTTCAGCTTATGGCAGATGTTTTAAATAAGGCATTGTCGCTTTCAATTATTACGGAGCAGGATTTGTATACGCTCAGCGAAGAAAAAATAATTTCAAGATTTGACAGCCTTGTGCCTGATGAAAAAAACAGCGTCTTTATAAAATATTACAGGGCATTCCGTTCAATGAAGGAAATCGTAAAAAGTGACGTTTCGCTTGAAAATCATTATTGCGTAAGCCTGAAAGTAAAGAAGCGCCACATTAATCCGCTTGTCCGTAAAGGTGAAGGCGCCGTACGAATCTGTGATTATTATCCTGAGCTCGAAAAAAAACGCCGCCAGTTTCTTGAATATACTGACAGCGTTTATGGTTGCGTTCCTTTAGAATAGCTGATTAATTGAATAGTTAGTTAAGACAGCTCATATCAAGCTTGTCAAAGCCAGCCAAAAGTTCTTTTGCAATCGCCCTGATTTTTTCGAGCGAGCCGGTCTGCGTTCCTTCGATATTAAGAGGCATTACCGGATCGTGAAGGCTCAGACGCAAGAGCATCCAACCCTTGATGTCGCTTGAATTGAACGAAAGCCTGATTCCTTCAAATGAATCCGGCATTGTATATCCTGCTTTCTCGGCGCGGGTTTTAAATTCAGCAAGAACTTTTTTGCCGTATGATTTAAAATCTTCCTCAAGAATTTTGAATCTGTATTCGCCTTCGTCACCTGGAGCCGGAAGTTTTTCGATAAGGCTGTCGAGTTTCTTTCCCTGCTTTGCTGCCTTAGCCATTGCAATTACCATTTTAACTGCGAGGAATGCGCCGTCATCAAGGAAGTAGTTATCCTTAAGCGCGCCGTGGCCTGATGTTTCCATTGCAAGCGGAGCGACTGTTCCGGCGGCGTTGAGTTCTTTCTGTTTATTGATGACATTTTTGTATCCGCGCATGTAGCGTAAATGCTTTAAGCCGAGTTCCTTTTCCAGAAAATATGTAAGGCGGTCTGATGTTACGGAATCAGTAATGATTGTGCTTCCCGGATATTCAGGCGCGAGGATTGCTGAAATCATTGCGATAATTGCATCGCGGTTTACTTCTTCGCCATTGTGTAATACGGCTGACATTCGGTCAACATCGGTATCAAAGATGAGTCCGAGATCTGCCTTGTTTGTAAGAACGGCGCTTCTGATTGCTTCCATTGCCTGCTTGTTTTCAGGATTCGGAATGTGGTTCGGAAAGTGTCCGTCCGGTTCAAGGAACTGGCTTCCTGTCGTGTCAGCACCGAGCGGCTTGAGAATTTTGTCAACAAAAAATCCGCTTGCACCGTTACCGCTGTCTACTACGATTTTTAATCCTTCAAGTGGTTTGTCGCCGCCAGCAACTCCGTTAATGATTGCATTGCGCAAATGTTCGGCATAGACAGAAATCAGGTCAAATGATTTGCAGCCGGAAATGTCAGCGTCCTTTTGATTTTCAGAAGACGCATATTCAAGAATCTTTGTGATGTCGTCATGCTCAAGTCCGCCGTCAGCATTGAAGAACTTAAGTCCGTTTCTGTTGAAAGGAAGATGGCTTGCGGTAATCATTATTGAGCCGTCAAACTTTGTCTGATCAAAAACGATTGACATGAACATTGACGGAGTTGTTGCAAGTCCGCAGCGAACAACTTTTGCGCCTGCAAAAACCATTCCTTTTACAACTGCTTCTTCAAGGTCAGGTCCGCTTAAGCGGGAATCGCGTCCGATCCCGATTGTAAGCTTTTCTGCCGGAAGCTTTTTGTTTTCAGAAAGCCATTTTACGAATGCCTGTCCGATTTTGTTGCAGGCTTCTGCAGTAAGGTTTACATGCTCGCCTTCTATTCCTTCGAGTGCGACTCCGCGGATATCGCTTCCATTCTGAAGTTTCATAATGTTATCTGCCATTTTTGTCATGCCTCCATAAATATAATTGAACTTTTATTTTTTTGTTTTCTTTGCAGTTGATTTGGTTGAAGTTTTAGCAGCAGGCTTTGCAGCAGTCTTTTTGGCTGTTGTTTTTGCAGGAGCTTTTTTTGCCGCAGCTGATTTGGTTGAAGCCTTAGCAGCCGGTTTTGAAGCAGATTTTTTAGCCGCTGTTTTAGATTCTGCCTTTGCGACAGCTTTTGCTGTATTCTTTACTGCTGGTTTATCTGCTTGCTTAGAAGCAGTCTTTTTTGTTGAAGCAGCTGGAGCTTTTTTAGAAGTCGATCTGGCAGTTGTCTTAGTCTCAGCCTTTTTTACCGGAGATTTTTTTTCAGAAGTTTTTTTTGCAGTTACAGTAGAAGCTGTTTTTTCTTCCTTTTTTTCCGTGTGAATTATTTTTAATGGCTCTGTAGATTTTACGGGAATTACAACAGCGCCTGATTCAGGAATCGCGACTGTCTTTTCAGCATCAGCTTTTAATCCGCCGGCTGACTTTGAATATTTTTTTGCCGAAATTTCATCAGCAGCGCGCATGTAACAGATTCTGCATTCAAGTGCCGCAAGAAGAATTACCGCTATTGCAAAATAGCTTACAGGATGCGGGAGCAGGATAAAGAAATCATAAACTCCGTGAATTACGACTGCAAGGAAAAGAGGTGAAAGATTTTTCCTGATGTTCTTAATTGAATAAATTGAAAAGCCTGAAAGCCCTGCGCATAATGCGTGGATTACAAGTGCAGTAAGCGATCGAATGTAAATAAGTGAAACTGCATCTGTCTCTGCATTTTTGAGGCCGCTTATAAAATAGATGACTGATTCAAATCCGCCGAATACAAGACCTGCAACGATTGAGTATGAAAAAAAGTGGAGCAGCTCTTCATTCTTGGCTGGAATGATATTCATCAAAAGGAATTTGAAAAATTCTTCCAGTAGTCCGCAGAAAAGAAGCGAATATAAGAGAATCAAAAGAAGATTTGCCTTAAAATGTCCCGTGAAAATCGGAAAGAAAATCTGAAGGATTACAATCGGGATAAATGAAATCAAACCTGAGATTGCGGCTAAGAATTCTTTTGCGATTGAAATTCCCGGAATAAGAATTGCAAACAAAATAAGGACCGTAACGGCCGGAATAAAACATAAAAGTATAGGTGCTAAAATATTCATGCTAAAAGAATATTCTAAAAGATAGACTTTTGCAATGTACCAGTTTATAATCTTAACAATTATGAATAGTGAAAATATCAAAAAAACAATTATCCTCGCCGGCATAAAGCACTGTGGAAAATCCACCCAGGGCAGGCGTCTTTCCGATAAGCTTGCCGTACCGTTTTACGACACCGATGATTTAATAGAAGAACTTGAAGGAATCACTCCGCGTGAGATTTATAACAGAGGCGGAAAAGAAGCCTTTATGCTCGCAGAAGAAAACGCCTGCCGTGAATTGAAGAACCGCCTTTCCTCGGGTGCGGCAGTTGTAGCGACTGGCGGCGGCATTTGTGATAATGACAAGGCAGTTGAAATATTAAAGGAGCTTGGGGTAATCGTTTTTCTTATGGCAGATGAGCATGTTGCCGCCGCCAGGATTGTGCGAGAAGCCCGCCTTGAAAATGGAGAGCTTAAAAATCTTCCGGCATATATAGCAAAAGAAAACCCGCAGTCTCTTGACGAGGTGCGGGCGTTGTTCCATTCGTTCTACCAGCGCAGGACGGCGTCCTATAAGAAAATCGCCGCCATTACTGTGGAAATGAAAAATGCTTCAAAAAGCGAAAATACTTCTGCTATCCTGAAAGCCGTACGGTCTTACTGGGAGCAGAATTGAACGGCGCTTTGCGTGCGCACTGATAATTAGCAGCCGCAGCTTCCGCATCCACCGTTATCACCGCATCCGCCGCCACAGCCTTCATCGCCACCGCAGCCTCCGCCGCATCCACCACAGCCGCCTCCGCAACCGCCGCAGCCTCCACGATGAAGTCCGCCGTATGCGATTTCTTCTTCAGTTGCGTCGCGTATATCCTTTACTTCAACATCAAAATAAAGCGTCTTTCCGGCAAGTTCGTGGTTTGCATCAACCGTGATTTTGTCGTCAGTAACTTTAGTTACATGGACAATTGTATAGCCGCCGTCTTCAGTCTGTCCCTGAAAAGTCATTCCGATTTCAATCTTTAAGTCTGGATCAAACTGATTGCGCGGAACTTCTACGACAAGCTTTTCATCATATTCACCGTAAGCGTCCTTTGGTTCAACTACTGCATTGAATTTGTCGCCTTTAGATTTTCCGGTAAGCTGATCTTCAAGTCCCTTGATGAGATTCTGGTGACCGTGAAGATATTCAAGAGGACCTGCTTTTGATGATGAGTCAAGAAGATTTCCGTCTTTATCTTTTAAAACATAGTCGATTGAGACTACCTTGTTGTTTTCAATTTTCATATTGAATCCTCTGTTAGAATTGTTTTAAGTAATTTTAGAACATCATGTCTTCGCTGCCCATTGCATCTTCCTGGACAACTTCTGTAATTTCAGGGCATGCGTCCTTGATGTACTGCTCGACTCCCATTTTCAAAGTCATTGTTGCCATCGGGCATGAACCGCAGGCTCCCGTAAGCTTTAAATGAACGCGCTTCTGCTCGTCGATGCCTCTGTATTCCATGTCGCCGCCGTCTGCCTGTAAATTCGGGCGGAACATATCAAGCGCTTCCTTTACCTTTTCTTCAAGTGCATTTATTTCTTCGCTCATTGTTTACTCCATTAACTGCTGAACTTCAACTTTGCAAGATTATAACAAATTTAAAAATAAAAGGAAACAGAGAAATTGAAATTTTGCATTGCGTTTAGATTGCCGCATTTACATCATCGTGTTTACGATGTCGCACGGATTCTGATCGTAGTAAAGCCAGCCGTACACAGCGGCAGACGAAATTACACGGCGGCCGTAATCTCTTGTTTCTTCATACGGAATTGTTTCGAGGAATAAATCTGAGGGAACTTTTTTCTGAATATCAAGCTCGATTCTGGAGCTTTGAACCCAGCGCCTTACTCTTGTAATTCCGGCGTTATATGCAAACAGTGCAAGAATCTGTGAGCCGTCAAGCCGCCTTGTCAAGTCAGAAAAATAACATGTCCCGAGCCTGATGTTCGTTGATGCGTCCTTTAAGTCCGGCTCGTCAATCTTTAATTTTTTTGCGACATCTTTTCCGGTTGCTTCCATAAGCTGTGATAAGCCGATAGCGCCGGCGTGACTTGTGATTTTGCAATCAAAAAAGCTTTCTGTCCTGATTAAGCCGAGCATTACATATTCAGCAACGGAAAATTCCTCGGAGGCGCTTTTCACCGGAGCAAGAAAGAATCTGGGGAATAAGGCCTTGTATGTTTCCCTGCCAAAGCCGGCGCGATGCTCGGAAGCGGTTCGGGCAATTATCCTGAGAGATTGCACGCCGTAATCATTTGTGCTGTCTGCGACATTGCCTAAAAATCCTGCAAGGGTAGTGGCGCATTTTATTCCGATAATCTTTTTGTCTTTTGAATACAAAGCCTTCCATTCATCATATATCAATTCCGGAAATCCGAAAGCGGCATATCCTTCCAGAAACCTTTCAGCGTCCCTGTCGCTTTCATTATCGATAGAAGGCTCGCCCGCTGATTCCCCGCCAAAAAATAAATTATCGATATCTTCCTTTGTGTAGCCAAGCTGCTGCGCTGCAAGAAATTTGTAATAGACATTCGCGCCTGTTTCAAGCTCCGCCGCTTTCTTGAACGCCTCGAAAATAAAGTCAGACTGGTCGCCGGATTCCGCGTCGCCCTCATTTGAACTTACGCTGCCTGATTTTTTCTGAGCGACCCGCGCGGCAAGATATGCAAATTTTGCAAGGGTACAGTTATCAGCATGTCCGTCGCATACAGTATATAATTTTCTAAAAAGCTCAAGCCTTCCGCCTGAAAAAATCAATACTGAAAGCGAATCAAAAAAATCAGAAAAATAAAGCGGGTCGTGCCATGTCGAAATAAATTTTTCCAGCCCGCCTATTGCTTTTTCGGGCGACGCTTTGAGGCAGGAGTTAAGATAATACCAGAGCGCCATGTCGTATTCCTCATTTGTTTGTGAACAGTTCATGGCAGATTCAAATCTGTTGAGGGCGCGCGTTCTGTAGGTGTCGTTTTTATTGTATAAAAGCCCTGCGTAAATCAGCGAATAATATTGAATCGAATTATCCTGTATGTATGGATATTCGCGTTCGGAAAGCTCTTCAAAAAAGCCGGCGTTCTTTACATCCTGCCTGCTTCCGTTGAGGCACGCGCGCCCCATGTCTGCAATAAGCTGGTATGTTATGTAAACGGTGTGCCTGTTGAGCGTAATGTCCTGAATGTCTTCCATCATTAAAAATGCGGAAGTGTAATCGCCGCGGTAAACATAAATCCTGAATTTTAAAATCTTATAAAGGTCGTCAGTAATTCCATCAGGCGCGCAATCGTCAAGGGCAAAAATGTTCTGGTTCCAGAATGTATAATGCTCGGAAGAAATTTTACGCGAGGTAAACCATTCCGTTACAGAAGCCGTATAGCGCGTGTCATTTTTTTTAATCAGGGCTTCAATGCGCATTTTGCAAAGTGAATTATCAGCTTCTTTTAAGTCGATATCATCAGTGCACGAAATTAAAAGCGCGTATTCTTCGTTTGATGAAAATTCTTTTGCTGCAAAAATTCTTGCTTCTTCGTCATTATATTTTCTTACGATTTCCGACGCGTATTTGTTGCGCTCCTGAATGTTTCCCATTTTTGCAAGCTTTTCCATCGAGCGGCGTGCCGGATAGTAAGAGCCTTTTTCCATGCAGCGTAAAAATAATTTTTTAGCTTTTTCAGGATTGTTTGCTTTAAGCGCCGTAAGTCCGTCGTAATAAAACGCGTCGGGACCGTATTGAGCATCAAGCTTGCTCGCAGAATTTTGTGAACAGCTTGCTGAAAACAGGAGGAGAGAAAGTACTGAAAAAATTACTCTTTTTTTTATGCAGCGGATTTTCAAGATTATTCCGCCGGAATTGTAATGTAAGTTCCTGCAACTATGTAATCAGGATTTCTGATTTTATTGTAGCGGGCAATCTTTTTGTAGCGCCATGGATTTTTGTAGTAGGCGTCTGCAATATCCCAGAGGGTGTCGCCCCATTTAATCTTGTAGCGGATATCCTGCTTTGCTTCCTGTTTCGGTCTAACTGGTTCTGGAACTACAACTTCTGCAACAGGCGCAATGATGACTTCGTTTTCCTTTGCTTTTGGCGCTACCGGTTCAGGTACGGGCTCTGTTTTCTTTGTTTCTTCGATTGCAGGAGTTTCAGCCTGCTCGACAGGACGTTCTGTTACTTGAGTTTCAGAAGAATTCTTTCCGGTAAAAATATTAAACTTTGACGGAATGATAAACAGAAGAAGGCATACTGCAAGCATGCAGATAATTGCACAGATTACGCAGATTAAAACTGGTACACGTGTCTTTCCACTGTCTTCATCATATTCGTCATCGCTGAAGCTTGAATCAAAATTATAATCGTTTGACTCAGTGCTGTTTAAGCCGCTTGAAAGATCATCTGAGAAGTCGTCTGAAAATGTAGATGAGCTGTTGTCGTACAAATCTGAAAAATCAGCCGGAGAAGAATAATCTGTGTCGCCTGTCATTGCAGGCTCGCTCTGATTTTCCGGGAAATCAGGAAGGTCAAAATCTATGTCGCTGAAGTCAGTGTTGTCTTCCCTTATTGTGTCGTCAATTTCCGGGAGAGGTTCGCTTTTAAAATCATCAGAAACAGAATTGTTGTCATCTGTAAAATTAAAATCCGGAATCTCAACATTGCTTTCGTCGAGTGTTGCGTCTGAAAGAATGTCACTGTCAGAAATAATATCGCTGCTGGAATTTTCAAATACAGGCTCGTTAAGGTTTTCCTCTGTAACAGGCTCGTCATCGATAACCGGCTCTTCATTGAATTCAGGCATTTCGATTGGAGTTGATTCAGGAACCTGAATTTCAGTTTTCTGAATTTTTTTTGCCGGTTTTTTTTCTGCAGCTTCTTCCTTTGTTTTTTTTGGCTTCCGTCTTTTTTCTGCGGAGGCATCCGGTTTTCCGAATAATTCGTCTGCAAGCTTTTCTTCTGTTTTTGTATCAAGCTTTTTTATTTCTTTTTCTTCGCTCGCCTTTGCAAGCATTGCAGCACCTAAAAGTCCGAGACCTTTTGTCTTTGTAGGAGCGGCATCAGGTTCTTCATCTGCCTTGCGCTCTTCTTCTGTCCGGGTAACAAGCGTAACTGTAAGGTCATCCTGCAATCCTGTTTCTGAATCGTGAATCTGCGCGCTCAAGTGATTTGTTTCGTCAATCATTATGTCGAGCGCAATATCAAGCTCACCGTTCGGGCGCTTTGGAAGATGCGTAATCTGGAGTGTATCTACATATTCGGCATCGTCCATTGAATTGTTTTCTGAGCGGTAAAGGTCTACCTGAACCGTAGTCTGATTGTCCCGTACGGTCGTAAGATTTAATTCTTTTTTATCGGGCATTCCTTCAGTTAAAATCGGATAGAAGGAACCGTCTGCAAGCTTTATGCCGATTGTTTTCATATAATTCCTCAAATTGAAGTGCCCTGCTGAAATTTGATCAAATCCACTGAAATTTTCAGGGCACTCTCCATATTCAATTTTCGGAACTATTATATAGAAAGTTTAGAATTTGTGGCAGTACCTGAAAGCAATTCTTTGAAAAAACCATTCATCAGCGTAGTATTTTAAATTGAGACCTGTCACTTCATATCCGTCTTTCTTTTCCATCTTGTCGTTGTAACCGCGCCGTGTCGTAAAATTCAGAAGAATCGTGAGGCTGTCCTTTTTTGTAAACTCAATGACTGCAAGCGGATTAAGCGCAATAAAAGTGTAGTCGCCTTTAAAATCCTTGTACATTTTGTCATATGAATCAGAGCTGTACCTGCCGAAAAACTCTGCCTGCAATCCAACCATCTTGAGCTTAAGCGGCATCTGGTATCCGATAAGCGCGCACGAATAATAATTCCATCCGTTTGCAAGCTCGTATGTTATCTGCCATGCCCATGGTGTTCCGTTGTCGACTGCGCTCAAGCCTGTATAGCGGATGTCGTAAAGCGCGAGGAATACAACATGATTCCAGTCGCCCGGGAAAATCGCTGCCGCGTCAAACTGAAAGAGGCTTTGAAAATTAAATTCGTAAAACCAGCAGCCGAACGGATCGAGCGCATCGTATTTTCCGTTTTTGTTGTTGTACTTGCTCATGCCATCCATGCCCATAAGGTTCCAGCCTGTTCCTGATTTTGCACCAAGTGAAAATACAAGGAATGCAACCGGACTGAATTCAGCATATGCCTTTAAATCAAAGTTTACCGGCGTCAATGAAAAATCACCGCAAAGATTTAAATAATTTCCGCTTACTAAAAAATTATCGCCGAACGGAACAGGAATGTTGTATTTGTATGTTGCCGTCTCCCTTAATTCAATTCCGTCGTAAATTCCTGTAATCGGTGCAAAGCGCGGAGCCTTTGAAAGAATGGGGTCTGCTTTTGTGTGATAAGTAAAGTCTGTCGTAAGGCTGAATGAATGCGGACTGTTTTCTGATTCTTCATCTGACGATTCCTGTGAAAAAAGAAAAGTGCCTGATAAAAAGCTTACTGCAAGAGTAAGTGCGATTAACGAAAATGTTTTTTTGAATGTAATTGGAAACATATTTTTCTCCGATTTAAATTTCTTAAAATTTTATTTATATTTTGCAAAATATTATTGAATGCATTTTTCCATAATGAGGCGACCTCGTCAATATTTTTCAACTGCATTTGACCCCGTAAAAAATGTATGATACCAGCGGAATTGTACTTTTGAAATAAAACGTTTTGTTGTAAAATCCCGGAAACGGTGGTAGTATTTAAAAATGGTATTTTCAAAGCGGACACAGAATACAATCAGATTGACTTTGATTTCTCTTTCAGTTTTGCTTGCATGGATTGTTACGGCTGTCATTCTGTTCAATGTTTTTCGCGCGCCAAAAGTTGCTTTTTATAATGTTTCGCCTCAGGTTGTTTCTGCATTTTCCGAAGTGCTCCGCAGTGATCTGAAAAAAGTCGAGATTATAAATCTTGATGCAAATAAAAAACTTCCCTCTAATATAGAAAAATATAATCTTGTATTTATGAAAAACGGCGCGGCAATGGAATTAATTCAGAAAAAAGCGGTGCCCCTTACAGAACAGCTTTTCTCGCAAATGCCGACCCCGATTGCAAACAGCACGCGTACATCAGCAGGTCATTTTGCGCTTCCGCTCCTGCTTGACCATTTTGAAATTGCGTATTACGGAACATACCGGAAAAAGGCCGGACTTGAGATTCCCGAAGATTATGAATCGCTTCTTGAATATCTGATTCAGGTTAAGAACTATGCCGAAATCCCGATGGCGGTTACAGGTGCCGATGATGATACGCTGTTTGGTTTTGTAAGCCTGATGGCGCAGTCAGTTTACGGAGAAAGCGGCTATTCAGAAATGATACGCGAGCTTAAGAATTCAATTTCAACAAATACGCTTCCGGTTTCAACTGAATTATTGCTGAACGAAATAAAGACGCTTCAGGAATCGGGGCTGCTTTTGCCGAACTGGTATACGCTCGAAAAAAAAGGACTTGTCCTTCTTATGAATGAACACAAGCTCGGCGCCTTCTGCTGTTCACTTGAAAACCACCGCAAGATAGATTTCAATCTGATAAAATATTACGAAAGCCAGTTCTTTCCGCCGTATCAGGTTAATACAGGTCATAGCCTTATAGCGCCGGAAATTGTCGCACTGAAATTTAAAAACGATAAAAAAATGGATCCGGTTTTGATTCATCTGATTTCTTCAGATTGCCAGACCCTTCTTTCTACAAAAACCCGCCTCGCTCCGGTTAACGCGCGTGCAATCCCGCATGACAGCCAGTCGGACGATGTAAGGTTCTGGGCAGCTTCCTGCATCGGCGGCCCGGTTCCGGATTTGGGCACCGCGGCGGCTTTGACTCCTGACCTCAAAAAGCAGCTTGCTCTAAAAATACGAAATTACCTTTCAGAATAAACGAAATCCCCAAAGGCATTACCTCAAAAAAAAGCCTTTGCCTGTTCGGAGGAGAACAAAACAAAGGCAGATTATTTTTCCTTTCAAAAAAGACGCACGCAACTTGCACTTTACATGCGGCTTATTGTAAGCAAAAATCTTTGTGATTTACATCAGTTTTTATAAAGCATGCAGGCCGGGATTTCTGCAACTACATTCCGGATGCCGCCGCTCCTTGAGAACAAGCCCTTTGATACGACTTCGCTTAAGGTTGCACTGTCGTTCTGTCCGTCAACCGTAACGCGGATTTCGTTTATCGAATCATTGAGCCTGTATTCAAACGGAACGCCGAATCTTGTAAACGAAAGCTTTCCTTCAGAATCAAATTCCTTTTTGGAAAGGAGAGCAGGATTGAACGAAAGCCGGCCGCCTGTAATTTCCATGCCAAGCTCACCCCAGCGCGTAATTACTTCTTCCTTTACCTGTCCTGTCATACCCGGCTGTTTTGCACCCTGCTGCCATGGAGTGTGGCTGTACGGGTCAACCGGGAACGCGCCGTAAATTTCAGGAGTTTTGTTGAACGAAAGGCCGGAGCGCACTTCGTAGTAAATGTCTGAAAGAGCGCTGGCGGCATTTTTATTTCCGGCGTGAA